>JACMKX010000062.1 GCA_014379905.1 Ferruginibacter sp. | reverse complement strand
AGTGATTTTTCCAATGATAGTCCGGTCCTGTGAAAAAACAGTGACCGACATAACGCATAAAGCAGCAAGCATTAAATACTTCATAAGTCAAGCTTTTTTGGTTAAAGAAACGCATCGTTGATTTTGGGAAATAATAAGTGTCAAATAACACTTATTGCGTACTAAATGTAAAATCTTTTATTTTGGATTGCAAATAATATTTTTCTGGAAAAGCCGGTGCGCGGGGATTAACCGGTTTGTGCACATCTTTTGAAAAGGAAAGCAGGAATTCGATAGAAATGATGCTGGTGCAGATAATCACATGTCGAACAAAAATCCTTTATCCAATAAAAATTGGTATCGTTTCTTATTGAGACGAAACAAATAGGAGCCTTTTTTTGAAGACAATTTGTCCTTTTCGCGGAGCTTCTGCAGAATATTCATTTTGAGCACTTTCCGGGTAAAATTTCTTTTCTCGAGCTCGCGACCCAGTATAGACTGATACAGGTTACGTAACTCGGACATCGTGAATTTTTCCGGCAATAATTCAAAACCCACCGGTTGAAACCTGATTTTACGACGAAGATTAAATAAAGCAGCATCCAGCATTCTCGCATGGTCATACACCAGAGGTGGTATTTGTGAAATAGGAAACCAGGTTGCTTCGTAAGTGCTGGTAAGTGTAACCAATGTGGGCTCAATCCGGATGAGCGCGAAGTAACAACTGGTAATAACTCTTTCGCTGGGTACCCGGTTAATGTCTCCAAATGTATATACCTGCTGCATGAATACATCCGACAATCCCGTCATTTTTTTTACGGTAATACGTGCCGCTTCATCGATATCAACATCGGGTGTTACGAAGCCACCAATCAATGACCAATGACCTTTAAAGGGTTCATAGGGAAATCTAATCAATAAAACATGGAGCTCTATACCCTGGAAACCGAGTATAACGCAATCTACCGAATTTAAAAGCGCTCTTTCTCCAGCATGATAATTGGGATGCTCCAGGCTAGGCAAATGATTGTTGATCCTTTTCATGAATTTATTAGGCCATTGAAAAGTTGAATATACAAAAAATCAAAAATGTTGCGCTTACCCTCATAGTCTACTAAAAATATTCTACTGAATTTATTGCAATCGACATAGTATTTCACTGCGAGAAAAAGGTCCACCCAGCACTAACATTCGCTAAATAAGAGAAATTTGGTTGTCCGCTGCGTATCCCTCCTCCATGTGATATCCAATGATGGCGTGAAATCGAAAAAGCTTGTGAAACTTGGTAAATGATCAGGGTACACTTCTAAAGTTTTTAAATTCAACGATCCGCAAAACGAAGGGAAGAAGACCCAGGCCATCCTGTTAACTGCAAGAAGGCTTCGTAATATTGTGTGAGTCTTTTTTACCTTTAACCAATGAAATGGATCACCCGTGAACGACCTAAAATTGACCGTATAGCCTGTCCCTGGCTGATCCAACGCTTTATTGATAATCAGGCAGAAATAATTTATGTTCCGTTTGAACAGGTGATCCCAATGTCTGCACAAATAAATGCAATCCCTTTTGATATTCCCGGTGTAGAGTTTACGCATTATGGCTCAGATTGCACTTTTGATTATTTTATTAAGAAGTACAAAATAAAAGATAAGGCCTTATTAGCAATGGCACCCATTGTAAGAGCCGCAGATACAGACCGCAATGAAATGGCACCCCAGGCGGCCGGTCTTTGGGCAATATCTGCAGGACTTGCAAAAAATATTACTGATGACCACGATTTGCTAAAACAGGGGATGGTTATTTATGATGCACTATATACATGGGCCAAACACTTGCAGAAAGAGAAACATACACAGCAACCTTTTGAACATTTGCTATTAAACGTGTTCAACATTTACCTGAAAGCAAAACCAGGTAAAGGAAAGAAAACACCCACCTGGGTACAGGAATTAAAAGAGATCATACAAGACCATATTGACACCAACATAAGTCTGAAAGAAATTTCGAAAGGCCTTGACATAAGCCCTTCCTATTTATCAAGAGAGTTTTCTAAGTATTTTGAAGACCTTTCTTTTGGAGACTATATACGTAAACAACGGATAGAAAAAGCGATTGATTTAATGGCCTCTCCCGGCTATTCCCTCACCGAAATTGCTTACCTCACCGGATTCTCCGACCACAGCCATTTTACGCGGATTTTTCAGCAACACACCGGGGAAATTCCTTCGGCCTACAGAAAAAAAATGAAAAAAAGGTAATTCCTGTTCCAATACTGCATGGATATTCTATTCCAGCTCTTAAACATAGCATACCATTGCAGCCAATGGAAACACCTGCTTATACATTAAGGCAACTCAGTTTTTATTTTGTGAAACTGGGCACGATTGGCTTCGGTGGCCCGGTTGCACTCGTTGGATACATGCATAACGACCTGGTGGAGAATAAAAAATGGATAACTGAAGAAGAATACAAAGAAGGCCTGGCGCTTGCCCAACTTGCACCAGGACCATTGGCTGCACAATTGTGTATCTACCTTGGCTTTGTACACTATCGGCTTATTGGCGCAACTGTTTGTGGATTAGCCTTTGTTCTGCCCTCTTTTGTAATGGTTCTGATTCTTGGTATGATCTACAAAATGTACGATGGTTTAGCATGGATGCAGGCAGTATTTTACGGAATTGGCGCGGCCGTTATTGGTATCATCGTACTTAGTACTTACAAGCTGACTACAAAATCGATTAGTAAAATTAACTGGTGGATGATTAAAACTCATTGGGTACTGTGGGTGTTCTATTTTATGGGTGCAGCTGTAACCGTCATCACCCAAAAGGAACAAGTACTGTTGTTTATTTTTGCCGGTCTTGTCTATATGATAATAAAAGCGCCGCCTGGATGGATCCGTACACCCCGTGCGTTAAATGTTCTGCTGCTGGGTATTACCAGTTTCTGGAACTATGACTGGCCTTTGCTGGGTAAAATGGCTTGGTTCTTCACTAAAGCCGGGGCATTTGTATTCGGAAGCGGGCTGGCCATTGTTCCGTTTCTTCACGCTGGGGTAGTCCAGGAATATAATTGGCTGAATGAGCAACAATTCCTCGATTCAGTGGCTGTAGCGATGATTACTCCAGGGCCCGTTGTCATTACCGTAGGTTTTATAGGTTACCTTGTAGCGGGATTTCCGGGTGCATTTGTTGCGGCCCTGGCAACCTTCCTGCCTTGCTATTTATTTACCGTAATCCCGGCACCTTATTTTCATAAAATTTCAAAAAACACTTCAGTCAAAGCATTTGTGGATGGCATTACTGCAGCAGTTATTGGCGCATTGTTGGGTGCTGTTATCGTGATAGCTATGCGGAGTATTACAGATATAACTACTGCTTTAATTGCCATTGCATCACTATGTGCGCTGGTGTACTTTAAAAAAGTGAAGGAGCCGCTAATCATAATTATTGCTGCTATTTTGGGTCTGATAATAAAAAGCATTTAATATTAACTATATGAAACAGCTCGTTTTAGTCTCCTTTATTGTCACTGCTATATGG
This sequence comes from Ferruginibacter sp., assembly GCA_014379905.1. GTDB lineage: Bacteria > Bacteroidota > Bacteroidia > Chitinophagales > Chitinophagaceae > Ferruginibacter. The sequence continues at coordinate 467 of JACMKX010000062.1, read as the reverse complement.
TGTTCCTGCAACACTCACTCGCAGACAATTCCAGCAGTAAATCGCCAGGACAGCGATACTATCTATTGTTCCCCTTCCAGCAGTAAACTTGATATAGCAGCGATAGAACAGGTTTCCGGGATGAAAGGAGTAGAAAAGAATGGCGAGTATAAAATTACAGTGCCGCAAAATGATCTCAATGTAGTGGTTGACGGATTTAAAATTATTCCTCCGATGGGCCTGGGATCATGGGCGGCGTTTACTCCATGTGGAGACACTGCAATGCTGATGGGTGATATTATACTAACCGAAACTGATCTGGCACCTGTACAACAGGAAGTCATTAAACAGGGTTTGTCCATTACAGCTATACACAATCATTTTGTGCGAAATCACCCGAACGTAATGTATATGCATATTGATGGCCGGGGTAAAGCAGGCGATTTAGCTGCAAACGTAAAAGCTATATTTGATAAGATAAAAGAGGT
>JACMKX010000061.1 GCA_014379905.1 Ferruginibacter sp. | reverse complement strand
GATGGAGTCCCGATATACTTCGGGAGAAAGTGTGTATACGGGAAACTGTATCGAGGGTTCGAATCCCTTCCTCTCTGCAATAAATTCCAACTCAAAGCCTTTGAGGTAATCTTGACCTACTAATAGAACCCCTTGTTCTTCTCATGAAACTGCTTTTTTTTGTATATATTATTCAAAGCAAAAAAGATAATCCCTTCCTCTCTGCTTTTTTCTAATACTTTAACGAGTATTTCCCTGAAAGTCGAAAATCATTTTAGTCCTTCTATTCAGATTCGGCCTGGTTATTCCTTATTAAAAAGCAATTCTGCAATTTTAACGACCAGTCATAATAGGGCAGGGAAACATTTTTCAGCATTCGATGTAGTGATCCTGTCTACTTCGGTAACAGAAATATTTTTTATCTCCGCAATTTTTTTTGCCACTTCAATCATGTAACTGCTTTCATTTCTTTTGCCCCGGTACGGCACAGGCGAAAGGTATGGAGCATCCGTTTCCAATACAATATGCTGCATATCAATTTCGGCGACTACCTCAGGCAAGCCGGATTTTTTATAGGTTACTACTCCCCCTATGCCCAGCAAAAACCCGCATTCAATAATTTGATGGGCTTCGTGCAGTGAGCCTCCAAAACAATGGAAGATCCCTTTAAGTTCTGTATGCCTGTAATTTTTAATTACATCAATTGTTTCCTGCATGGCATTGCGGGTATGTAACACCAATGGCAACTTATATTTCAGCGCCAATTCTATTTGCTTTTCCAGGGCAAAGTATTGCTCCTTCTTATAGGTGGTATCCCAATAAAAATCGAGTCCTGTTTCTCCTATAGCTGCAAAATTTCTTTGTTCAAGTAAAGCCCGGATATTATCCAGTTCGTTTAAACAATCATTTTTTACAGAGCAGGGATGTAGTCCTATCATGGCAAAACATTTCCCGGCATACAGTTCTTCCATTTTGAGCATAGCCGCTGTGGTAGTGGAATCGATGGCCGGCAGGTAGAATTTATTAATACCTGCTTCTGCTGCCCTGCATAAAACCGCATCAATGTCCGGCATCAGTTCATCTGCGTAAAGATGGCAATGAGTATCGATCATAAGTTAGGATGGTTGATAAAAATATTTATAATCTTTTAAAAAAATTTTGCACAATAAAAATCTTAACCGTAACTTGGCGACAGTTTTCATAGGGTACGGATTAAAAACGGGCCAGGGTTTCTACCCAGGCCCATTTTTTTTATACCAGGTCAGCCACTCTTACAGCACTGAAAACGAATCCTTTTTCACTAAAATATTTTAATACTTCCGGCAAAGCAAAACGCATTCGTTCCTGTGCTTTATCGCTATCATGAAAAACCACTATACTTCCTTCCTTTGCGTGCAATAAAACATTTTCCAGGCATCTCGCATTTGTAATGCGGGTATCGAAATCGCCGCTTAGCACTGTCCACATAATCGTTCGCAATGAATATGCCGGTGATAACAATTGATTTACCAGGAAACTGTTGATTTTCCCATAAGGTGGCCTGAACAGGTTGCTGTCAATATATCGTCGTGCCATGTCAATGTTGTTGAGGTAGGCTCCGTCTTTTACCTTCCATGCATTTAAATGATTGTGTGTGTGATTGCCAATGGCATGCCCTTCTTCAACGATCCTCCTGTATACTTCCGGATGTTCTGCTACATTTTTGCCAATGCAGAAAAAAGTTGCTTTTGCGTTGTATTTTCTTAATTCATCCAATACAAAACCCGTATGCACAGGGTGTGGGCCGTCATCGAAACTCAGAAAAATCTCTTTTCCTGAACCAGTAATTTCCCAGGTTCTTTTGGGATACAATTTTTTAACCCAGGTGGGTGTTTTTACCAGGTAAAACATGGGGGCAAATTAATTTTTTTAATTCATTAAACCATCTTCATAACCGCTGGTCATAGATTAACAAAAAAATAAAATATTTAAAAATTAAAAATTATGAAACCTACAAACCTCCTGATCATCGCCTCCCTGGGAATGCTTACTGTTTTTAATTCCTGTAAAAAAGAAAGCAGCACAGCAGATAACGATGCTGCCATTGAATCCACTTTTGAATTAAGTGCCGATAATGCCACTTCGGATTATATGACTGAAGAAGACAATGACCTTTTAATGGAGGTTACTGCCGATGAAAACCTGCAGGGCAACAGGTTTGGCCCGTTACCCCAAATTGAAAGAATCATTCCATGTGCAGATGTCACTGTTACTCCACAGGCAGGATTTCCCAAAACCATTGTTATAGTATTTGATTCTACCTGCACATCACCCCGTGGACTGGTACGCAAAGGAACGGTTCGCATTGTTATCTCAGATTCTATCAGGAGGCCGGGTAGTATTGCTGTTATGACCTTTGAAAATTATTTCGTGAATGGCTTCAAAAGAGAAGGCACTGCCACCTGGACAAATAATAGTCTTCCACCCGTAAAAAGCTGGGAACGTAAAGTAGAAAATGGGAAAATTACAGCTCCCTCCGGCATTTACTGGCTTCACCAATCAATAAAATCCGTTACACAAACCGCAGGTTCTTCCTCACCTGAACGCACTGATGACGTATTTTCCGTTTCGGGTAACGGAAGTGTTACCAATCCGCTGGGTGCCACCCGCACAGCAACTATTATCGAACCGTTACAGAAAAAATATTCATGTGCCAATATAGATAAGGGTAGCATTCGTTTCCAGGGACCTAATCATACTGCTATTCTAAATTATGGTAATGGAGAATGCGACAGGATTGCTACCATCTCAATAGATGGCCGTGCTCCCAGAACCATCTTATTAAGATAATCGTCTTGTGAATAGTTGATATATAGCCGTCCCCGCCACTTGCGGGGCGGCTTTTTTATTGAATTTTCTCCGCTATTGCTGGCCGCCCGCTTATCTTTACAGCCTGAAAAAATATTATGGCAGATAAAAAAGTAAGAGTTCGTTTTGCCCCAAGTCCAACCGGCGGATTACACCTGGGAGGTGTGCGTACCGTTTTATACAATTACCTTTTTGCCAAACAACTGGGCGGTGATTTTATTGTACGAATTGAAGATACTGATCAAACCCGTTTTGTAGAAGGGGCCGAAGCATACATTTTCAAATGCCTGGAGTGGTGTGGTTTGTTGCCTGACGAAAGTCCTGTCCATGGCGGCCAGTATGGTCCTTATCGCCAAAGCGAAAGAAAGGTACTGTATAAAAAATATGCAGAAGAATTAGTTGCCAATGGCTATGCTTATTATGCATTTGATACACCGGAGGAACTGGGAAAGATGAGGAATGACTTGAAAACCGATGAAAACCCTTCTCCCCAATACGATGGTAACGTAAGGATGAAGATGAGAAATTCGCTTACGATTGCCGCAGCAGAAACAGATCGTTTATTAAAAGAAGGAACCCTCCATGTGGTAAGAATAAAAATGCCGGATCATGAAACAATTTCTTTTACAGACATGATCCACCAGGAAGTAAGTTTTGATTCTTCGGTTGTAGATGATAAAGTATTGTTGAAGGCTGATGGCATGCCCACTTATCATTTGGCTGTTGTGGTAGATGATTACCTGATGAAGATCACCCATGCATTCCGTGGTGAAGAATGGCTGAGCAGTGCACCTGTTCATATCCTGTTATGGAAATATTTATTTGGGCTGGAAAATATGCCGCAATGGGCACACCTGCCATTGATAATGGGACCAAGCGGAAAGTTGAGTAAAAGAGATGGCGCCAAATATGGCTTTCCTGTTTTTGCTATGAACTGGAACGATAAGAGCAAAAATGAATTGACAGAAGGTTTTAAAGAAAGAGGTTTTTTACCTGAAGCTTTTATCAATTTATTGGCTGTATTGGGTTGGAATGATGGAACCGAACAGGAAATATTTTCATTAGATGAACTGATTGAAAAATTTTCCATTGACCGTGTTCACAAAGCCGGCGCAAAATTCGATTTCGAAAAAGCCAAATGGTTTAACCAGGAGTGGATAAAGAAGTTGGGAGTTGAAAATTACGGGTTGCGGGTTAAAGAATATTTTATCTCCAGGGGCATTGAAATAACAGACGATGCTTATTTTAATAAAGTACTGGAACTGGTAAAAGACCGCTGCATTTTATTGACGGATTTTTATGAACAGGCAGGCTACTTTTTTGTGGCAGCTTCTCAATGGGACACGGAAGCGGTAAAACCAAAATGGACGGATGGAAAAACTGCTTTCTTTAATGAATTTTGCGGGCAATTAAATGCGCTGGCTGATTGGGATACCAGTAGCATTGAAACCATCTTCAAAGAATTAGCAGCCACCCATGCCATCAAGCCCGGGGAGTTACAATTACCTATGCGTATTATGCTGGTAGGTGGAAAGTTTGGACCAGCGGTTTTTGAAATTGCATCGTTAATTGGTAAGGAAGAAACTGTTGCAAGAATTAAAAAAGCATTGACTATTTTTAACGCATGAGTACAAATCGTCCCATAAGAGTTTTGGTTGCAAAAGTTGGATTAGACGGTCACGACCGGGGTGCAAAAGTAATTGCTACAGCTTTGCGGGATGCAGGCATGGAAGTAATCTACACCGGCCTGCGACAAACACCCGAAATGGTAGTAAATGCTGCCTTGCAGGAAGATGTGGATGCCATTGGCGTAAGCATACTCAGCGGTGCGCATATGACCGTTTTTCCGAAGATCATGAAACTGCTCAAAGAAAAAAATATGAATGATGTGCTGCTTACCGGTGGCGGTATCATTCCCGAAGATGATATGAAAACACTGAATGAAATGGGCGCAGGAAAATTATTTGCGCCGGGCACTTCTACCGCAGATAT
>JACMKX010000060.1 GCA_014379905.1 Ferruginibacter sp. | reverse complement strand
TTAAAAAGATGTCATCTCTTCCGATTTTATTTGCCTCTCTTCCCTTTCAAAAATTTCTCCCGGATCACATCCTGTACATTTACCCCACTTATCTTACTTTCCAGCCAGCTTATAACATCCAGGTAAACAAATGCCCGGCTCTCCAAAGGATTGCCTTCATAATTTTTTAATTTATTATACAGTTTTTCAAATTCAGGTTTCAAAGCATGCGCACCTACGTGGAAAGACCGGCGCAGGAAGGCAAACATTTCTTCTTCCACCTTACTCAGGTTTTCCATCTTGGCCATATACCTGTACACTGACTTAATGAGGTATTCCAGTAATTCAAAATTCCCCAGTTCATAATGTGCGATTAAATTCAGCAAGCGGGCGTAGCATTGCAAATCAGTTCGCAGGTCTGCTTTTTGATTGATAATGCGGTTGAGGTAATCAATTGCTTTTTCACTGTCCCCGCTCCCGAAATACAAACTGGCAATTTTATAATAGAATACCAATACCCGGTGCGTATCAAGATAAAGCGCATATTCCTCCAGCATTTTTTCCAAAAAAGGGACCATGCGCAAGCCTTTGGTAAAGGTGCCCTGCAGAAAATAAAGATTGATCCTGGCCGTATATAAATATTGGTAGGCTAATAACCGGTTGTTATCATTTTGAGTGATGAGTTTACTCTCTGTAAAATGCTCAAATTTTTTGATGGCGTCCCTTAACTTCTTATGATTCATCAGGTCGAAATAAGCGCTCATCAAATTGTGCATGCCCTTTATGTAGGTAGCAGTTTCTGTTTGTAGCATACCAGGGTGTTGCGCAAATAAGTCTACCCATTTTTGAGCGTAGCGATAATATTGCAAAAAATCCTGCCTGATAAAGGCATACCAGCAAAGGCTTTGATAGTAATATAATTTCTCATAAAAATTTTGAAGGCCATTCGCAGATACCGGTATATGATTTTCGAAATGCTTCTTTAATTCCTTTATATCTTTTTCATTCCTGGCATGTCCATGCTGAATATACCAACTGTATAATCGGAGGGAAAGGTTGGACAATTCATTAACTTTTGATAATTCTGCGTTTACCCTGTCAGATTCTTCCGATAGTTGCTCCGCCCTGTTTTGAATACTTCGGGTGATGTACAATGCTTCTATCTTCTTTTCAAAAAATAAGGCCTGTTGCAGGTAGGTAAGCTGGTGATAGGACCGCGCAGTCTCTTTTAATTTTTCCAGCAACTTTAAAGTTTGCAGGTACAATCCTTTGTTAAATAAGATCCTGGCATGATCCATCTGCTCATGCAACTGCAGGTCAATATTTTCATCTTCTCTTATTAACCGGAGACTCGATAAAATTTGTTTATACAAATGAGCTTTAAGATTAGAAAGCTGAACCTTGGTAATATTCTTTGCTTTTTTCAGAATTTGCTTTTCGTCATACTCCGAAATAGTATCCATAGCATCAAATAGCTGGATGGTTTTCATGTCTTCTGTAGAAGAATTTCGCTTCACAAAGAGTTTAAAGTTTCGCTTTTCGCTCTTTTCAAGCGACTTTAACAATTGAAACAGCGCATCTGTTGACCTGTTGGACATCGTAATTCAAAATATTTTAAAGCCTTTACAGTAAGGGGTTTTAGCCAAACCAGCCCTGTTTTTAATGATGTAAAACGGGCCTTATTTTGATTTTATCCCTGCCTGTAATGACGGTACTTTAGTTGGGCAGATTGTTTATTGGCGTATTATAGCAAGCAATACAAAAATAAGCAGTTTGCATTTTTATCTCATCCAGTATATCGATTTATTATGGCAGAAGGTAAAGTGCATATTTTTGATACCACCCTAAGGGATGGCGAGCAGGTGCCTGGTTGCAGGTTGAATGCGAAAGAAAAAATTGGACTGGCACTTAAATTAGAGGCGCTCGGTGTTGATATTATTGAAGCAGGTTTTCCCATTTCATCTCCCGGCGATTTTGAATCAGTGAGCCAGATCTCCAAGGTCATTAAAAATGCTACTGTATGCGGGCTTACCCGTGCCGTTCAAAAAGATATTGAAGTGGCAGCAGAAGCGCTTAAAGGAGCCGCACGTTCGAGGATACATACTGGTATCGGAACCTCAGACTACCATATCAAATCAAAATTTAATTCAACAAGGGGAGATATCCTTCAAAGAGCCATTCAATGTGTAAAATGGGCAAAGAATTATGTAGATGATGTGGAATTTTATGCAGAAGATGCAGGCCGCACAGACAATGATTACCTGGCACAGGTAATAGAAGCGGTTATTAAAGCAGGCGCCACTGTAGTAAATATTCCGGACACCACCGGCTACTGCCTCCCTCATCAGTATGGAGAAAAAATTGCTTACCTGGTTAATACTGTAAACAATATTGATAAGGCTATTATCAGTTGTCATTGCCACAATGATCTTGGCCTGGCCACAGCTAATTCTATTGCAGGGGTTATTGCCGGAGCACGACAAATAGAATGTACCATCAATGGCCTGGGCGAAAGAGCTGGCAACACTTCTTTGGAAGAAGTGGTAATGATCATTAAACAACACAATGGGCTTGGGTATTATACAAATATTAATGCCAAACAATTAAATCCCCTCAGCCGGATTGTTTCCGATACAATGAGGATGCCTGTGCAACCCAACAAAGCTATCGTGGGTAGCAACGCCTTCTCTCATTCCTCGGGCATCCACCAGGATGGGTTTTTGAAAGACGCATTGACCTACGAAATCATCAACCCCGAAGAAGTAGGTGCCGATAGCTCAAAAATTGTACTAACGGCCAGGAGTGGACGAAGTGCTTTGGCTTATCGCTTCCAAAAACTTGGTTTCCAGTTCGACAGGAATGATGTAGATGTTTTATACGATGCATTTTTGAAAGTAGCCGACAATAAAAAAGAAGTGGAAGATTACGACCTGGGCGCATTGGCTCAACAATATCAATCAAACGCAATAGTTGCATAATGGCCGGTAAAACATTATTTGAAAAGATCTGGGAAAAACATGTTGTCAAAATAATTGACAACGGCCCTTCCGTATTTTATATAGATACTCATTTTATTCATGAAGTTACCAGCCCGCAGGCTTTTAACGGGTTAAATAAAAGAGGGCTTAAAGTCTTTCGTCCGCAACAAACGGTAGCTACAGCAGATCACAATGTGCCAACAATAGATCAACACCTTCCGATCAAAGAAGAGCTGTCAAGACTACAAGTGGAAGCGCTGATAAAAAATTGTGCGGAGCATGGCGTTGAGTTATACGGTCTCGGGCATCCCTTCCAGGGGATCGTGCACGTAATAGGTCCCGAATTGGGAATTACACAACCCGGCAACACCATAGTTTGCGGGGATAGTCATACATCTACCCATGGCGCTTTTGGAGCCATTGCATTCGGTATCGGCACCAGCGAGGTAGAAATGGTGTTGGCAACGCAATGCCTGTTACAAAGCAAGCCAAAACTGATGCGCATTAATGTAGAAGGCGTATTAAAAAATGGCGTTGTTTCAAAAGACATCGTGTTATACATTCTTTCAAAAATTTCCGCAAGCGGGGCAACCGGCTTTGCAGTTGAGTTTGCGGGATCGGCCATTACTTCTTTAAGTATGGAGGCGCGTATGACCATTTGCAACATGAGTATTGAAATGGGCGCAAGATGCGGTATGATAGCACCTGATGAAAAAACATTTGAATACATCCGCTGGAGGGAATTTGCACCGCAGGCTGAAGCCTGGGATGAAAATTTAGTACAATGGAAGCAATTGTATTCGGACTCAGATGCATCTTTTGACTCAGAGCATCATTTCAATGCAGCAGATATTCAACCCATGATCACTTATGGTACCAACCCTGGTATGGGTATCGGCATCGATGAAAAAATTCCAACAAAAGAAAGTATTAATGATACAGATAAATCCGGACTGGAAAAATCACTCGCTTACATGGGGTTTGAACAAAATACTCCCATTAAAGGCCAGAAAATAGATTATGTTTTTATTGGCAGCTGTACCAATTCAAGAATTGAAGACCTGCGCATGGTTGCCGGTTTTGTAAAAGGAAAAAAGAAAGCAAATGGTGTGGAAGTATGGATCGTACCCGGCAGCAAACAGGTAGAGGCACAGGCAATAGAAGAAGGCATTGATAAAGTTTTTGAAGAAGCCGGATTTATACTCCGCCAGCCCGGCTGCAGTGCCTGCCTGGGAATGAATGAAGATAAAATTCCCGCGGGAAAATATTGTATCTCTACCTCCAACAGGAATTTTGAAGGAAGACAGGGAGCCGGGGCCAGAACATTATTGGCCAGCCCGCTTACAGCAGCATCAGCAGCTATTACAGGAGTTATAACCGATGTAAGAGAACTATTAAACTGATAATTGAGAATGGGTAAAGCAAAATTGAGTATAGTGCAGTCGGGGTTTGTTCCCATCAATATTGAAAATATTGATACCGACCAGATCATCCCTGCACGGTTTTTAAAAGCCACTACCAAAGAAGGTTTTGGGAAGAACCTGTTTCGTGACTGGCGATATGAAAATGATGATGAGGCAAAACCTAAAGCTGATTTTCCATTAAACCAATCCCAGTTCAGCGGGGAAATTTTGGTAGCAGGAAAAAATTTTGGATGCGGCTCCTCCAGGGAACATGCAGCCTGGTCTATACTGGATCATGGTTTCAGGGTAGTGGTTTCCAGTTTTTTTGCAGATATATTTAAGAACAATGCTTTAAACAATGGTGTGCTTCCGGTACAGGTAAGTGAGGGCTTCCTGCAAAAAATATTTGAACAAAGTAATGTAACAGAATTGATCGTTGATGTAGAAAAACAAACCATTAAAATAGGTTCGCTGGAAGAATTTGAGGAGGGATTTGATATTAATACATACAAAAAAACCTGTTTGCTAAACGGGTATGATGACATTGATTACCTGTTGAATTTAAAAAATGAAATTGAAGATTTCGAAATAGAAAAGGCATTTTAAATCAAAAGAGCGTTCCGCAGTAGTTAACCATGAAAAAAAATATTGTAGTAATTGAAGGTGATGGCATTGGGCCGGAAGTAACAAAACAATCCGTAAAAATATTAGATGAAATAGCGGAATTGTTTGATCATGAATTTATTTACAGTTACCAACTGATGGGTGCCGATGCCATTGATAAAACCGGCAACCCGCTTCCTGATAAAACACTGGAAGCCTGTAAAAATAGTGATGCAGTGTTGTTCGGTGCCATTGGTCATCCAAAATATGACAATGATCCCACTGCCAAGGTAAGGCCTGAACAGGGTTTGCTTAGATTGAGAAAAGAGTTGCAGCTGTTTGGAAATATCCGCCCGATCATTACGTATCCTGCTTTGGCGCACCTTTCTCCATTGAAGGCAAGCAGATTGGAGAACGTTGATTTTATTATTTTTCGGGAGCTGACCGGCGGTATTTATTTTGGTAAAAAGTACCTGGCCGAAGATGGAAGTTATGCAAGTGATGATTGTGGCTACAGTCGTTCCGAAATTGAAAGAATTGCTCACCTGGCATTCCATTTTGCACAAAAACCTGAAAGAAGGAAAAAGCTTACGCTGGTTGACAAAGCCAATGTTTTGGAAACTTCCAGGCTGTGGAGAAAAGTGGTGCAGGAAATCGCTCTACAATACCCGGACGTTGCAGTGGATTATATGTTTGTTGACAATGCTGCTATGCAAATCATTATCAACCCTGTACAGTTTGATGTAGTACTGACAGAAAATATGTTTGGCGATATCATCAGTGATGAGGCCAGCGTTTTAACAGGGTCATTAGGTTTATTGCCCTCTGCTTCTGTTGGAACAGGTACGGTTTTATTTGAACCTATTCATGGTTCTTACCCGCAGGCTGCGGGGAAAGATATTGCGAACCCGGTTGGTTCTATCTTGTCTGCCGCTATGATGCTGGAGTATTTTGGATTAACTACCGAAGCATCCCTGGTAAGGGAAGCCGTAAGCTGGTCATTAACAAATGGATTTGTAACCAAAGATATTGAGCCGGTAAATTTTTATTTTACTTCCACACTGGGCGAAATGATCAGCGACTACATCAGCGGAAAAATTCCGGGATCTGTAAAAAGAGAAAATATTGAGTTGAGAAAATCAACAATTATATAACTCCCCGGGAGGTTCACTATAAAAATGAAAGTCCCACAAAAATTAAGATCTAAGGCGCCCTTGCGGCCGGGGATAAAAAAAATGCTTGCTGAGTTCTTTTTATTGAAACGGCGGATGTATATTTACTAAAACATACATCCTCCATGTTGAAGAATAATATAAATAGAATCATTGCTGCTACGATAATTATTGTGGTGATTATTATTATTCCCGTAACAACTGGAGGAGGTTCTTGTATATAAAGTAAAATTAAAAAATACAAAACCCGCCTCCAAAAAAGGCGGGTTTTTTTATGCGGCCGCTCCAGGCCCTCCAGGGAGGGGCTTAAGAACCTTTAAATTGAAGTTGATTATGATGGAGAAGAATAAAAAAGAAAATATGCAGGAAGAAGTTTCAAAGAAAGAAACTCCAAAAACCCCCTCTGGGGGGCAGGGGGGCTATTACAACAACGACACAATTATTTATTACAACAATGAGTTTGTAAAGGCTTCGGAAGCTAAGACAGACCTGTATAGCCAGTCGTTACATTACGGCTACGCTGTGTTTGAAGGCATTCGTTCGTACCCTGTAAACGGGGGTACAAAAATGTTTAAAGGAAAAGAGCACTACGATCGTTTGAGAAATTCTGCCGCGGTAATGAAAATGCCTTTCAATTATTCCACCCAACAAATGGTTGAACTGACATACGAAACATTGAAGCAGAATAATTTCACAGATGCTTATGTACGCCCCATTGTTTTATGTTCTCCCAATATGGCTTTGTCGAAAGGAAAGGAAACTTACCTGGCCATTGAATGCTGGGAATGGACAAACGGCTACATGAGTAATAAGATGAGAATCCAGACATCCACTTATCGCCGGCCGAATGCGGATGCGTTTCATGTGGAAGCGAAAGTAAGTGGCCATTATGTAAACTCCATCCTTGCCTGCCAGGAGGCAAAAGATAATGGCTTCGATGAAGCCCTGGTACTGGATTGCAATGGTTATGTAGCAGAGAGTTCGGGTGCCAATATTTTTTATGAAAATAACGGCGTTCTGTTTACGGCACCTAAAGGAAATATCCTTCCTGGTATTACCAGGGCAACAGTAATTGAAATATGCAATGAATTGACTATTGCCATAGAAGAAAAATTATTTAAACCGGAAGAAATGCGCGGAGCAGATGCGGGTTTTTTTTGCGGCACTGCTGCAGAAGTGGTTGCATTAGAGTCACTGGACGATGTGCCATTTAAAAAGAATTGGGAAGATTCATTGAGTCACATTATTCAACAGGCATATAAATTAAAAGTGCTGGAACAACCTTATCTCTTAAAACAAGAACTGGTATAAAAGTTAGCCCGATCATTAAACTATGAACCATCAGGTATGAATCATGAACTAAATAGATATAGCAAAACACTTACCCAGGATCCTACCCAACCTGCGGCGCAGGCAATGTATTATGGGATAGGATTTAAAGAGGAAGATTTTGATAAAGCCCAGGTGGGTATTGTAAGTATGGGCTGGGATGGTAATCCTTGTAATATGCATTTAAATGATTTGGCAACAACCGTTCGCAAAGCTGTGAATGAAACGGAAGGTTTATTAGGCCTGCGTTTTTACACCATTGGCGTAAGCGATGGCATAAGCATGGGTACAGACGGAATGCGCTATAGCCTGGTAAGCCGGGATGTAATTGCAGATAGCATTGAAACAAATGCCGGTGCACAATACTACGATGGACTCATTGCCATTCCCGGATGTGATAAAAATATGCCCGGTGCCATCATGGCAATGGGAAGATTAAATCGTCCTTCTATTATGTTGTATGGCGGAACCATTGCACCAGGCCATTATAAAGGAGAAGACCTGAACATTGTTAGTGCATTTGAAGCCCTGGGACAGAAGATAGCCGGCAATTTAAGTGAAGCAGATTTTAAAGGAATTGTTCAGCATGCTTGTCCCGGCGCCGGTGCCTGCGGCGGAATGTACACAGCCAACACCATGGCTTCTGCTATCGAGGCATTGGGTATGAGTTTGCCTAATTCTTCTTCCAACCCTGCATTAAGTATAGAGAAACAACAGGAATGTGATGCGGTTGGAGGGGCAATAAAAATATTACTGGAAAGAAATATTACACCCAAAGATATCATGACGAAAAAAGCATTTGAAAATGCCATCACCGTTATTATGGTATTGGGAGGAAGCACGAATGCTGTATTGCATTTGATCGCCATGGCAAAATCGGTGGATGTAGCATTGTCGCAGGACGATTTTCAAACCATCAGCAATAAAATTCCGGTGCTGGCAGATTTTAAACCTTCCGGCAAATATCTAATGGAAGACCTGCACCAACATGGCGGTGTGCCGGCAGTGATGAAATATTTATGGAAAAATAATTTACTACACGGCGATTGCCTTACAGTAACAGGAAAAACTGTTGCAGAAAATTTATCAGCTGCCCAGGATCTTGATTTTGAAAAGCAACAAATAATTATGCCCCTTGAAACGCCATTAAAAGCAACAGGGCATTTACAGATATTGTATGGCAACCTGGCCGAAAAAGGAAGTGTAGCAAAGATCAGTGGTAAGGAGGGAGAGAAATTTGAAGGAACCGCCAGGGTATTCAATGATGAAAAAGCCCTGATCGAAGGTATATCGGGCGGTAAGGTAAAAGAAGGAGATGTGGTGGTAATAAGATACATAGGCCCAAGGGGGGCACCGGGCATGCCCGAAATGTTAAAACCCACAGGAGCCATTATTGGCGCAGGTTTGGGCAAGTCTGTAGCACTGATAACTGATGGAAGGTTTAGTGGTGGCACGCATGGTTTTGTTGTAGGCCACATCACACCCGAAGCATTTGATGGTGGATTGATCGGGCTGGTGCAAGACAATGACATCATTGAAATTGATGCTGTAAATAATACGCTCAATTTAAAAGTGTCGGCGGAAATTATTGCTCAAAGAAAACAACGATGGACAAGGCCTGCATTAAAAGCAACAAAGGGAGTATTGTTTAAATATGCACAATGTGTGAAGGATGCGAGTGAAGGTTGTGTTACGGATGAAGCCCCTTAAATCCCCAGGGAGCTGTTAAAGGCCAACTATTTTGAAAGACTATTATTACATCAAAAACTAAATTAGTTTTTATGGCAGAAGTAAAAGAATTGATCAAGCCTGAAATTAAAGAAGATGTGTCTACGCTTCCCCCTTGTGGGATTGATGGGGCCGTCTCCGGTTCTGTAGCCGTACTGGAAGCATTGATAGCCGAAGATGTGGAAACCATTTTTGGTTATCCCGGTGGCGCCATTATGCCTATCTATGATGCGCTGTATGATTACGATGCGAAGCTTAATCATATTCTTGTACGACACGAACAGGGAGGCATACACGCAGCACAGGGTTTTGCAAGAGCCAGTGGCCGCACAGGCGTGGTGTTTGCTACCAGCGGACCTGGCGCTACTAATTTAGTGACAGGATTAGCAGATGCTATGATCGACAGCACGCCCCTGGTGTGCATCACCGGCCAGGTATTCGCACATTTGCTGGGCACTGATGCCTTCCAGGAAACAGATGTGATCAACATTACTACGCCCGTTACCAAATGGAATTACCAGGTCACTGATGCCAATGAAATTTCTTCTGTGCTGGCAAAAGCCTTTTACATTGCCGGAAGTGGCCGTCCCGGCCCAGTGTTGATCGACATCACGAAGAATGCCCAATTACAATTATTCGATTATAAGGGATATACAAAATGCACGCACATCAGGAGCTATCGCCCAAAACCGATTGTGAGAAAAGAATATGTAGAAGAAGCCGCAAAACTTATCAATGAAGCAAAAAAGCCTTTTGTAATATTTGGCCAGGGAATTATTTTGGGTAAAGCCGAAAAAGAATTTGCAGCATTTATTGAAAAAGGGAATCTACCGGCAGCCTGGACCATTATGGGAATGAGCGCCATTCCTACACATCACCCGCTGGGCGTGGGTATGTTGGGTATGCATGGAAATTACGGACCCAATGTGTTGACCAATGACTGCGATGTATTGATAGCAGTAGGAATGCGCTTTGACGACAGGGTAACCGGGCGTTTAGATAAATATGCAAAGCAGGCAAAAGTGATTCATCTTGATATTGATCCTTCGGAAATTGATAAAAACGTAAAAGCAACTGTACCTGTATGGGGCGATTGCAAAGAAACATTACCGATGCTCACAGCCTTGCTCAACAAAAAAGATAACAGCGAATGGTTGCAAAAATTTGCTGACCATGCAAAGGAAGAAGCTGCCACCTGCATAACGCCGGAACTAAATCCAACCTCGGATGAATTAACCATGGGTGAAGTGATCAAAACACTCAACGAACTTACCGGGGGCAATGCCATTATTGTAACCGATGTTGGCCAACACCAGATGGTAGCCTGCCGCTATGCAAAATATAATAACAGCAAAAGCAATGTAACCAGTGGTGGTTTAGGTACCATGGGTTTTGCCCTGCCTGCAGCCATTGGTGCAAAATTTGGCGCACCCGATAAAACGGTGGTTGCCATCATTGGTGATGGCGGCATACAAATGACCATCCAGGAACTGGGCACCATCATGCAAACCGGCGTGGATGTAAAGATCATGATCCTTAACAACCAGTTTCTTGGAATGGTTCGCCAGTGGCAGGAGTTGTTCATGGAGAAGAGGTATTCCTTCACCAATATTCAAAGCCCGGATTTTGTGAAAGTGGCAGAAGCTTACGGCATTGCCGGAAAAAAGATCAGCGGGAGACCAGGATTGAAAGATGCTGTAAAAACAATGGTGGATCACAAAGGTTCTTATTTGCTCGAAGTAATGGTGGGTAAAGAAAACAATGTATTCCCGATGGTGCCGCAGGGATGTAGTGTAAGTGAGATCAGGTTGAAGTAAGAACAAGCCCAAGCCCCCCTCTATCTACCCCAAAGGGGAGGATATGGAGAAGACGGCAGCGAAGATTTGCATTTTTGAATAAATATTATTTTATGAGTGAAGACAAAATAAAAGCTACGGTCCATTCTCTCTCTTCTCTGGAGAGGGCTGGGTTGAGGCCTGAATACACGATCACTGTTTATACAGAAAACCAGGTTGGTTTATTGAACAGGATCGCCATTATTTTTTCCCGCAGGAAAATTAATGTGGACAGCCTTAATACTTCGCCAACAGAGGTTGAAAGTGTTCATCGCTTTACGATCGTGATCAATGAAACAGAAGAGGTGGTACGCAAACTTTGCCGCCAGATAGAAAAACAGGTAGATGTATTAAAAGCATTTTACAATACCGAAGATGAAATAGTATGGCAGGAAATGGCCCTTTATAAAGTGCCCACAGATGAAATAGCCGAAAAGGTAAAAGTGGAAAGACTATTACGGGAGTATGGTGCAAGGGCAGTAGTGATCCGCAAAGATTATACTGTGTTTGAAACCACCGGTCACAGGGAAGAAACAGACGGTTTGATAAAAGCACTGGAGCCTTATGGTATGATAGAGTTTGTGAGAAGTGCCAGGATAGCAATCATTAAAGACAGCAGCGGTTTTCACGAAAAATTAAAAACGTATGAATCCTCAGCGCCGGGAGATGAACTGGTAGAGAACGGATTTTTAAATCAGCAGGAGGAAGTATTTACGATGTGAGGAGGGTAAGTAGCGAGTGGTAAGTGGGTAATGGTTATAAGATAGTAGCAATTTGGAAGGGCTGAATAAAGAACAAATAGTAAAAGTGAGTGACACAACGATGTCGGATACAGTTACGGTCGCTTGTTAATCAATAAAAAATATAAATTTAAAAAATCACAATCATGGCAACATTAAATTTTGCAGGTACAGAAGAAAACGTAGTTACAAGAGATGAATTTCCGTTATCAAAAGCACAGCAGGTGCTGAAAGATGAAGTGGTGGCGGTTATTGGTTATGGTGTACAGGGCCCGGGCCAGGCATTGAACCAGAAAGAAAATGGGATCAATGTAATTGTAGGACAAAGAAAAAATTCTAAAAGCTGGGATAAAGCGGTTCGGGATGGTTTTGTAGAAGGCGAAACATTATTTGAAATAGAGGAAGCCCTGGAAAAAGGAACGATCATTTGTTACCTGTTGAGCGATGCTGCACAAATAGCCATGTGGCCCACCGTAAAAAAACATTTAACCCCCGGCAAAGCATTGTATTTCTCTCATGGCTTTGGTATTACTTATAAGGAGCAGACGGGCATAATTCCACCTGAAGATGTGGATGTGTTTTTAGTGGCGCCGAAAGGAAGCGGGACATCATTACGGAGAATGTTTTTGCAGGGCCGTGGATTAAATAGCTCTTATGCCATTTTCCAGGATGCAACAGGCAAAGCTTTTGAAAGAGTAGTATCCCTGGGTATTGCAATAGGCTCCGGTTATTTGTTTGAAACCAATTTTAAGAAAGAAGTATACTCAGACCTTACCGGCGAAAGGGGAACACTGATGGGAGCCATACAGGGAATTTTTGCAGCTCAATTTGATGTGTTGCGTTCAAAAGGACATTCACCTTCTGAAGCTTTCAATGAAACAGTAGAAGAACTCACACAATCACTGATGCCACTGGTAGCAGAAAATGGTATGGACTGGATGTATGCAAACTGCTCAACCACAGCACAACGTGGTGCCCTGGACTGGTGGAAAAAATTCCGTGATGCAACTGCACCTGTATTTAAAGAACTGTATGAAAGTGTTGCCGAAGGTAAAGAGGCAGCAAAATCAATAGAAAGCAACAGCAAGGCTGATTACAGGGAAAAACTGGAAGAAGAATTAAAAGAATTAAGAGAAAGCGAATTGTGGCAGGCGGGCAAAACAGTAAGAAGCCTCCGCCCCGAAAATCAACCGAAGAAAGAAGCAGAAATTCCTGTAAAGGCACAGTTGGTATAATTATTTGATCCGCTATACAATGGAAGAAAATTTATTGCACACTACACTTATTCAAACTACTGCTGCAAATGCTGGTGGTTTGAATTTTGTGTCGGCACAAGTCCGCTTGCGAAACGTAGTGAACAGAACTCAACTGAGTTACAATCTAAATCTTTCAAAAAAATTTAATTGTAATGTTTATCTCAAAAGAGAAGACCTGCAGATCGTGCGCTCCTACAAATTACGCGGTGCCTATAATATGATGAGCAGCCTGCATGCGAACCAGATGACATATGGCGTTGTGTGTGCCAGCGCCGGAAACCATGCACAGGGCGTTGCTTACAGTTGTAAAAAACTCAATGTAAAAGGTGTAATATTTATGCCCGTGATTACACCGAGGCAAAAAATACAGCAGACGGAAATGTTTGGTGACGATAATATCGAAATAAAACTGGTGGGCGATACGTTTGATGACTGCGCCACAGCAGCAAAAAAATATACAGAAGAAAACAACATGATCTTTATCCCGCCCTTTGATGATGTGCGCATCATTGAAGGGCAGGGAACTGTTGGGGTGGAAATACTGGAAGATCGATCTGATATTGATTACTTGTTTTTGCCTGTTGGCGGTGGAGGATTGTGCGCTGGCGTTGGCAGTTATTTTAAAACCTATTCTCCTAAAACAAAAATTATTGGAGTGGAGCCGGAGGGGGCGCCTTCCATGTATGAAGCACTAAAGAAAGGCGCACCCGTATTACTGGATAATATAGACCGGTTTGTAGATGGTGCTGCTGTAAGGCGGGTAGGCAATATCACTTTTCCTATTTGTAAAGAAGTATTGGATGATATGCAACTGGTGGCAGAAGGAAAAGTATGTTCCACCATTTTACAACTATACAATGAAGATGCCATCGTAGTAGAACCAGCGGGGGCATTGAGCGTAGCCGTATTGGAACAATACGCAGACCAAATAAAAGGAAAAAATATAGTATGCGTAATAAGTGGTAGTAACAATGATATTGACCGCATGCCCGAAATAAAAGAACGCAGTTTACAATACGAAGGATTGAAGCACTATTTTCTCGTAAACTTTGCTCAACGCCCCGGCGCTTTGAAAGAATTTGTAAATAATGTGCTGGGACCCACAGATGATATCACCCGTTTTGAATACATGCAAAAGACCAATAAGGAAAGCGGGCCTGCATTGATAGGTATCGAATTAAAGAAAAGGGAAGATCACGGAGTATTGCTGAAGAATATGACTAAATTAAATATCCATTATACGGAGTTGAATAAGAATGATACTTTATTTGGATATGTTGTATGACAAGAATAACTAAGACTTGATGATTTAATGTTTGCACAAAAAGTTGATTTGGCACAGATTTTATTAATTAAAGCAAAAATCAACTTATATGAAAAGAAACCACCTATTAGCCATTGTACTTTCCCTGGCAGTAACAGGATTTGTTGCCTGTAGTAAAGACGAAAATTCTTCCCCCGGCACTACCAACCTTAGGGTAAATCTTACCGACGGCCCGATTGATGAACTTGATTCGGTGTATATTGATGTGCGTGAAGTAAGGGTAAAAATGGGTAATGATACCCTGAATATTGCCGATAGTAACTGGTACAACCTTGTTACCCCTGCCGGTATTTATGATTTGTTGAGTTATCAAAATGGTGTTGATACCCTGATAGGCGCAGGCCCTGTGCCCACTGGTTATGTAAAAGAGATCAGGTTGATACTTGGCAACAACAACAGTGTAGTAGATAGTTTTGGTGTGGTTCATCCGCTCACCATTCCGGGCGGGAGTGAAAGTGGATTGAAGATCAAAGTCAATAGAAGATTAAATGCTTCTTTGGATTCTTTGTTGCTGGATTTTGATGCAGCATTATCTATAAAAAATGAAGGAGCTTCGGGCTATAAACTGAGGCCCGTTATTAAACTAAAATAACTTTACAGCCTAACCTTGTTAAGGTAAAATTACCAAAGCCATTCTTTGCAAAAAGAATGGCTTTGGTATTAAAATAGAAATTAAAATCTATCTAAGCTGAAAGCGGAAATGTCAACTTCCGTTTTTTTATTCTCTATCAATTGTGATACGATCAACCCGGTTCCCGTTCCCTGCGAAATACCCAGCATGGCATGACCGCCGGCAACGATCACATTGTTGTATTTGGTTGTTTTGGCGATGTATGGTAAACCGTCCGGCGTAACAGGTCGTAACCCGTTCCAAATTTTATCGGCAGGAGGAAAGTCTATTTTTAAACCAGGATAGAATGATTTTACCGAATCATAAATTCCCTGCATTCTTTTTACCAACACTTTATTGTTGATGCCACTTAACTCCATGGTGCCACCTATCCGGAGCTGATGACCCCAGGGAGTAATAGCACACCTTCCATCCACCAGTATGGCAGGGTATCGAATGTTTTTTTCTACATCATCATAGGTATAACTATAACCTTTGCCCGGTTGCAGTAATAATTTTATACCCAGCAATTTACTTACTTCGGGAATCCAGCTGCCGGTTGCAATTACAAAATGTTCGCCTTCAAATTTTCCTTTGTTGGTAATAACAGCGCTTACTTGACCCGCTGATCTTTCAAAGCCTGTAACAGTTGTATTTAAAATAAACGCTACGCCTTTTTTCTCTAAATTCTCTTTTAGTAAATGCATCAGTTTACCAGGGTTAAAATGGCAATCATCCTTAAACAATACAGCCCCTGCTACATCTAGTTCCACAGCAGGTTCCATGGCTTGTACTTCTGCAGCATTTAATCTTTGCACTATTAACCCCAGTTTTTCTGCATCATCTGCCAAATGAAATTCATGCTCCAATGCACCTTTTCCCCGGCACATCATGAAACAACCTTTAGCTTCCATATCAAAGCTGTTGCCCAGTTCATCCCTCATATCATTCATGAGTTGCCGGCTTAGTTGTAAAATATTATTGAGATGCGGTGCAGAATTTTTTACATTTTGTGCCGTACTGTTCCTGTAAAAATGCCAGGCCCATTTAAGGAAATCTAAATCCAGCCTTGGTTTTACATAAAACGGACTACTGCTGCTCAGCATGTATTTAAAACCTTCGGCAATAATGCCTGGTGAGGCAAGCGGTACAAAATGGCTCGGGCTCATATAACCCATGTTGCCAAAAGAACAGCCGTCTGTTATGTCTCCCCTTTCAATTACAGTAACACTTACTCCCTGCTTTTGCAGGTAATATGCACTGCACAACCCAATAATTCCACCACCGATAATAACTGTATGAGCCATACTATAGCTTTTATGATTTGCGAAAGCAATTTAACAAATCTCAACTGTTTAAATATACCGGCGAAAAAAATGGAAGGTACTGGTTAGAAAAATCTGGCAGGCTCAGCCGGGCAAATAATTGTGGTATTTATTTCAAAACCGGCATGCTACTAATAAAAAAGGCCGCTACATTAGTAGCAGCCATACTTATAGTAAAATAAAAGTCAGTTCTTTCTTTTTTTGATTAAGCCATCCAACTGTTCTTTTTGTGTAGCCAGGTCTTTTTCCTGTTGTTCAATGTCTTTCGCATTCTGGGCTATTTTTTCTTCCAGTTTCTTTTTTTGTTTATCATTATCAATGCTGTCGTCTCTTAATTTTTTTAATTTTTTATCATTCTTCTTTACCGATTCGTCCTGGCTGGTAATTTTTAATTCAAGATCGGCTGCTTCCACCGGCTCTTTAAAACCATTTAAAAATTCTTTCGCTTTACCAAACATTTCCTGGTGCTCATCTGCTTTGTAAAACCTGTCATGTTCATTGGCAATTAACATGGTAAGCGTCGCATTGCCATTGTCTTTACTACTTTTTTTATCAACGCTAAAATAAAGCGTAACCGGTTCTTTACTTATTTCGGAGATCAATACATTCCTGTACATTAAATACCCTTTTGCTTTTTTAGCTTTGCCCCATTTATTCATTTTATTTTCAAGACCGTTCGATACTGCCTCATCGGAATGAGCCATATTATAAATAACGGCGCTCTCTGCAGACTTACTAAAAGAAGCGGTGCCTGTCTCAGACTGGGCGGAAGCAGTAAAATAAAAAGCGAAGGCAAATACACCCACAAAAATTTTTTTCATCGTTTGGTAGTTTGTTTTAAGTCAGCAAAATTAATGAGTTCAATGATAATGAAAACCTAAATTACCTGGAAGCCATGCGCAAACGGGTCATCCTCGGTATCAATAGTGATAGCATTCTCTCCGTAAATCCGTGCCCATCCTTCAATGCCGGGCCTGATGGCTGCTATTCCGTTTACACTGGTTTCTTCTTCAATAGTGCCAATAAATTTACTGCCGATAATACTTTCATGTATAAACAGGTCTCCTTTTTTCAACAGGCCTTTGCTGTACCACTGCGCCATGCGGGCACTGGTTCCTGTACCGCAGGGGCTACGGTCAATCGCTTTGTCTCCATAAAATACTGCATTACGGGCAGCGGAGGTTGCGTTTAAAACCGCGCCGGTCCATAAAATATGACTGCAACCTTTGATGGTATCATCCTGAGGATGTACAAATTCAAATTTCTCATTTATTTTCCGTCGTAAAACACCACTGAATTGAACCAGTTCCCCGGCAGTATAATTTTCCAGGCCTTTGAAATTTTTCTGTGGATCAACAATAGCATAAAAGTTTCCTCCGTAAGCAACATCAACAACCAGTTCTCCCAATTGCGGACTATATACCTTAAGTTCTGTAGCGGCCAGGTAACTGGCCACATTGGTGAGTTTTACAGATTTTACTTTTCCATTTTCTTCTTTATAAGATATCATTACCAAACCGGCGGGAGCCTCCATTCTTACAATGCCGGGCGTTTTGGGAGTGAGTAATTTTTTTTCAATGGCAATGGTAATAGTGCCAATAGTGCCATGTCCGCACATGGGAAGGCAGCCGCTTGTTTCAATAAAAAGTACCGCCACATCATTTTGCGGATCATGCGGGGCATATAAAATGCTTCCGCTCATCATGTCGTGGCCACGGGGCTCAAACATCAATCCTGTGCGTATCCAGTCGTATTCTTTAAGAAAATGCTGCCGCTTTTCGCTCATATTTATACCATCGAGCTGCGGACCACCTTTTTTTACCAGGCGAACGGGGTTACCACAGGTATGAGCATCAATGCAATAGAACGTGTGGATCATTTTTGTGAATTTGGTATGCCAAATTTGATGAATAATAAATTATTTTTGAATTAATATTTTCGATTATGGAAGCATACGGTAAAATTTTATTGATTGCCATGCCGGCTTTTTTGCTGCTGGTACTGTTTGAAAAATGGTATGGCTGGCGCAAAGGAATGGATACGGTAAGAAGCATGGATATGATCAGCAGCCTGAGCAGCGGTGTTACCAATGTAACCAAAGATGTGTTGGGTATCAGCATTGCCCTCATTAGTTATGAATGGCTGGTAAGCAAAATTGCCATTGCCAACATTGGCACTTCCTGGTTCACGTATGTGATCGTTTTTATTGTGTTGGATTTTGCCGGCTATGCAGTACATGCTTTAAATCATAAAGTAAATTTTTTCTGGAACGCACATATCATTCATCACAGCAGTGAAGATTTTAACCTGGCCTGTGCTTTAAGGCAGAGCGTGTCGGTTTTCGTAAAATTATTTATCATCTTATTATTACCTGCTGCCTTATTGGGTATCGATCCTAAAGTAATTGCGCTGGTGGCGCCCCTGCATTTGTTTGCACAGTTTTGGTATCATACACAGCATATTGGTAAAATGGGTTTCCTGGAGAAGATCATTGTTACCCCTTCTCACCACCGGGTACACCATGCCATGAATATTGAATACATGGATAAAAATTACGGGCAGATATTTATTGTATGGGATAAGATATTTGGAACCTTCCAGGAAGAACTGGAAAATGTTCCGCCGGTATACGGCGTTACCAGGCCTGTGCGTACCTGGAACCCAATCAAAATAAATTTCCAGCATATGTGGCTGTTAATTCAGGATGCGTGGCGTGCCAAAAACTGGAAAGATAAATTTCGTATCTGGGTTATGCCCACCGGCTGGCGCCCTCCAGATGTAGCCAGGAATTACCCCGTGTATAAAATTGAAGACGTGTATGATTTCGAAAAATATGATACCCATTATTCAAAGCCATTGCTTGCCTGGACATGGATCCAGTTGATCATGTTATTGCTGTTTGTGAGCTATCTTTTTGGCAATATTGCCATTGTAGGATTACCCAATATATTTTTATACGGCGCATTTCTTTTCCTCTTCGTTTATGCGCTGACAGAAATGATGGATGGCAGCCGCTATGCCTGGATCTGGGAAACAGCAAAATTTATTATGGGCATCAGCATAATTTTGTATAGCGGCGACTGGTTTGGTGCATCAGCATTTTCCATAGCGATTAAATATTCTGTATTCATTTACTTTTTTGTATCGCTTGCTGCTACGCTGTTGCTCACTTTCAGGAAAGAACGGGAACTGATCCCGTCCCTGGTTCAGAAATAAAATGTATCAGGCTTTCCCAGGAACGTCATTAATGGTTCTCCACACATTTAAAGGGTTTGAGTGTTTCAGTTCGTCAGGCAATAAATTATCCGGCCAGTTTTGATAAACTATTGGTCTTGCAAATCTTTTTATACCATCTGCGCCTACACTGGTAAACCTGCTATCTGTTGTTGCAGGGAATGGCCCGCCATGATGCATGCTCAAACAAACTTCCACGCCTGTAGGCACGTTGTTTATGATAAAACGCCCGCAGATATTTTTTACAGCTTCCAGCAGTTCTTTATTATCAATAATATCCTGCTCCGTTGCCATTAAGGTGGCGGAGAGCTGGCCTTCCAGGTTTTTTGCAACGTTGGTCATTTCATTCATGTCTGCACAGGCAACGATGATGGAATAGGGGCCAAATACTTCTTCGTGTAACTTTGGATTGGCAATAAAATTACTGCCGCTTGTAAAGTTTATAACCGGTGCAGCATTATTTGCAGGATCGTTGTTTTCTATTTCTATAATAGTTTTCACTCCTGTTTGTGAGGTCGCACTTTCTTTCTTCTCAGCAAAACTTTTTGCGATACCCTCATGCAACATTTTTGCAGCAGGAATTTTTTTTATTTCTTCAGATAAGGCAGTCATGAATTTATCAAGGTCATCTCCCTTAATACCAATTATAATTCCGGGGTTCGTGCAAAATTGTCCTACACCCAATGTAATGGAACCCGCATACATTTTTGCAACATCTGCTGCGTCATCCTTCATCTTCTCCTGCAATAAAAAAACAGGATTTACGCTGCCCATTTCTGCAAACACCGGTATAGGATCTTTGCGTTGATTACCCCAATCAAACAATTGCCTGCCGCCACCATAAGATCCGGTGAAACCAACAGCTTTTGTATATGGATGTTTTACCAATGCCTCACCAATTGATTGCGCTGCACCATGTAAATGGGCAAACACGGCATCTGGCATGCCGGAATTTTTTACCGCTTTTAAAACTGCACCGGCTACCATTTCGCTTGTTCTGGAATGTGCCGGATGTGCTTTTACAATTACAGGGCACCCTGCCGCAAGGGCACAGGCTGTATCTCCACCTGCGGTGCTATAGGCAAAGGGAAAATTGCTGGCACCAAAAACCACTACCGGCCCTAACGCGGTTTTTGTTTTACGCAGATCTGGTTTGGGCGGAACTTTACCAGCGATAGCAGTATCAATACTGATCTCCATCCATTCGCCTCTTGCACAGGCATCGGCATAACTGTTCAGTTGAAAAATGGTTCTTGTCCTTTCACCTCTTAATCTTGCTTCGGGCAAATGGGTTTCTTCCATCGCCGTATGTAACAACGCGTCGCCGCACGCTTCCAATTCCACAGCAATGGCTTTCATAAAGGCAGCTCTTTTTTGCAGCGAAATATTCCTGTAAACAGCAAAGGCATCCCAGGCTTTCTTCATCACGCTTTCCAATTCGTCCAAACTAATATCTTTAAACATATTTTTTTCTTTTATAAAGAAGGTCTCTTACTCATTCCTTCATCAATGATCTTTAATATCGCTGCTCTTTCGTCACCAATCAAACTAAGTCTTGGTGCCCGAACGAATTCTGAACCAATCCCAGCCTGCGTTTCGGCGAGTTTAATATACTGAACCAGTTTTGAGTGAATGTCCAGTTCCAGTAAGGGCATAAACCAGCGATAAATCTTTAGGGCTTCATCATATTTTTTTTGCTGCACCAGGTTATAAATCGCAACGGTTTCTTTTGGAAAGGCGCATACCAATCCTGCCACCCATCCTACAGCACCCAGGCATAATTCTTCAAAAGCCAGTGTATCCACACCACATAAAAGTTTATAACGATCGCCAAAGCGATTGATCATCCGGGTTATATTGGTTGTATCTCTTGTACTTTCTTTTACCGCTTCTATATTTTTACAGGCAGCCAGTTCTGAAAACATTTCCAGGGTTACTTCTGTTTTATAATCCACCGGGTTATTGTAAATCATGATGGGAAGATCGGTACTGTGAGCAATGGTTGTAAAATACTCAACTGCTTCCCTGTAATCCGGCTTGTAACGCATGGGCGGCAATAACATGAGTCCCTTAGCGCCCCATTCCTTTGCCAGCGCCGCCTGCTTTACTGCTTCCCGTGTAGATCCTTCTGCAATATTGAGTACTACCGGAATTTTGCCAGCTGTTTTTTCCACTGCAAATTTTACCAGCTGTTCTTTTTCTGTTACAGTCAGCACACTGGCTTCTCCCAATGTGCCGCCCAATATGATGCCATGAACGCCCGCCTCCATTTGGGCCCTGAGGTTTTTTTCGAAGAGCGGAAAGTCCAGCTCATCATTCGCTGTAAACTTTGTAGTGAGTGCCGGAAATACGCCCTGCCATTGTATTGCCATCGCTAATTGATTTTAGGTTGCTAAAGTTATTGAATTGCCGGCAGGCTTTTGCTTTTGTGCAGCCGTTTTCGGATCCACACATCATATTATTGCGTAGTATCTCAGTTTGGAATAAACAATACAAATAGTTGTCAGGTTGAGCCTGTCGAAACCGGTATTTGTCCATTTTTTAATTTCACCTTCGACAAGCTCAGGCTGACAGCTTTTCAAACGGAGCCATTGCCTATTATAGTAATATAGCTATGTCATCGTATTTTTTCTTATCTTGACAACCAGCCTTTAATTTACTTCGATTGCCTGCCACATTTATTCAACAATAATTGTGATCAGTCATGCATTTATCTCCCAGGGAGTCAGAAAAATTACTCCTCTTTTTAGCGGGCCAGCTGGCAGAAAAAAGAAAGGCCCGTGGCCTTAAATTAAATTACCCGGAAGCGATAGCACTTATCAGCAGCGAACTGCAGGAGGCGGCCCGTGATGGAAAGTCTGTGGCCCAGCTAATGCAATATGGTGCCACTATTTTATCAAGAAATGAGGTGATGCAAGGTGTGCCCGAAATGATCCATGAAATTCAAATAGAAGCCACTTTCCCGGATGGAACCAAACTGGTAACCGTTCATGATCCTATTCGTTAAACATCTATCAACAACATATATGATACCAGGAGAATATTTTTTAAAACCGGAAGCAGTAATATGCGATGACGGAAAAGCAACTGCAGCCATAGTAGTTGTCAACACCGGTGACCGCCCGGTACAGGTAGGTTCTCATTTTCATTTTTTTGAAGTAAACCGGCAAATGTCTTTTGAAAGATCAAAAGCATTGGGTATGCGGCTCAATATAGCAGCCGGCACAGCGGTTCGTTTTGAACCAGGGGAAGAAAAAAAAGTAGAGTTGGTGGAACTTGGCGGACTTAAAAAAGTAATCGGGTTTAATAACCTGGTGAATGGGATTACTCATGGGGAGCCTGCAGCCAGTGCCGCTTTGGAGAAAGTTTTAGCAGGGCATTTTAAAACAACAAACAGGTGAGAAAAATATTTTTGTGAACCATGTAGGTTCACAAAAAAGTTCACAATGTAAAAGGGCTCAATTGCACTGGTTTAACGTGTGAACTTTTCTGTGAACTTTTGCCATATTTCTGTGAATATTCACATTTGTGAACTCAAAGTTCACAGCTTTTGTAAATAATTTTAAACGGTTATCGATATGAGTTTGCAGATCAATAAAATTAAGTATGCTAATATGTTTGGCCCCACCACTGGCGACAGGGTGAGACTTGGAGATACGAATCTCATCATGGAAATTGAAAAGGATTTTGCCGTTTATGGAGAAGAAGCAAAATTTGGCGGCGGCAAAACGGTTCGGGATGGCATGGCGCAGTCTGCTACAGCTTTGAGAGAGGAGGGTGTATTAGACTTTGTGATTACCAGCGTAATGATCATCGATCACTGGGGAATTGTAAAAGGAGATATTGGCATCAAAGATGGAAAAATTGCTGGAGTGGGCAAGGCCGGCAATCCTGATACCATGGATGGGGTAACACCCAATATGATTATTGGGGCCAGTACCGAAGTACATGGCGGAGCAGGTATGATAGCCACGGCCGGCGGAGTGGATACGCATATACATTTTATTTGCCCGCAACAAATTGATCATGCCTTGTTCAGTGGCATCACTACCATGATTGGTGGTGGTACAGGTCCTGCAGATGGAACCAACGCCACCACTGTAACACCCGGCGCCTGGAATATAAAAAAAATGTTGCAGGCAGCAGATGACTTTCCTATGAACCTCGGTTTTTTCGGCAAAGGCAACAGCGCTTCTTTGAAAGCCCTCGAAGAACAGGTTGAAGCAGGCGCCCTGGGATTAAAAATTCACGAAGACTGGGGAAGCACCGCAGCAGTGATTGATGCTTCTTTAATAACAGCAGACAAATACGATGTACAGGTAGCCATCCATACCGACACTTTAAACGAAGGGGGATTTTTAGAAGATACCATCAATGCCATCAACGGAAGAGTGATCCATACCTTTCATACAGAAGGCGCCGGCGGCGGGCATGCGCCGGATATTATTAAGGCGGCTATGTATCCCAATGTGCTTCCTTCGTCTACCAATCCAACAAGACCGTTTACAGTAAATACGATTGATGAACATTTGGACATGCTGATGGTTTGTCATCATTTAGATAAATCGGTACCGGAAGATGTGGCTTTTGCTGATAGCCGTATTCGCCCGGAAACTATTGCTGCCGAAGACATTCTCCATGATATGGGCGTATTTAGCATGATGAGCAGCGATAGCCAGGCCATGGGCAGGGTAGCAGAAGTGATAACAAGAACCTGGCAAACCGCTCATAAAATGAAATTGCAAAGAGGGGAGCTGGCTGAAGACGCTGGTAAAGAAAATGATAACTACCGGATAAAAAGATACATAGCAAAATATACGATCAACCCTTCCATATCTCATGGTATTGCGGAACATGTTGGTTCAATAGAGCCTGGAAAACTGGCAGATATTGTTTTATGGAAACCTGCTTTCTTTGGCGTAAAGCCGCAAATGATCATTAAAGGTGGAATGATAATCGGCGCTGCTATGGGCGATCCCAACGCATCTATTCCAACACCGCAACCTGTATTGTACAGGCATATGTTTGGCGCTTATGGATCAGCCTTGCATCAAACCTGTATCAGTTTTGTATCGCAGGTATCACTGGAAAATAATACGGTGAATAATTATGGGTTACAGAAAATAGTATTGCCGGTAAAGAACTGCCGCAATATTTCTAAAAAAGACCTCATCCACAATGATGCTACACCCTATATTGAGGTAGATGCTGAAACTTATAAAGTATCGGTGGATGGCGAACATATTACCTGTGAACCTTTGGCCGAACTGCCTTTGGCGCAGCGGTATTTTTTATTCTGAGTAATAGCAACTATACAGCAATCGCAGGAAAGCCTTCTGTTTCCACGGCGGGTAAAAAGATTAAAATGATCATTAGTAAGAAACTTGGCAAACTGGATAATTTATCGGGCGATGGCATAGACATCGTTTGGCTTTATTGGTATGAAACCAACAAACGAATTTTACACCAACAAACCGTTTCCGGTAAAAATATAAGCCTGCGTTTTTTAAATGAAAATCCTGCTTTTGAAACGGGGGATATTTTATACCAGGATGAAACAACTACTATTGTAATTGATATCTTTCCTGCCGAAGCAATTGTTATTAAGCCATCCGATATGTTTGAAATGGCATCCATCTGTTATGAAATCGGCAATAAACATTTGCCCTTATTTTTTGAGCAGGATGCATTGCTGGTTCCGTATGAAGCGGCTTTTTATAAATACCTTTTGGCATCAGGGTATAAAATATGTATTGAAAATAGAAAGCTACAACATCCTTTACGTACAACCGTTTCCCCCCATAGCATCGGCAGCGGTGAAACCCTGTTTAGTAAAATCATGAAACTAACAACAGATAAAAAATGAGTGCAGCATTATTCAACTTATTGCATTTAAGTGATCCTACTCTACCTATAGGAGGGTATGCACATTCTGCAGGACTGGAAACTTTTGTGCAACAGGGAACAGTACATGATGTAGTTACTGCAGAAAAATTTGTAACAGAAATGCTCAGCACGAATGTAAAATTTACCGATGCGGCATTTGCCTCCCTGGCTTTTGATGCTTTTGTAAACAAGGATTATGAAGGCCTGTTGGCGTTGGATGAAGAATGCAACGCTATAAAAATTCCTGAAGAAATGCGGCAGGCCGGTATAAAAATGGGCAACAGGTTATTAAAAATATTTTCACCGGTTAATGATCATCCTGTCATTGCAAAATATCACGAAGATGTTTTACAGAAAAAAGCAACGGGGCATTACCCGGTTGTATTTGGTATTTGTGCGGCAACGATGGACATTCCCAAAAATGAAATGCTCACCGGTTTTTTTTACAATGCAGCTGTTGGTTTCGTAACTAATTGTGTAAAATTAATACCGCTGGGTCAGCAGCAAGGTCAGCAAATATTACATTCAATTCAACCTTTGTTACAGGAATTGGTGGAAGCAGCTGTTTATCCTGATAAAGAAATGATCGGCATTTGCTGTGCCGGTTTTGATATTGCACAAATGCAGCACGAACAATTGTACACAAGACTATACATGAGCTAAGCACTTTGACATGGGGAGCCTGCCTGCCGGCAAGCTTAAGGAAGTAAACAAATAATAAAATGGAAGAAAGAAAATATATTAAGATTGGTGTAGCCGGCCCGGTTGGTTCTGGCAAAACAGCTTTGATAGAACGCCTGTCAAGGGCCATGAGCCAGGATTACAGCCTGGCAGTGATCACCAACGATATTTATACAAAAGAAGATGCAGAATTTTTAACCAAAAATAGTTTGCTGCCTGCCGAGCGTATTATTGGTGTAGAAACCGGCGGCTGCCCGCATACCGCCATCCGGGAAGATGCCAGTATGAATTTGGAAGCCGTAGAAGAAATGGCGGTACGCATTCCGGATTTACAGGTCATTTTTATTGAAAGCGGCGGCGATAATTTATCCGCAACATTCAGTCCCGAATTAGCAGACCTGAGCATTTTTGTGATCGATGTAGCGGAAGGAGATAAAATTCCACGCAAAGGAGGGCCAGGCATTTGCCGCAGCGACCTGCTCGTTATTAATAAAATTGACCTGGCACCTTATGTCCATGCCGACCTGGCTGTAATGGAGAGAGATGCCAGGCTGATGCGAAAGGGTAGCCCTTTTATTTTTACCGATCTTATGAAATTGGAAGGACTGGATGCAGTAATTGGCTGGATAAAAAAATATGCTTTAATGGAAAACATAGATGAACCCGATTTAAAAAAATAAAAAATTGATTCAGGATAAATGCGTTCTTCTCTGCGTCATCTCTTTTTCTTTTTATCTCTGCGCTGAAAAAATATGATATCATCACTTCAAATACAGGTAAATGAACAATCAGGAAAAACGATCTTAGAAAATTGTTTTTTCAATCCTCCTTTCAAAGTAGCTAATGTAACGGAAGATAAAAGTTTGCCCATGCTTCATCTCATGTTGATGAGTGCCTCACCGGGCATACTGGAGGCTGATGATTATACTATAAAAATTGAGGTAGGCGAAAATGCATCCCTGCGGCTGCATACCCAGGCTTACCAACGCATTTATACCATGCAGCAGCAGGCCAAACAATTTACTACTATTCATGTTGGTAAAAATGCCGCGTTTTGGTTTATACCACACCCTGTTGTACCTCATAAAAATGCTTCCTTTATTTCGGATGCTAAGATTTACCTGGAAGAAAATGCCAGCCTTATTTATGGAGAGATCATTAATTGCGGAAGGAAATTAAATGGAGAAGTTTTTCTGTTTTCAAAATACCACAGCAGAACCTCGGTTTTTTACAAGGGAAAGTTGGTATTGAAAGAAAATTTACTGCTGCAACCATCAAAAATGAAGCTGGCGGGCATTGGCCAGTTACAACAATTTACACACCAGGCAACCATGGTATTTTTAAAGCAGGACTTGCCGGTGAATGATATCAAAGAAAAAATATTGATGGAATTGGGTAAACAGGAAAACATCAGCTTTGGCGTTACTAAAACTGCCTTCAATGGATTAATGATCAGGATTCTTGGTCAGCAGGCAGAGCAATTGTTTGATTGCCTTACGATCTTAGCTAATCAAATTTCAGACAATCTAAAACCGCAGACAACTTATGCAGTCTGAGATCACTATATTAATAATCACCGCAATTAGCATTGCTTTTTTGCATACGGCTGCCGGGCCGGATCATTACCTACCTTTTGTGGCATTGTCAAGATCCGGCAACTGGACTTACCGCAAAACCATCTTATGGACAATCATTTGCGGCACCGGTCATATCCTTAGCTCGGTGGCACTAGGTTTAGGGGTAGCCGCATTGGGCTGGTCAATATCAACAATAACTTTTATAGAAGGCATCAGGGGCAGTTTTGCGGGTTGGGCCATGCTGGGTTTCGGAATAATTTATACAATATGGGGGTTTTATAGCGCCTTCCGCAACCGGCCCCACAAACATTTTGATGTGGCGGAGGGGAGAGATATCTATGTATATGAACATCGGCATGGCGAAGCGGTAGCACCGGCGGAACGACATAAAGTGACACCCTGGGTAATGTTCATCATTTTTTTACTGGGCCCCTGTGAGCCAATGATCCCGCTGCTTTATTTCCCGGCTGCCAAAAATAACTGGACCGTAATGTTGCTGATGATAGCGGTATATACCATTGTAACCCTGTTAACCATGATAGCCATGGTAACACTGGGTTATGTTGGGATAGGTTTTTTCAATACCCAAAAGCTGGCCAGGTATATTCACGTTATCGGCGGCTTTACCATCCTCCTTTGCGGTGCAGGCATGCTGTGGCTGGGATGGTGATATTTTTGGTTTGGAAATGGTTGCTAAATGTATTTGGTAGCTTCCATCAACCCCTGGTATTTAATTTACAGCTGCTCACCAGGCTTTACCAAATGCTGCCTTACATATGATGTTTAATAAAACTATCAATTTTTCTTTAAAAAATTTTGGCTTTAAAACTGCTACTCATTATCTTTGCCGTCCTTTAAACGGAACGCCGCGTTGGTCAAGGGGTTAAGACGCCTCCCTTTCACGGAGGAATCACGGGTTCGAATCCCGTACGTGGTACTAAAGCCTTTCAGAAATGAAAGGCTTTTTTTATTACCTAATTCGAATCCTCCCTAAACAATGAAGATTATTTTTGTCTATTTTATATATGGGTAAGTTGGGAGGGTAATTCTCCTCTATATTCTTCATTATCATCCGTTGATCCTCTCCATTAATTTCATTACCTATTATTATTTCTTCAACCGATTCTTTATCAAATGACTGTAATCTGTTAACATCTTCTCCAATACCGACAGTTATAAACCTAAATTCTTGTTCATGAACCCAGATTTTTTTCTTTGTATAAAGCGGGTCTAATTTATGAACTTCATCATAATCGATATCTAACTCGGCAAGAAAACTGTGCATGTATGGGGTGTCATCATATTTTACAATGCCGAATCCACTGTTGATTTTCCGACAAAATTCTACTGTTTTGAAGCCTATACAAAAACCTTTGTGAAAGTTTCCATATTCTTCCCACATCTTTATATTTGTCCCACTTGAACATGTACTAAAAACACCAATTCTGTCAAAATTATTCCTATTAGAATTCCAGTTTTTCATGTTTTGAATAACGATACCTGGGTTTGCCTTAATCTCTTCCCATTGCGCTTTAGCTTTCAAAAACCGTTGATGTTTGCTCATTTCAGGAAAAATACTATCTGCTCCCAAAAGCATTTTTTTAAAATATCTATCATCATAAAACTCTGAATTGTCAAATATAGCTTCTGGCCTAACATCCAATGGGTCATTAAGATCAAACGGGTGAGAAAACCACACAACCTTATTTTTTAATAGACCTTTATGAAATTTATCATCCCATGATCGATATTTGTATACTACTGGTGGGGCATTTTTACGAATATCATCTTCTACTTCTGAAAAGTCTTTAAATACTTTAGGTCTCATAACTATCCCATTTTAGAATTCAATGTGCGAAAAATAGTTCGATTTTCAAAAAACTCTGCGTTCAGGGGCTTTGGATGAATATCCTTAACTAACTAATCAACTAATCTTCGTAAATTTGCCTCGCAAAAACGATTCAAATTTTAAACAATCAGTTATGAGTACAGTTAAAGTTGCCATCAACGGTTTCGGACGTATCGGCCGTTTGGTATTTCGCCAGATCTATAATATGGAAGGTATGGAGGTAGTGGCTATCAACGATCTTACCAGCCCGGAAGTTTTGGCTCACTTATTAAAATACGATAGCGCCCAGGGCAGGTTTGGCCAGGAGGTAAATCATACAGAAAATTCTATTACCGTTAATGGCGAAGAAGTAAAAATATATGCTCAAAAAGATCCTGCGCAAATTCCATGGGGCAGCCACGATGTGGATGTAGTGATTGAATGCACCGGTTTCTTTACAGATAAAACAAAAGCAGAAGCGCATTTAACCGCAGGTGCCAAAAGAGTAGTGATCTCTGCCCCGGCTACCGGCGATTTAAAAACAGTGGTATTCAATGTTAACCATGCTATTTTAGATGGAAGCGAAACCATCATCAGCTGCGCAAGTTGCACCACCAACTGCCTGGCACCAATGGCTAAAACACTGAATGATAATTTTGGTATCATCACTGGTATCATGAGTACCATTCATGCTTATACCAACGATCAGAATACTTTGGATGCTCCTCATCCCAAAGGAGATCTGAGAAGAGCAAGAGCAGCAGCAGCCAACATTGTACCCAACAGTACAGGCGCTGCAAAAGCAATCGGGCTGGTTCTGCCGGAATTAAAAGGAAAACTGGATGGCGGCGCACAACGTGTTCCGGTTATCACAGGATCAGTAACAGAACTGTATTCTATTTTAGAGAAAGCAGTTACGGCGGATGAAGTGAACGCAGCCATGAAAGCAGCCAGCAACGAAAGTTTTGGTTACAACGAAGATGAAATTGTAAGCAGTGATGTGATCGGGATCAACTTCGGTTCTTTGTTTGATTCAACTCAAACCAAAGTACAGATTATAGGAGATAAACAACTGGTAAAAACAGTAAGCTGGTATGATAATGAAATGAGCTATGTAAGCCAGCTGGTTCGTACGGTGAAACATTTCGCAGGACTGATCAGCAAGTAATTAAGTATATTTAACCGCAAAGACGCAGAGACGCTAAGATATTTCACTTTGCGCCTTCGAGTCTTTGCGGTTTTCTTTTTTATAAAATCAAAATACGATGTCAACATTCAGCAATCACAATTTCTCCGGTGAAAAAGCATTGGTAAGGGTGGATTTCAACGTGCCGTTGGATGAAAATTTTAACATCACCGACGATACCAGGATGACGGCAACCATCCCCACCATTAAAAAAATATTGAATGATGGCGGCGCTGTTATTTTAATGAGCCACTTTGGCCGGCCAAAAGATGGACCTGAAGATAAATATTCTTTAAAACACCTGTTAAAGCACCTACATCAATTATTAGGTGGTGAAACCAAAGTTTTTTTTGCCAATGATTGTATCAGCGAACAGGCCCAGCTTACTTCGCAGGTATTGCGCCCCGGCGAAGTGTTGTTGCTGGAAAACCTCCGTTTTTATAAAGAAGAAGAAAAAGGCGACAAGGCTTTTGCAGAAAAACTCAGCAAACTGGGCGACGTGTATGTAAATGATGCGTTTGGTACAGCACACAGGGCGCATGCATCTACCGCTGTTATCGCTGATTATTTTGAAAAGGATAAAAAAATGTTCGGCCTGTTAATGGAAGCCGAAGTGATTAGCGCAGAAAAAGTATTGCATGGTTCCCAAAAACCTTTTACCGCAATTATAGGCGGCGCAAAAGTGAGTGATAAGATCCTGATCATCGAAAATTTACTGGAGCGTGCCACGGATATTATTATAGGGGGCGGTATGGCTTACACTTTTATGAAAGCCCGGGGCGGAAATATTGGTAACTCATTATGTGAAGATGATCGCCTGGATACAGCAAAGGAAATTCTGGAAAAAGCAAAACAAAAAAATGTCAGCATTCATTTACCGGAAACATCTGTAATTGCAGATAAATTTGCGGCAGATGCCAATACAAAAGATTGCCCGAGCGACCAGATCCCTGAGGGCTGGATGGGGCTTGATATTGGCCCGAAAGCCATTGGTATTTTCAGCGAAGTGATCGGTAAATCAAAAACCATTTTGTGGAACGGCCCGATGGGTGTTTTTGAAATGGAAAAATTCCAGAACGGAACAAAATCAATTGCCCTCGCTATTGCAGCTGCTACAGAAAAAGGGGCTTTCAGCCTGGTAGGCGGTGGTGATAGCGTGGCAGCAGTTAATAAGTTCAACCTGGCAGACAAAGTTAGTTATGTGAGCACCGGCGGCGGCGCCTTACTGGAATATTTTGAAGGAAAAGAATTGCCGGGTATTGCAGCTATAAAGAAATAAAACTTTCTATAATTAACAGGAGGCGCAAAGAAATAACACCTCTTTGCGCCTTTTTTACTTTGCGTCGTTGCGTGAAAAGATATCTTTGTTATATAAAATCATAACCCCTGGGCAATCAAAAGTCGCCCCTGGTTTAAATGCAGCCAGCAACCTTTAGGCATCTGCTTCATCCTGCTAACATCGTTTAATATCTTGAACATAACCCGTAATACTATTTATGATGAACTCATCATCATTTGTATCTTACTGTTTATGGGTAACTGCATCTTTTCTTTCCTGGCTTTGCGAAACGAAAGTAAATCATCGGATTTGTTGGAGAAGATTGCCGACTACATGTTTTTGGGTGGATTAGGGTTGCTTTTTATCACCAGCTTATTATTTGCTTCCAGTATTATTTAAATGCAAAAAATTTTTAACCGGTTGTATTCCGCACTTTACAGAATAAATGCTTGCATATAGCTAAAACTATATTATTTTTAACTCCTTAACACTAAAAAAATTAAACATGAAAAGTATCACCACACTGGTAATTTTAGGCATTTTGGCCGTAATTCTATTTATGGGCTGTAGTGGCTACAATGGTTTGGTAAAGCAGGAAGAAAGTGTAAATAAAGCATGGAACAACGTGCAGGCAGAATACCAAAATCGTAATGACCTTGTTGGAAACCTGGTTAATACGGTAAAAGGCGCTGCTAATTTTGAACAAAAAACACTGACCGATGTAATAGAAGCAAGAGCAAAAGCTACAAGTGTGAATGTAAATGCAAACGACTTAACACCTGAAAAAATGGCCCAGTTCCAGGCTGCCCAGGGGCAGTTAACCGGCGCTTTAAGCAGGTTGATGGCAACAGTAGAAGCGTATCCAACTTTGCGTGCAACCGAAAACTTTACCAAACTGCAGGGCCAGCTGGAAGGCATTGAAAACAATATCAAGAACTCCCGCAAAGTATATAACGATGAAGTGAACCTGTACAATACCAAAGTGCGGTCATTCCCGATGAATATTTTAGGTGGCATGTTTGGTTTTAAAGCCAAAGAAGGTTTTAAAGCAGATGCAGGTGCAGAAAAAGCTCCCGAAGTAAAATTCTAATTGCGGAGCATGAACAAAAAAAATTATACCAGTTATATTATCGGCGGCATATTGGTTGTAGCGGGCATATGGCTCGTTACAACCTATAATGCTTTGGTTAAAAAGGATGAGAAAGTAAAGCTGCAATGGAACGAGGTTCAAAATACTTACCAGCGCAGGCTCGATCTTATTCCAAACCTGGTGAGCACGGTAAAAGGCGGAGCCGATTTTGAACAAACCACTTTAATAAAAGTAGTGGAAGCCAGGTCAAAAGCCGCTTCACTGCAGGTAAACAACCTCACAGCCGAAAACTTTAACCAGCAATCTGCTGCGCAGGATGAACTGGCGGGAGCAGCCAACAGGCTGATCATTGCCGTAGAAAAATATCCTGAATTAAAAGGTACGGCTGCTTTTCGTGACCTGCAAACACAATTGGAAAGAACAGAACTCCGGATAAAAATGGCAAGGAAAGATTTTAATGAATCAATCGCTACCTATAATAGTTCTGTAAAAAGTTTTCCCACCAAGCTGGCAGCAGGCATGTTTGGGTTTAGTGCAAAAGAAGGTTTCAAATCAGATGCCGGGGCAGAAAAAGCCCAGGAAATAAAATTCTAATATGGGACTATTTCCATTTACAAAAAAGAAATCAATTTTTACCGAAGACGAAATGCGGCGGATCATTTCGGCTATCCGTACAAGTGAGTTAAAAACGAGCGGGGAGATAAGGGTATTTATTGAAGCAAAAAATCCTTACGTGAGTCCTATGGACAGGGCTGTGGAGGTATTTGCCAATTTAAAAATGGAACAAACAGATCACCGCAATGGCGTTCTTTTGTACATAGCGCACAAGCACCATGAAGTAGCGCTCTTTGCCGACGCCGGCATTTATGAAAAGGCAGGCGCGGCATTCTGGGATGCTGAAGTAATAAAAATGATCGCCAATTTCAGGGAGAATCATTTGCCCGAAGGCATTATACAATGCCTGCTCGATGTGGGTAATGTGCTGGCAGCAGCTTTTCCCTACATTTCATCAGAAGATAAAAATGAATTGCCCGACGATATCGTCTTCGGAAAATTATAATTGAAGCAGCAGTGAATCAAATGAACCTATCTACTTATTCAAAACGCCTAACCTTATTTTTGTTAGCGGCATTTTCATTCGTATTAAGTTTTGCGCAACAGAAAACTTTTGATCCTGCTGAGTTTTTAAAAAAGGAAAACGCTTCTAAAACTATTGTAACCGACGAAACGAATACCCTTACTTCAGATCAGAAGAATGCCCTTGAAGCTAAACTCGTGCAACTCGATGATAGCACATCCACCCAGGTAGCTGTTATCATTATTCCAACTACCGGCGGTGTCAATATTAGTGAATACAACCAGGAACTGGGTCGTAATTGGGGCGTAGGCGATAAGCGTTACAACAATGGCGTTATATTACTCATTGCAAAGGAAGACCGTAAGCTTGATATTGCTGCAGGTTATGGCGTAGAAGGAGCGTTAACAGATTATACATCGCAACATATCATTGATGATATTATTGTACCAAATTTCAAAAATGGCAATGATTATTATCGTGGTATTGATGAAGGAACAGATGCCATCATCAAGGCTGTTAAAGGAGAATACAATGCGCCCAGGGAAAAGCAGGGTGGTAAAATGTCTATTGGCCGGATCATCTTTATCATAGTGATCATTATTGTTTTCCTTGCTTTTTCCTCAGGTGGAGGAGGTGGCGGCGGAACCTTTATGAGCCGCAGGGGTTCAAGAGGTATTACCGGTCCCATCTTTTGGCCCACAGGTGGCGGTGGCGGCTGGAGTGGTGGTGGAGGAGGAAGTAGTGGCGGCTTCGGCGGTTTTGGCGGCGGTAGTTTTGGCGGCGGCGGGGCAAGTGGAAGCTGGTGATGTAAGTTACACCCACCTCATACGTAGCGTAGGTAAGCCTTTAGTTAAACACTTCATGCTTTTTGTTAACTAGTAATAATATATTTAATATACAAATGGTCCGGTTCATACCGGGCCATTTTCATGTCAGCAAGTCAGGAACTAAAAGCTGTGGCAAAATTTTTAACCTAAAAAAAAGTGCCACAAATTTACCGGGGCCGGTTGGTAACATTTCCGGCTATTGATATTTTTGGATATGAATGAAAAGCCGGCAACTCCGTCACACAAAAATGGCCCGGATTAAACCCGGGCCATTTGCTTGCAAATCAATACTTTATTTAAAATTAGTCTGAATATAATTCTCTATTTCCGTCCCTTTAGCTTTTGACAATCTATCAAAGCTGGCTTTAAAAGAAGGATCTACATATCCCCTGTAAGCAGCCGGGATAGCATTCCTGAACTCAATGATCTTATCAATACCTGATTTTATTTTAGTGATGTCATTCACTTTAATAAGATAGCTCACAAATTTATCACTCAATCCTATTTTTTCCTGTGATAAAGGAGCTTCTTTATAAGCATTGACTACAAAATCAAAGTCAGCTTCCGTACCCTGTGCAATCAAAATATCGATGATAGCATTGCTCAAAGCACCTTTTGCATCACTGCCATATTTTTTAGCCAGCGTATAACCATTAGGGCCATCCAGCGCAACCAACCCTTTCAAAGCAGCACCTGCTACAGTATAAGAAGAATCGGTAACGGCGGCCTGGTAGATAGGCGCATATTTGGCATCTCCATTTTTTACCAGGAAACCAATAGCAGCAGCTTTTGCTTTTTTATTGTTATCCGTTTTTGCTATTCTTTCTATTTCTTCCAGCACTACCTTGTCTGTTTTGTAAGGAGTAGCAGCGATCTTGGTTATGGTCAACTGCCTTAAACCGCCAAACTTGTCATTTAATCCTTTGGCTATTTCAGGCATACTCTTTTTGGCAAAAAACTCGATGGCTTCTTTGCGATCCACGTAATTTTTTGCGTATTTCCATTGGGCCTTAAAATTATCTTCTGTTTTATTATCAGCTTTTTCTGCCAGTAATATCTTATCAGCATCAAAATTTACCAGTTCAGGTTTTACAGCAGTTTTAAAATAAAAAGTGTCTTTCGCATTTTTTACCCAAATGTTGTAACGCTCTGCTTTGCCATTGGTATACACATCTACCGCAACAGGCAACGTAAATACCTTACCGCTTTTTTGTGTTTGTTCAACTATTACTTCTGTAGTGCCGGGAATGCCCGGTATATCATAGTTATAACTCACTTTTAATTTAGGATGACCGCTTCCATAATACCACTGGTTCCAGAACCAGTTCAAATCTTTACCCGTTACTTCTTCAAAAGCCAGGCGCAGCTGACCTGCTTCTCCCGCCTTAAATTTATTGGTAGTTAAATAATTGTTCAATGATTTAAAAAAGGCATCATCACCTACATAATTGCGCAGCATATGCAAAATGCGCCCGCCTTTGTTATAGCTTACCGCATCAAACATGTCTTCTTTATCAGCATAATGAAATCTCACCAGGTCTTTTCCTTCGCTGCCGCTCATAATGTAGCCCTGCATATCCTCTACATTATGTTCATCGGCATAATCTTTACCGTATTTATATTCATCCCATAAATATTCACTGTAGTTGGCAAAGCTTTCATTAACGGTAAGGTTGCTCCAGCTTTCTGCAGTTACCAAATCACCAAACCACTGGTGAAACAATTCATGCGCAATGGTTTCTTCCCAGCCATTGCCATCAGCCAGCTGGCGGTTATTTTGATAGGCACCATCCTGGTGGAGGGTAGCCGTAGTATTTTCCATTGCGCCACTCACATATTCTCTTCCTACAATCTGGGCATATTTGGCCCATGGATAGTCAACACCCAGTTTATCGGAAAAAAACTGGATCATCTCAGGGGTATTACCAAATACCTTCATAGCATAAGGAGCCTGGCTTTTTTCAACATAATAACTTACTTCTTTGCCTTTGTAAGGTTTGTCTTTTATTATTGCAAAGTCGCCTACACCCATAAAAAACAGGTAGGGAGCATGTGGTAAATCCATTTTCCAGTTATCGGTGCGGGTACCATCTGTATTTTTCTTTTCACTTACTTTAAGGCCATTGCTCAGTGTGATATATTTAGCAGGAACGGTCATGCTGATTTCCTGCGTGGTTTTTTGATTGGGTTTGTCAATCGTTACAAACCATACTGAACTGCCTTCTGTTTCGCCCTGTGTCCATATTTGTGTTTCCACATCTTTCTTGGCTCCTTTAGGATTGATGAAATAAAGGCCCTTCGCATCGGTAATAGCTGCACTTCCCTGAACTTTTAATTCATCGGGTTTGCTAACGTAATCTATATATAAAGTGTACTTATCGTTTC
This sequence comes from Ferruginibacter sp., assembly GCA_014379905.1. GTDB lineage: Bacteria > Bacteroidota > Bacteroidia > Chitinophagales > Chitinophagaceae > Ferruginibacter. The sequence goes on along the minus strand of JACMKX010000060.1, from coordinate 3,654 downwards.
TTGTGTAAACCTTGTTTAATTTTACATTGAGTAACATACCATCGTATTGGTATTTCAAAGGCGTTTTGGAAGTGCCGTTTACAATAGACACTTCTTTAATATCCATACCTTTTGCATCCAGCAATACAGAATCAGTATTGTAAAAATGTGGTGTAAGGGTTACCCACTCTTTTCCGTACAGGTATGATTTATCAAAATCAAACTTCACGTCCAGTTTTGTATGCACCAGGTCATTTACCCGGTTATAACTTTCCCTGTAAATTTTTTTCCAGGCAGTATCCTGTGGACCTTCTTCGCCCGGTTGTGCCAACACCAGCATGGGGAGACTGGCAACAGCAAACAATAATAAAAATCTTTTCATATAATTTTTCAATTTTGCGGTAAAAGTAATGTTGCTTTTGTTCTGGTGCTGTTAATTTTTTACAAATGGCAAATCCCCTGTTATTCTTTAGCTTTGTATATAAACTTACTATTGATGAAGTCCTTCCTTATTATTACAGCCTTTTTGTTGGCAGCAATGCTTTCAAAAGCGCAGCATAATCATTTTATATACTTGCAGGCAGATAATAAGCAACCGTTTTATGTAAAGGTTAAAGGGAACGTGTACAGCTCTTCTTCTACGGGTTACCTTATTATTCCAAAACTTTCCGCCGGCACACATGAATTATCGATCGGGTTTCCAAAAAATCAATGGCCGGCGCAAACTATCCCGGTTAGCATTTCTGGTAAAGACCTGGGATACCTGCTCAAAAACTTTGAAAGCAAAGGTTGGGGTCTTTTTAATATACAAACCATGGATGTAATCATGTCATCCACGGCTTTCGGCACTGCAGTAGCGCCCGCTAAGATTGAAACAAGAACAGATGAATTCTCCAATGCATTAGCCGATGTGGTTAATACCCCTTCTATTAAAGAGGTAAAGGAGGAAAAGAAACCGGAACCAGTTAAAAAAGAAGAACCTGTTGCCCTGTTAACGGTCCCCGTAGTGACTACAGCCGAAGCACCGAAGTCACAGGAAATATTGAATGAAACACGAAAAGCTGCGGCCAAATCAGTTGCTGTTATTACAAAGATCAGGTCTTCCCAAACAGGAGAAGCATCCAATATTACTTACCTGGTATCAGATCAATATGGTTCAGATACAGTGGATATAAGTATTCCTAAAGAGAAGATTACAGAAATTGCTGAATCCAAACAAACTCCAAAAGATACAAAACCAGTTGAAACAGCTAGTGCAAAAGGAACCCCGTCTCCTAAATTCATTGAGATAGATCTTCCCGATCCCAATAAACCCGCTGAAAAAGTAGGGGTGGCAGAGACAAAAAAGGAAGAACCGGGTAAAATGACGCCGGTTGCCAATGAAACTTCCCTCCAGAAGAAAGAATCAGTAACAGCACGTGCCCTGAGTGAACCACCGCTAGACGTTGACCCACTCAGGGCACCCGAAAAGGCTGCACCTATGCAAATGATCAACTCCGATTGCAAAGCGGTGGCAACAGAGGACGATTTTATGAAAACCCGTAAAAAAATGACGGCTCAAAAATCGGATGACGATATGGTAAATGCTGCTAAAAAGCTGTTCAGGCAAAAATGTTACAGCACTGCGCAGGTTAAAAACCTGAGCGTTTTATTTTTGAAGGATGAAGGCAAATACAAGTTCTTTGACGCGATATATCCTTTTGTATATGATTCCCCTGAGTTCAAACAACTGGAATCACAGCTGTCGGAAGCATATTATATCAGCCGGTTCAAATCAATGATTCGTAATTAATCGTCTGCCATGCCCCGCTATTTTATAGAACTTGCATATAAAGGAACCAGGTACGCCGGGTTTCAGAAGCAGGACAATGCCAATACCATCCAGGCGGAACTGGAAAAAGCACTTTCTATATATTGCAGAACCAATTTTGAGCTCACCGGCTCCTCCCGCACAGATGCAGGCGTTCATGCACGACAGAATTTCTTTCATTTTGACACCGATACCTTGCCTGCCGCAACCGATTTTTTGAAGCTGGCGTATCATATTAATGCAATACTCCCTGATGATATAGTTGTAAAAACGCTGTTCCCGGTAGCAGAACAGGCACATTGCCGGTTTGATGCGCTTTTTCGGCGGTACGAATACCGGATTTACACCGATAAAGATCCCTTTCAGCAGGACATGGCTTATCATTACCCATATAAGTTGAACAGGAATACCCTGGAGGGAGCAGCCGAAGAATTATTAAATCATACTGATTTTGAATCTTTTGCAAAACGCAATAGCCAGGTATTCACGCACAATTGTACCATAATATCGAGTGCCTGGGAATTTAACCCCGGTCATCTTATATATAAGGTACAGGCCAACCGTTTTTTGCGGGGGATGGTAAAAGGGCTGGTGGGTACAATGCTAAGGGCAGCTACAAAGGGGCAAACTATAGAGCAATTCAGGGAAATCATACTTTCCAAGGATGCATCACGGGCAGAATTTGCCGTTCCTTCCAAGGGGCTTACCTTAATTGAAGTAGGATTTCCTGCTATAAATGAAGCTTAAGGAAGGCTGACTGCTGCGGCTGGTAAAATTCTTTCAAAAAAAAATCTATTCTGTCAGTCATATAGAATATAGCAGGGGCAGGCCTTTCAGGTGTTTTATCGATTTTTTTAAACAGGGATTAACAACAAATCATTAAGATTTATTTTGGCAGCAACCAATTCACACTTATCTTCGCCGTCCGCTTTTGAAAAAAGGCAATCAGTTCTTAACATTTTCATCAGGATAAGGCCGGAAAAAACTTTGAATTTTTTAAAGAAAAATTTGGCAGATAAAGCATCCACCATTACCTTTGCAATCCCAATCAAAAAACGGGCTTTCAAAGGAAAGTAAATCGGAAGTTTTTTGGTAATGATCTAACATTATTTCTCTTTGCAATACATTAAATGTCAGGCAATTAAAGAGAAAATAAAATAAAAAAAGTTAGAAAAAAGTTTGGTGGTTAAAGTAAAGCGATGTAGCTTTGCAACCCCGATCAAAAAGGGAACAGTTCTTCGAAATTATTAACTCAGAAATTGATTTAGAAACCGGGTAAAGAATCTGGAAAATTTTAAAGAAAAATTTGGGTAGTAACATAAAGGCTCTTACTTTTGCAACCCCAATCAAAAAGGGAAGCGAAATAAAGCTTAAAGATCTTTGAAAGTTTGGAAACAGTAGCATTTTAAAAACAAGGTAAGTTTAGCGCAAATATTAATTAGAATTTGACGTTTAATTTCATTGAAATTACACAGTCAGTTCAAACAACTCATTTACAATGGAGAGTTTGATCCTGGCTCAGGATGAACGCTAGCGGCAGGCTTAATACATGCAAGTCGAGGGGGATTAACTGGGTAGCAATACTCGGTTATGAGACCGGCAAACGGGTGCGGAACACGTACGCAACCTTCCCAAAACTGGTGAATAGCCCTCCGAAAGGAGGATTAATACACCGTAACTTAATGAAGTGGCATCACTTTATTAATATAGCTCCGGCGGTTTTGGATGGGCGTGCGCCTGATTAGGTAGTTGGCGGGGTAACGGCCCACCAAGCCTACGATCAGTAACTGGTGTGAGAGCACGACCAGTCACACGGGCACTGAGACACGGGCCCGACTCCTACGGGAGGCAGCAGTAAGGAATAT
>JACMKX010000059.1 GCA_014379905.1 Ferruginibacter sp. | reverse complement strand
TCGGTCCCGACCCCAAAGGAAAAGCCCCCAATTGCTTGAGGGCTTTTATTAGTAGTTAGTTTGTAAACGACCTTAGTAACTCCATAGATCCTGTTCGTAGTTAAATATCTTTTCTTTGATATTCTCCCCTTCCAGTAACTGGAGAATAGGATTTTCAGTTAAACCGGGAGTAAATTTAATAAACTTATCATATGGATTATCGATAGTACTCTTAATGATTCGGCCATAAAACATACGGCTTTCAAATAATTCTTCCCAGCTCATACGTGCCCCAAAGTTTTTGCCATTGTATACTTCATATTTGGCAAATGTTGCACGCATATCAGGATAATACACCCAGAATAATTCCATATCCCCCATATCGACACCCATTGAGGTTACCACCTTTTTAACGGGAGCGATACCTAGTATTCTCCAGAACAATCTTGAGCTTTCTTTATCAAAAATTACTTCTTCCTTAATATGGAATTTTACGATGGAATCAAGATTCACCTCATTACGCATCTCCTTTGTACCTGTAAGATTACCTAAAGAATCGTAAATAGGAACTTGTACAACATCTCCTGCAACTTTACCTGCCACTTGTGAAATTGTCATAGGAGTTGTAAACCTGTCATCAATGCTTGCATCAAAAACTGTTACGGCAGAATCCTGTATAGCCCGTAAAAGGATTGAGATAAACCTTTGGTTACCATTACTCTCATCAGCAGAATAACGGAAAGGAAGATTGATCTTTTCCCTTACATCAATTTCTCTCCATATTTTATGCCTATAAACTGCATCATCAGCGCGTAAATGCTCGTAAGGCAATGGCGTTCTGTCTCTTAAAACTGTTGTTTCGACAGCTTCATCAGGACGCAAAGAAATCAACACCTTTTTAATAGGAAGTGTATCTTCGACAGCCGGAGCAGCCACAGCTGCAACAGCAGCAATTGTATCTGCAGTAGCTACGGTAGGTTTAATCTTAGTTTTTGTACGGGTTGAAGTTGTCCGTTTTGTAGATTTCCTGGTTGTTGCTTTCTTTTTCTTTTGCGCCATTGCATCATCTGCAAAAGCTCCGAGAAAAATTACCAATAAAAGATACTTCCAAATTTGATTTTTCATAATTCTATGAATTTTAATATAATTGAACCGTTGCACCATCTATGGTTCGTGGACCATCAGGGCCTTGTACTTTCACGTTATCGAATGTCACAGACGAACCTGGTAAACACTTTTGCATCAAAGCTTTTATTGGTCCCAGGTCGCCGCCATTTATAGAACCTTCCTGCACACCATTAAAACCAGCACCGTTAAAATATACTTTTGCACTTATAACCTGGAATTTCAGGTCAAAATCAAAGTTTTCAAGGTCTGCCCTGCAATATTGTTGGTTTTTAAATTCAACGACAGGTACACGGGGTCTTCCTGAACCAACTTTAAACATTGGATTTGGAATTCTCTTAACGCGGAAATCGAATCTGCTACTTTTTCCGTCAGCTACAACACTGATTGAAGCTGCACCAATAGCACTAACTCTAACTTTTCGTGCAGAACCACTTCCAGTGATGGTACCACCACTCATACTTACTGTTGTCCTATCCCACCCAGTTGGTGAACCAATGGTTACAGGATTATCAACACCTATGTAGAACACATTCATTTTATCCAGCATTACTGCCGCTCCACCAGGTGTACCAACAGTATACTTAATAATATAGGGCCTGCTTTCCACTTCACCGTTAGGTTTCGTAAAACTTACGTTTACGGCTACAGATTTTTCACCACCTCCTTCTGCTGTAAATTCTCTTGTTGCCATACCTTTTGCATCAACTGTAGCAGAAGAACCGCCAATACTAATTATAGGTCTTGCAGCTGTACTGAAAGCACCTACACCAGCTGTAATGGTAACTTTTTCCCCTGGCATGACATAATTTGAACTCTGACCAACGATAGCGGCAAATTCATTATACACGATTTTTACTGCTCCTATTTTACTGTGAGCTTCGTTTACCAAGGTATTTTCAGCATTTTTTACGTTGTTCTGAAATTTACTTAGAATTGTCAACGCTGCCACTGTTGGTGTCATGTGAAAGTAGGAAGCTGTAAAATCTTTCTTTTTCCCTTCTTTCCCGATAACGCCATCTGAATTTACAGGAAATGTTGACTCATACTTTTTGAATTCAGGGTCAATAGCAATCATTTTGGTTTTGAAATCATCCAATTTCTTTTTCAACTCATCTCCCTTTTTCCCTGTTTCAAATATTCTTGTAGAAGCATCCAGGTTATCTTCTTTAAAGGTTCCATCTTCTTTCAGATTAGATCCCTTTTTTAATTCAACCTTCAGATCCTCTATGTATTTCTCAAGCTCTGCAGATAATACTTTTACTTGTTCTGCTTTTGGTTGCCAATAAGCGGCCTGCTCTTTGTATTTTTCGTCAGTAAGTTTTTCTTTTAATGATTCGTATACTGACTGGCTTGCAAGGCCAAGGTTTGCTGATGAACCCTGCAAACTTTTGTCCACAGTTTTAAAAGCTTCAATTACCTCGTTCGATACGTTTAGCGCAAGGATAGCTGTCAACACCAAGTACATGATGTTGATCATCTTCTGCCTGGGCTCTTTGGGTAAAGCCATATCTTATTAATATTAAATTGTTTTTAATGTTGTTTGGATCTCTGTTCTGTTAATTAGGCGGTTCTGCCTTGCATTGCGCTTAGCATATTGCCATAAACAGCATTTAATTTACCCAGGTTGTTAGCTAAAGCACCGATCTGATCTTTTGCTTTGGTAGCATCATCCACACTACTCAACATTACCTGGCTGGCTTCTGCCATTTTACCATAAAAACCATTAAGGGCTTTCAGGTGATTATTACTTTCATTTAATTCCAGTTCATAAATAGTATTTAATGAACCAAGGTTTTTGGTCAACACCTGAACCTGTTCGTGGAAACCTCTTGCACTTTCAGATGCATTGTTGAACGAAGCCATGGTGTTGGCACTGTTAGTGAAAGCACTGCTCATAGAAGAAATAGCAGCGGTAGCTTCTTTGGTTTTTGCACCAAAATCGCTTGTATTTTTAACTACGTCTCCAACGTCAGTAATACCGGTAACAGTAGTACCTAATTTTTGGAAACCTTCGCCTAATTTTTTCAGGTTAGCTGGTGTAATGTCAGCATCAGTCAGCATTTTATCCATTGACGCCAATGCAGGATTGCCACCATTTTTTACCACCACTTCCAAAGGATCACCATCTTCTTCATGGCTTTTTGGTTTAACCCACTCAATGATTGCATAAACAAGGAAGATGGCAGTTTCTGTCCACATACCTACTGTAAGTAACATATCTGCGTAAGATTGGTGGGTAAGTTTTGCCCAGGCCGCAAAAATGATTACAGCAGCGCCGGCACTCACTAATACATCAATCAGGGTTAAAAAGGTTCTTTTCTTCTGAGCCATAGTTTTAAAGATTTTAAATGTTTTAAGTGGGGATTGTTATGGTTAATTGTAAATCGTTATAATAACCCGTTCTGATAAATCAGAACGGGTTAAAAAGAAGTCAGTTTTGTTAAACGAGAGAGATTTAAAAAATCAGGTCGATAATATCTTATTAAGATTTATTTGCCACGTTTTGTAGATGCAGGCAAGTCGATCACACATCTGAAACCAATGTAAGATTTCGATGTATCCTGGTATTCGTAGTTACGGGTACTTGTTTGCAGGAAATGAGCAACGTCTTTCCAGCTACCGCCACGCAATACTTTACGTTTCATTCGTGGAGGATCAGAATCTTTGGCATTCCAGCGAATATCCGGGTTCATATCATGTTGAAAATTGTAACCACCTTCATAGTATAAAGAAGAGGTCCATTCTGCTACGTTACCGGCCATGTTGTATAAACCGAAATCGTTAGGCCAGTAAGCATCTGCTCTTACTGTGTAGAAACCACCATCTTCAGGATAGTTACCACGGCCAGGCTTAAAGTTAGCCAGCAAACAACCTTTTTTATTCCTTAAGTACGGACCACCCCATGGGTAAGGCGATTGGGAACGTCCACCACGTGCTGCATATTCCCACTGAGCTTCATTAGGTAACCTGAAATCTGATTCAGAAGACCTTTTTTTGCTTTCAAGGAAAGCATTCAGGTAAAGTGTTCTCCATTCGCAGAAAGCGGTAGCCTGTTTCCAGCTAACACCTACTACAGGGTAATTACCAAATGCGGGGTGATTAAAATATTTTTTAGCCATTGGCTCATTGTAAGAGTAAGCAAAATCTCTCACCCAGCATAATGAATCCGGGTAAACAGGAATTTGTTGTTTTACAATGAATGCAGAGCGGGGAATAGTTACATCTCTGTTGTTAGCAGCGGCCTTGTAGTCAAAAATTTCAGATTGGTAAACGATCTTTTTAGCATCAATTTCTTTTTTGCCAAAGATGCGGTTATCCGGAGTTACGATGATGGCATCTATTTTTTCGATAGTTGCTTTATCACCCCACTTAATGGTTTTAACTTTTGTCCAGTCTACACGCTCTTCACCATCCGGACTTTGCTTAACGTAATTCATAAGCTTGGCCGCAATTGAATCCCTAACCCAGTTGGTAAACTGGCGGTATTCATTGTTGGTTACTTCAGTAGCATCCATCCAAAAACCACTGATTGATACTGATTTGTTTCTCGCTGTGTAAGCATAGTTTACATCCTCATCACTTGGACCCATATGAAAGGTTCCCGGTGGGATATAAACCATTCCCGGAGGTTTAGGTAATGACCACCTGGCAGCAGGTGCAGCGCCGACAAGTTGACCCTGATCGGCCCCGTATCCAGATTTCTTCTTACCTGAGAGCATTTTACAGCTGCTTATAGTGGTAGTTGCGGCAACTACGACTAGTAGGTATAAATACCGTTTATTCATTTTTTTAAACTTTGAGGGTGGTAGCAAATGTAATGATTATTTTGATTTAACATCACTCGGTAAAAATTCGTTATTGTTATTTTTTGTTCACATAAACATTTTGTCACTAATCTAAATAAACGCCGCTTGTTTGTAATTATTGTGGAATTGTTAAGGATTAAGTTCGTTTTTTATTATATCCGCTAGTTCTTCTACTGTAAAAACAGGTGCCATGCAACTATAATTTCTACAAACATATATTCCCGGGCGCTCTTCCATCAACTTGTTTTGTAGCAAAGGCATCTCTTCTACAGGCCCCTCTACACTGCTTTGTAGTAGCTTGTTGGGGATAAATTGATGCAGGATTTGTTTTAAAACGGGTTCTACATGCTTTCCCATTAGCGCTATTTCAATCATTCCGGCTGTTTGTCTACCGTAAATTCCTGCCCAACATGCAAAAGAGCCGGGATATTTTTCCATGGCAACGTACATGGAGCTGAGCATATGCGCTGCCCTTTCCTTCCATGCAGGCATATCAAATACGAGTGAGAGATAAAAAAGGTTGTTGGCCATTACAGCATTGGCAGATGGAGTGGCGCCATCATACACTTCCGTTTTTCTTACAATCACATCTTCCTGTAACTGGCCGGTGTAATAAAACAGGTTCTCTGCTTCATCAGAAAATTGTGCTGTTACATAGGTTGTATATGCCCTTGCTGTTATAAGATATTGCTGATTTCCGGTTATTTCCTGGAGCCTGATAAGCCCTTCTATATAAAAGGCATAATCATCTAAAAACGCCGGGTAGCGGGCAATACCTGCTTTGTAAGTGTGAAAAAGGCCGCCTGTTGTATTGCTGAAGGTTGCTTCAATAAAGGAACCCAGCTCAACGGCCGCAATTTTATAATCCTCCACCCCCAGGCTTGCATATGACCTGCAAAATGCAGTCAGCATCAAGGCGTTGCAATTCAGCAATATTTTATCGTCTAAACCAGGCCTGGTACGTTTTTCTCTTTCTTTGAGCAACTTTGCAGAGCTGCTTTTTAACATTTCTTTAAATCCTTCAGCAGTTATCCCGTTGGAAGCAGCAAAGCTTTCCGCTTCCTCTTTTATATGAAGGATATTCTTTTCTTCCCAGTTGCCCTTTGAGGTGACATTATAGAAGGCGCAGAAAATGGCCGCATCCCTGCCCAATATTTTTTCTATTTCCTCCTTATCCCATACATAAAATTTTCCTTCAATACCTTCGCTGTCGGCATCCAGTGCGGTGTAGTAACCTCCTTCCCTGTCCTGCAGCTCTGTCATCACAAAACGAAGGGTGGCTTCAATAGCATTCTTATAAATATCTTCCCTGGTAATTTGGTAAGCGTCGCATAGGGCAATGGTTAGCAAGGCATTATCGTATAACATTTTTTCAAAATGAGGCGCCAGCCATTCATTATCTGTACTATAACGGGATATACCGCCTCCCAACTGGTCATAAATACCGCCCCTTACCATTTTGGTAAGGCTAAGCAGCGCCTGGTCTATATAATTATTGTTGCCCGACAAGTGTGCATATTGCAGAAGGTATTGTATAGAAGCGGTTTGTAAAAATTTAGGTGCCCTGCCAAAACCGCCTTCCACCTTATCTGCGTTGGCCAATATATTATCTGCAATAAGCCGGCATTTTTCCGCCGAATAAAAGTTTTCCTCTTCAGTAACGGCTAATTTTTTGTTGAATGAAAAATTGTTTGATTTGGCCAAATGTTCCAGCAGGCCATTTGCCTGCTCTTCTACTTCGGCTCTTTTGTTTTTCCAATTTTCACTCATACTGTACAACACATCAAGCCACGAAGGGCGGTTAAACGCTTTTTTGGGTGGAAAGTAAGTACCTCCGTAAAATGGCTTTTTTTCCGGGGTAAGAAAAACATTGAGTGGCCAGCCACCGCTGCCGCTGATGGCCTGCACGGCATCCATGTAAATATGATCCAGGTCGGGCCGTTCTTCCCTGTCAATTTTAATATTGACAAAATGCTGGTTCATAAAAGTAGCCGTTTCCTCGTTTTCAAAACTCTCCCTTTCCATTACATGACACCAGTGACAGGCAGAATAACCAATACTTACCAGGATGGGCATGTTTTTATCTTTTGCCATTTGCAAGGCAGTTTCGCCCCAGGGATACCATTGCACGGGATTATATGCATGCTGCAGCAGGTAAGGACTTGTTTCATTAATCAATGCGTTGGGGGAATTGTTTTTCATGTCATGGATTTTTTCTAATTCCGGGTCTGACCTTCGGTACCGACCCTATGCAAATAAAAAAGCAACTCTTAAAGTTGCTCTATTAAATTATTTCTTTTTTGATGTAGCTGCCAGGAGGAATTTGTCAAGCGCACTTATCATGCTGGGCGATTGGGGCAGTGGCGCCTTTATGTCGAGCACGAGCCCGGCTTCTTCTGCTGCTTTGGAAGTGTTGGCGCCAAAAGCACCTAAGGCAGTTCCGTTTTGTTTATAGCCTGGAAAGTTTTCGAGTAAACTGCGAACTCCACCGGGCGTAAATAAACAGATCACATCATATTTTCGATCGATGACTTCTTTAATATCATTGCTCACAATACGATACAATACCGGTGTGGCATGCTCGCAATTGTGGTGTTTCAGCCAGTTGGTTATTTCGCTGTCGAAAGATTCGGAACAGGGATAAAGGAATTGTTCGTTGTCTTTGTGTTTATTGATCACATCAAACAAACTTTTATTGGTACCATCGGCGCCATAAAAAACTTTTCTTTTCCTGTATAAAATAAATTTTTGAAGATACAAGGCAACTGCTTCTGTAATACAGAAGTATTTAGTTTCCTGGGACACTGTTACTTTCATTTCTTCGCAAATGCGGAAAAAATGGTCAATGGCATGCCTGCTCGTGAAAACAACGGCTGAGTAAGCAGCAATATCAATTTTTTGTTTGCGGAAATCTTTTGCAGGAATACCTTCCACCACTATAAAAGGATAGAAGTCAATATGAATGCTGTATTTTTTGGCTAAGTCAAAATAAGGTGATTTTACGCCGTCCGGTTGTGGCTGGGCAATCAACACTTTTTTTACTTTCAGGGGTGTAGATGAAACCGACTTTTCGCTGTTTTTTATCATACGTCTCTCCAAAGAAGCCACAAAGTTAAAGCTTTTTCATAATAAATAGTTCCACAGCTTTATAAATGATGGCCAGGGGCAGTAATTCAAAAGAAAAGATGTATAAAATAAAATGAAAACGATCGATCTTCAGTTTGTGTTGTAATAATCCATACGACCGTATAAACCGGAAAAGCAACATAGCTCCTATCAGTATAAATGAAATAGTGACGACTACTTTTACGATGATGTGATTAGAAAAGGCCATCATGATAATAATTGGCAAAAGACATATTCCAATTATTTTATTTATCAAAAAAACAATAAAGATATAAATGTCTGCTTCCGTATTAAATCCCGTTGCCCATCCAAAAAATTTAACTGCCAGAAATTTACCCGCATATACTACCGCAAATGCTGCCAGGCATACCAGCAGTAACATCCAATTAAATTCATTGCTTTTAAAAGAGACCTTTTGCAATAAAAAATAAACGTATAAAGATGCGGCTACCAGGAAAACAAGGTTAAAAAAAAGGGAAGGCAATTTGGCCTGCATCAACTGGTCGGTCAATTGGCTTTGCCGCAGCGAGCTGTTAAAGAAAACCCTGAACAGGGTTGAAAAATATCTGGAATAAAGTGTTTTTACAATGCCGAAAAAAAACAACAAAGCTGCCAGCATGTAAAAGACGGCATTGTCTTTTACCGGTGTTCTTTTTTTAATGGCAAGTGAAACAGGTGGTGCCTGGCTGTTAAGGTATTTATTATCGTTTAAAATTTGTTGAAGTGCTGTAATAGCCGGGGTTAACGGCTGTACAGCCAGGCTGTCTTTTTGCAGTAAAATGGTATCATTAACCTGCGTATACCCTGGCAGGCAACCTATGGTACATAATAAAAGAAGTAAACAAAATTGCTTCAAACCCGGTGTTGTTTTGCGGCAAAAATAATGCTTTGGTGCCTATTTCTAAAAGTAATTGATATAACCAAAATGGAGTTTGGAGGATTCCCTGATATTAAATTTTACATCATCTCTTTTCCCCACAGCGTAACTGAGGTTTAGTAACCCTGCTTTTGTTTCATACATTATTCCAAGCCCGCCGCCAATGAACTGGTTATTGGCATTTACTGCCTGGTATTTATTTTTTACCAGGCCAACATCTGTAAATACAAAAAGATAAGAATTAAGATCAACAAGGTACCTGTATTCTGCAGTAAAAACGGCATATCGGCTGGCATAAATACTTTCTTCATTAAAACCCCGCAACAATTTATAGCCGCCTATCTGGAACAATTCATTCCTAAACACATTCGGGCTGCTGTAGTAGCCTCCCTGCACTGCAGCTTTAAGGGTTGCCCTTGTTTTTAATGGGAAATAATGGGCTGCATTCAATTTAAATCGTAACTGGTAAGTTTTTGGTTTAATGGAATCGTATAAAGAAGTATAATTAAAACCGGGATCTTTAATGCCAATAATATCTCCGTTCTGTTTAATAGTTTTTATACCTACCACGGAAGTAAGATTCAGTTCATTGCCGGTACGGGGATTGAACCGGTAATTCGTTTTTAATAATTCGTAATTAAACCCAACATTTACCGTACTCAGGTCAATATTGGGTGGTAATAGCTTTTGAATTTTTATGGCATTGGTATCAACAGCGCCCGAAAGCAACGTGTTGTTCTGCCATTGCAAAAACAGCTTACCGTTTTGATCGTTGCTTAAGTTAAACTGAACACCGGCCTGTGCATTGATCTGCAAAAAGTTGGAATCTTTTTTAAAAAGATCGAACAAAAAATTAATGCCAAAGGGCGAATTAAAAATATATGGTTTTGTAAATCCTAAATTCAACCGCGGGGATTTTGGCTGAAGCTGCTGCCATTTAACCAAAATTTCCTCAGCTCCGCCTAACAGGTTTTTAAGATCAAGATTTACATCACCTGTTACCTGTAATTTTTTGCTGTCGCCGGAAGCTGGTAAAAATCCCACCAGGAAATTAACCTGGCTGCTCCGCTTTGGTTCTGTGTATAAATTTAATATAGAACCCGTTCCCAGCATGCTGATATCAGAAGCCTGAACCGTAGTTACAAAAGGCAATTCAAGCATCCGTTTATCTACCTGTTCCAGTTTTTCCTTGTTGTAGATGCTCCCGTTTTTAATATCAAGGTATCGTTGCAGGAAATTTTTATTAAGCTTCACCTTTCCCGGCATACTAATGCTATCAATGTGGTACAACACTCCTTTTTCTGCTTTGAGTGTGGCGATCATTTTATCATTGTCGAGCTGGATACTATCTAAAAAAACAGCTGCAAAAGGGTAACCATTCCTTTCGTAATAATTAAGCAGGCGTTGCTGAATAAGTTGCAGCTGCGAAAAATTGACGGGTCGGTCTGTAAAATTTTTCTCTATATAACCTGCTGCAGACAATGCAGGTTTGTCAATTCCTGCAGTACCCAATTGCAGCCAGTTATATTTTGGGCCTGCATACAAACTAATGTGCAAACGACTGCTATCGTCCCAGGAGCTATCAACCGATGCAGCCGGGTAGCCTTTGGAAGCAAGCAATAGTGGAATTTTAGCTAAATAGGCCGCCGCATCTGTAGGGCTGTTGAAATTAGTTTGCAGGCCAAATGTTCCTGTAGTAAAGCCGCTATCTTTGCCAATAGTATGAATGATGAGTTCATAATTTGTTTGCTGTGCTGACACATCCGGTAATAAGCAGCACTGGCATACAACAATAAAGAATAAATGTCGGAGCAACATAAAGTGATGAGACGCATTTTTGTAAAAATCAAATCTACAACCTTTGGCGGGTATTTATATTCATATTCCCTTTTGCAGGCAGGCTTGTCATTACTGCAATTTTCATTTTAGTACCAATCAATCTCAAAAAGCTGTTTTATTAAAAGCATTGTGTAAAGAAATTTCCTTAACGCAACTTATTGAGGACAATGAAACAATAAATACGATTTATTTTGGTGGCGGCACTCCCAGCCTGCTAAGCGATGATGAACTGAAAGCAATATTGGAAGTGGTGCACAACAAATTTAACATCAACCCATCCGCCGAAATAACACTGGAAGCCAACCCTGATGATGTTAACCCGGCAATTTTGCAAAGTTGGTTATCGAATGGCATCAACCGGCTGAGCCTGGGTATCCAGTCTTTTAATGAAGCAGAGCTACAATGGATGAACAGGGCGCACAATGCTTCGCAATCATTACAAAGCATTGATGATAT
>JACMKX010000058.1 GCA_014379905.1 Ferruginibacter sp. | reverse complement strand
TTTTTCATCCTCCGTAATGGTTCTTATCTGGTTATTGGCAAGGCCGTTGGCGGTTGAATACCTGGTAAAAATTCCCTTATCATATTGTATCACTCCGCTGTTCTGTGTCCCGAACCAAAGAGCGCCCTGTTTATCTTTTGCTATACATAAAACGGCATCATTCGAAAGTTCACCGGGTACAGGATAATTTGTAAAAATATTCCCGCGATATTTACTCATGCCTTTTCCTTCGGTTCCAAACCACAAATTGCCGGAATTGTCCTCCGCAACGCTCAAAACTTTATTTCCGATAAGCCCTTCTTTCGTGGTGTAGTTCGTGAAACTTTTACCATCCCATTTACTGACTCCACCGCCAAGGGTGCCAAACCAAAAATTTCCTTTGCTGTCTTCAATAATCGTTTTTACCGCATTATTGGCCAATCCTTCTTTTGTGGAATAGTTCTTAAATCTCTTTCCGTTCCACGTACTTACACCACCCTTTAATGTGCCAAACCATAAGTTGTTTTTTTTGTCTTCGACAATACAGAAAATAACATTGTCGGGCAGGCCCTCGGCGGTGCTGTAGTTCGTAAAAGATTCGCCATCATACTTACTGACTCCACTGCCATCGGTACCAAACCAAAGGTTGCCATTATGGTCTTGTGTTATACACCAGACTACATTGTTGGCCAAGCCATGCGCACTGGTGTAGGTAGTAAAATTCTTACCGTCATATTTGCTTACGCCGCCACCATTGGTACCAAACCAAAGATTACCCCATTTGTCTGTATAACTACAATATATCTGGTCAAGGCTAAGTCCATCATCGGTAGTAAACGTTGCAAAAAACCCAATGCCTTTGGCTTCGTTGATGGCTACACTATTGGCAGTATCACTCCCAGCTAAAAGTTTTTGAATGCCTTTTTTATTGTCTGTTTCAACGACTGGCCCGATGGCGCTGTTTCTGATATTTACATTAATAACCGACGGTTTAGGCATTGTATCCATTAATATCACTTTGGGCCTATCTTTTTCCGGAAGTTGATAAAGCATTGTTGTCCTGGGGGCCGACAATTTTTTTTCCGCCACCTCAGCAAGAGGTCTTTCCTTTTTGTGCTGCGAACAAGCCGCCGAAAAAAGCAACATCCCCGTGTAGAATACCGGTGCCATAAGAAAAACTATTGCATGATTTTTTCGCTCCAGGCTTTCTGTCATAATAATAACTTGTTGCACTGCCATCGCTTTACCGGCAATTGTTTTTTTACTTCGGTTAAATAAGAAAATCGATCATTTCCAAAGGAAGCTATTGGTTGAAAATCATACTCTTCAGGCGACTGTTACTATTGCATGCCCGCAAACTCACAAGATTATCTACGAGAAAATATCAAAAAAAAATCTGCGTCAGGAATTTTCCTTAAATTGTTGCTATAAAACCCATTACACATCTTATACATTTTAAAAAGATCCTTTTATACATAAAACCTAAAAAAAATCGCCATGGGTAAGCCAAAACCAGTTGCAAAAAAACCAAAAGCCGCGACATTAAAAAAGGTTACTGCCAACAACAACAAATCTTCTGCTAAACCTCTTAAATTGGGCGGAGTTCCTAACCAGGGAAGTGTTTAGTAAAAAGAAAAAAGCGGGATAACTTGCCGGAAAACCGGCGCCTATATTGTAGTTCGGCTTTCTGTTCTCCATCACGTCTGCAATCCCGCTTTTTTATTTTGCAATGTCTCAATATCTTTTTTCAATACGTCCACACTGATTTTAGTCGGTGTCTGCTTATCCCGGATAAAATCCGTGCTGAATACTGCATAAGATTCATCTACATACGTTTCCCAAAAATCTAATGACAAAACAATTTCCTTGCCCCAGGTAATTGCAGTCAATTCTTTTTTGCTATAGCCTGTAATCAATAAAGCATGTCCTATCCAGGAGCCAGGTTCGCCAATACCGTTCGTTCTTCCACGGGGCACTGTCCATTTTCTGGATTCATAGTATTGCTTTTCGGCAGATTTAGGAAGATTAAGTCCTACATAGCAACCGCCATACAAATAGATGGATTGTTTCAGTTGCTCGTGGTTCTTAAAATCAAGTTTCGCGAAAGCAATTATTTTACGTCCATCAACTCCGTGCTTGCGCCAATACTTTAACGCTTTTATGGCCTCAACAGGCTCACCGATTCCATCGGTCTTGGCATTAAAGCCTGTTATGTCTGTATATGCTTTTACGATGGCTTTTGTTGTTGGTTTATAAGGCCGTCCAATATTAGCCGTCCAGGTCATTATTAAATGTCCGGCTGCGGCACACGTGCAGTTATTTATTTTTAAGTTACCGAAAGAGCTCCATGTGTCAGAAGGAATTTTGCGTCCCCAATTATATTCCAGAGGGATCTTTACCACGGGCTCCTGCGCCAGATACTCGGACAAATGAAAAGTTCTGGAGTCGTGTACATACGGAAGCTTTCCCGATTTTATGTTAGATACACGAGGCTTTGCGGTTTTCGACATCATATTGATGAATTCTTTCAGTACAATTTACTATACATTACATCTAATTCAGTATCCAACCGAATATTATTCAGTTGGATGCTGATGTAAAATTTTAGTGCGCTTTCACTGAGCTATAGTTTAGTAATTGGAATACTAATAATAAATGTTGTCCCCTTCCCTTGCTGGGTTTCAACTTTCAACTCCCCGCTATGTGCTTTTACAATGTCATAGGCCAACGATAATCCCAATCCGGTTCCCTGCCCTGTTGGCTTGGTGGTAAAGAAGGGTTGAAAGATCTTATCCAGAATTTGTTGAGGAATGCCGTTGCCGTTATCTTTTACTTTTATTTCAACAGTATCATTAACCTTTATTGTACCTAAGGTAACGGTTGGTTCATACTTATCAATTCCGGATTTCTTTTTTTCTGCCACCACATAAAACGCGTTGGTAATTAAATTCAGGATAACCCTGCCGATATCCTGGGGTATTATTTCGATGTTTCCAATCGTTTCATCATAGTCTGTTTTCAGCATGGCGTTAAAGGTTTTATCTTTTGCCCTTAACCCATGATAGGCTAATCTTAAATACTCATCGGCTAATACATTAATATCCGTTGGTTCCCTTTGTCCGCTACTGATCCGGCTGTGTTGCAACATCCCTTTCACTATTCCATCGGCCCGCTTGCCATGATGATTGATTTTCCCGAGGTTTTGTTTTACATCATCCGCGATGGCTTTTACTTCGGCATAATTTCCTTTCGACACTTCCTCCATCATTTCGTCAATCAGTTCATTGCTTATCTCACTAAAATTGTTCACGAAATTTAATGGGTTTTGAATTTCATGTGCAATACCGGCGGTAAGTTCACCCAGGCTGGCCATTTTTTCCGATTGTATCAATTGCTTTTGTGTTATCTGCAATTCGGCCAGTGCATCTTCAGTACGTTTTTTTTCTTCTTTTAACTTCAGCAAATCCAGTTCAGCCTGTTCCGCATGGGTTTCTGCTATTTTTAAGTCGTTAAACCGGGTATAAGTGAGATTAAAAACCGCAGCAAAGCGTTCCAGCAAGCTTATTGTTTCCGGCGGCTGCTCCTCCGGTGAAGCAATGCCAATAAAACCCTTTCCAAAATAGGCGATGCTTTGTAGCCTCCTTTTTTGTGAAAGGCCCTCTTTAAAAGGGACATTCAGCTCATCAGCGAGGTAATGAAAATAATCAGCCAGTTCTTTGCCATGCATGTCAATGGTTAATGACTTTCTTCCTTCCTTCCATTCATCATACATTTTTCTCATGCTGGCATTCCTACTTGTATCACCAATGAATTGTGTGCTTACTTTACTGCCATCTTCATCTGTAACCCAAAATTCAATATGGCCATCATCATCTCGTACAATGCCAATGTATAGCCGGTTGGGTGCAATACCAAGGTTAATGAGTTGTTTAAAAAGTACAGCAGCTGTTTCCGCCAGCTCATCGCTTTTTTGCATCGCAAGG
>JACMKX010000057.1 GCA_014379905.1 Ferruginibacter sp. | reverse complement strand
TAACGAGGTACACAATGATTACACCCCAAAGGATTGCATCATATTGCTTTTTGAATTTATTCCACAAAACAGGATGGTAACTTGCACTCATATTAGCAGAAGGATAATTACAAATTTAAGGGCGCAACAGAATAGCAAAAAGCATCAGTATGCCAATAATTGCAGACAATATTACCCAGCTAAACAAATGTTGTTTTCTTAGCTTGTAATTCATTTGGTGTGATTTTTTGCAGATGAAAGTTTATATAAAACAAACGGCCACAACAGCATTACGCCTGGCACAATAATTAATTTAAACCCAAAAGATGACCTTTCTGCAGCCACATCCGTCTTTGTTACTTTAAAAAAACAAAACCATATTGCTATGGCTGTACCTGCAACAAAATAGAGGTAAAAAGCATAAATAAAAATCATAGCATATAATTAAAGTTCAATAATTGGTTCTGTTTGTGCAGCTTCTACAATTTCTTTGATGCGTAATGCAATGGCTCCGGGCTTTGTCCATTCAGTAAAATCGGCATCCGGCATGGCTTCCCTGTTAAATCCGGTATCTAAGATGCCCGGAAGCAAAATATATGCTGAAGTTCCTGATTTATTTTCACTTTCGTTGATATGCCTTACGTAATGATACAATGTTCTTCTTGGATAAACGTACGCTCTATTATTAACTGCCGATGAAGCTCCATCGCAAACAGCATAACAAAGGTTGAGGCAGAAATCATGCACATTCCCAATGCCCATGCTTCTATGCAATAAGCTTTCCAGTTTACTTGTACAGCAGCTTCCATTATTTATCAGCAATTAAACTATAATCAAACCGGTTGTCTAAGAATACCCTCAGCAGCATACTCACACTCCATGCCTGCTGCACACAACCCTTTCCGTTAGCAGGTTTCAGCCCATCAAATATTTCAGCTATTGCATTGAGGCAACCCTCGCTATAAAAGTGTTGTTGCAATTTTTTTGAAGAATTCCAGATGTATAGACAATCGAGTGAATCGGTGCCATGATGCTGTAAATAAGCCAGGGCCCATTCGCCCCACAAAAACGGCCATACCGTTCCCTGGTGGTAAGCAGTATCTCTTTCCCACGAATTGCCTTTATACAATGGCTTAAAGCCAGGATCTTTGCTATTTAAAGTACGCAGTCCAAAATCAGTCAGTAGATTTTTTTCCACCACATCTAATAATTTTCCTTTTTGCTCTTTATTCAAAGGCGAAAAAGGGAGACTTGCAGCATAAATTTGATTGGGCCGTATGCTTGTATCAGTTGATATACCTGGCACTAGCACATCATTCAAATAACCGGCCTGGTTGATAAAATATGTTGCAAATGATCGTTCAAATTTTGAAATTAAACTTCCAATTTCTATGTCAACCTTCTTCGTTATTGATTTGTAGAACTGCTGGTAAATCTTCAACGCATTGTACCACAATAAATTTATTTCTACAGGACAACCAATACGGGGTGTTACTACATAGCCATTTACTTTTGCATCCATCCATGTTAATTGCACACCGTCCTCTCCCGCATACAAAAGTCCTTCATCAGTTATATGAATATTATACCTTGTTCCTTTTATATGCTCGTCAATAATACTTTCTAATGCAGGTAAAATATTTTTGATAAAATTATTGTCGTTAAAAGCAAGCTGGTATTCATATAATGTTACGAATAACCAAAGTGTGGCATCTACTGTATTATATTCCAGTTCTTCCTTGTTATCAGGAAAGCGATTGGGCAACATACCCTTATCTAAATATTGAAGAAATGTTTGCAAAATACTCTTCGCTTCTTCCTGCCGCAGGGTGGCAATACTGATACCGCGAAGTGCAATCATGGTATCCCTGCCCCAGTCTGTAAACCAATGATAGCCTGCAATGATGGTGCTGCCGCCGGTACTTTTCCGCTGCACTACAAATTGCCGGCTACTTTCTTCCAGGTCTTTTATAAAGGAGGGGTAACTTCTGTTTTCTGTAAATAATCCTTTATCATTATCACTTTTATTTATCGAGGCATTTTCTTCCGTTGAAAAAACAATGGATATTTTATCTCCAGCTTTCAACTGAACTGTTGCCGTGCCGATACTCAATGCATCTTCTTCATAATGAAAACCTCTTTCCTTTTCAATAGTATGTTGAAAGTTTTTATACCATTTATTTTCAAGCTGCCAATCGCCTTTAGTAATTTTTATAAATAATGGCATGGCTCCGTACGCTGCAAAAATTTTCAGGCTGGATTTATCCGGTTGTTCAGCATAAAAATCAAATTGCCCTGCTTCATTAAAAAGTGAATGATAATCTTTATACACCAATAAGGGGTTTAACTGTAATTCAATTTCTTTATCAGAAAAATTACTGTATTCAATCATGCTGGTGTTTTCACCATCTGCCACCGATAATAGCTTTTGCAGCCTGAAATTTTCATGCTTAAATAAAATATAAGCCTGGTTATGTGTTACGCCGTGATCAGCAATGTATTGAAACCCTTTCGGATGTATTGCTCCGGGATATTGGTTGGCAGACAATTCATATTCTTTACCATCACAAATAATTTTCTCCTCAATTTTTGATACCAGCACTTTTCTTTCGGTTGGTGGATTGAAGGATGCCACCAGCAAACCATGATACCGCCTGGTGTTGGCTCCGCTAAATGTTGAGGAACAATATCCACCAATACCATTGGTCAATAAATATTCTTTGCCGGATAATTCTGCAAAAAGATTTTCCATTTTTATTACTTGGTATTATTTATAAGTTCTGCTATAACACCCGTCCAGCCTGTTTGGTGGCTTGCACCCACTCCTCGTCCGTTATCGCCATGAAAGTATTCGTAAAACAAAACGAGGTCTTTAAAATTTTCGTCTTTGTACAATAAAGGGGTTAAGCCATTCACCGGCCTGTTGCCATCTTTATCATTTGTAAAAAGTTTAGCGAGGCGTTTTGAAATTTCATTGCCCACCTCATCCAGGTTCATCAACACACCACTGCCGGTGGGGCATTCCACTTTTAAATCATCACCATAATAGCTATGGAATTTTTTCAGCGATTCAATCAGCATATAATTCATCGGCAGCCAGACAGGGCCACGCCAGTTACTGTTGCCACCGAACAAACCAGAACTACTTTCCGCTGGCTCGTACTTTAATCCGAAACCTTCGCCTTTTATATTCACCGACAATCCATGCTCATGTATTTTTGACAAAGCCCTGATTCCATAATCTGATAAAAACTCTTGCTCACTCAACATCGCATGTAGCAACCTTTTTAACCTCGGCAATGGAATGAGGGTAAG
>JACMKX010000056.1 GCA_014379905.1 Ferruginibacter sp. | reverse complement strand
CACCATGCTTAACGGAATGCAGTGAAATGCCAAATCCCAGGCTGCATACCAGGGATATTCCCATTTGTCGGGCATGGAAATGATATCTTCATTGTTGAGCGTATGCCATTGGCTGTTGCGGCCTTTCTTCCTGCTTGCCGGTGGTACAGGCTGGCCTTCATCACCATTTAACCAAAGTGGAATATCTATATTGTAATATTGCTTGCTCCATAGCATGCCAGCAAAAGCCTGGCGCTGTACATTGATTTCATCTGCGGTAGATTTTTTATCAATGATGTTATCATAAAATTCATCTGCCTCTGAAATTCTTTCTGTAAATATTTTATCGAAAGATTCTAAGAGTGGATTTTTTGAAAACTTGTTTTTGGTTAGCCTTACTTTTATTTCTACAAAAGATTTTGCCTTTACCGTTTGGTTATAAATTGGTGAAAATTTGGTTCCGCTGTTTTTATCTGTATACTCTTTGTAAGTATCATTAATGACAGCAGTATGAAATAAATCTTTTACAAACGGGGAGGCGTTTGCTACATTCCAAAGCTTTTGCGTATTTGTTTCATTTTCAGTAAACAAACCAACAGCAGGCGTTTCGTAATAGTAATAATACTCTCCTAATTCAGGATGCTGTAAAAAAGCTACCTCATACGCACTGTTTTTTTCACAATGAGATATGACTGGTTTTTCTTCCATCAACCCATAACCCCATAAATTACGAAACCATATTTGCGGCAACAATGTAACAGGAGCGTCATTAGATGAACGGTTATGCACTACAATTTTTATCAGTATGTCTTCTTCATCTGCTTTTGCAAATTCAGTAAATACATCAAAGTAATTATTATCATCAAAAGCTCCTGTATCAATCAATTCAAATTCATGTTGATCTTTATTGCGCTGTGCATTCACTTCCACCAATTGCAGGTAAGGAAATTCATTGGTGGGATATTTATACAAATGCTTCATGTAACTGTGTGTTGGTGTATTATCGAGATAGTAATACAACTCTTTTACATCTTCACCATGATTGCCCTGCGGGCCGGTAACCCCGAATAAACGTTCTTTTAAAATCGGGTCTTTCCCATTCCATAATGCAATGGAAAAACACAAGCGCTGCATTTCATCACTGATACCTGCAATGCCATCTTCGCCCCAGCGATACACCCGGCTACGGGCGTGGTCGTGCGGAAAATAATCCCAGGCACTGCCATGTGGACTGTAGTCTTCCCGTACAGTAGCCCATTGTCTTTCGCTGAGGTATGGGCCCCATTTCATCCAGCTTTTTTCGCCTGCATAATTTTCTGCTATCCGTTTATTTTCCTGCATTTGCTCATTTTTGAAATGATTAAAAATTACCGGCAGGGGTACTCGTGTCACCCTTAATCTAAATACTAACATGAAAATAAGTCAAACTTGTAAATCAAAAATCACTAACTAGCCCCCAACCGGTTACACTATATTATCCGTTATTGTCAAAAACATGATGACACACCACGCAGCCATATACCATAATTGCTTGCCCGTGAATATAATCGTGATGACCATGGCAAAGTGAATGTTAGTCATGTCCATTGGTTTCTCAGATGTTGGCTATTTTTTTTGCATTGCTTATTTCAAATGATTCTTTGTTTTGAACAAAAGCAACCACTATATAATTTTCTTTTGTAAAATTAGATGGCAGGTTAAACGTAGCCGTACCCTTGCTTTCATTCTTCAGTACAATATCCTGCACAATGTTGATATGGCTTAATATAGCCCCGCTGTTTTCGCCACGTTTTACCTGTGTGCTGGCATTTTTAAGTACCAGTTCGAGCACCACATTTTCATTTGCCCGCAATGCAGCGTAATTGTATTTCACAGATAACTGCTGGTTACTTACTACAGGTGTTTCAGTTTCAATAATATTATTGCCTGAACCTTTGTAATTACTGATGGCATTCCACAGAGCTGATTTATTGGAACCTACAAATTCCGTTTTACCATTCACAATTGCCTGAGGTGTATAAACAGATTCAAGGTTGAAGTGTCGTGCATACTGCCTTTGCCTTTCTGAATAAACACTTTTGCTGAAAGGGTCTTTCCATCCCAGCCTGTCCCAATAATCAACGTGGTAACTCAGTACAATGGTATTATCACCAAATTCTTTTTGTGCCACTGCCACTAGCTTATCCGCTGAAGGACAGCTTGAGCAACCTTCGGAAGTAAATAATTCAACAACGGATGGTGAGGTATTTTTTGTTATTGCATTGCCCTGCATTGTATGGGTTACCCCGGCTTTGTTTATTGAGGTTGATGGTTGCTTTAATGATTGCGCAGGCTTAAAAGCGTAACCTGATAATACAGTACATATCAATGCTACCGCTATAACAGAGAACGTGTAGGTAAAAACTTTTGTTTTTGACAGATACATAAGATCATTTTTTTTATTTAATAAATCATTTGAATATTTTATTCCAGGAAGCATCTGCCTTTGGCTTTAAATTGGCTTCGTCCTTGTTCCATTTTGTCAATGTGTTGTTAGTCCATGAATGATAGAACAGGAATAATTTACCAGCAACGATTTTAAATGTCTCCGGGTCAATCTCTACTTTCTCACTTGTGGCACCCATTGCATAAGCACACCATCCGCCGTATTGTGGCTCATACTTTTTGTAATCTTTTTTAAAGAGTTCTTTATCTTCTGCTGTGGCAAAATAATAAGTAACTCCTTCGGCGGCTACTGCCAATTCTTTCTTTCCTTTAATGGCCTTGTTTTGCGTAAAGTAAGTTACCGGGTCGTAGCCCTGTAATGCCACACCTTTTTCAATATTAAATTGTGTGGTACGGGTGGCTTGTTGTGCAAATGCAGTGCTGTTTAGTAAAAGAACTGCAAATACTGTTGTAAAAATTGTTGTGAACTTTTTCATTTCTTTTTTCTTTTAAATTTATATAAATATTAATAGTTTTTACCGGTTATTGTAAACTATGTGCTGATGAAAATGCTGCTAAGTAATTTGCTTTCTGCCGCTGCATCCATCTGCCTTAAATAGTCGGGGCAATTTCACTATCCTTACACATTTTGAAAGAAATTTGATTTTATTTTTAAACAGATCTCTTTACTCCACCCCGCGAAATTAACAGCGCTATCCAAACCACAGGATTCAGCACTGGCAAAAGTTTTAAGATAATATCATGGTTAACTAAAAAGGCTGCATTACAATAGAATAAAAACAAGATATAATTTTACAACGCTGCTATTTGAACTGGAATATTGGCACTAAAAAGCGAAAATAGAGAGAGAAAAAGGGAAAGTAGTAATGATTAGTTATGGGAATATTACCTGCAAATCAATTTCGCAGTAACGCACTATCAATAGCAGAGGTAATAAGCTGCGGATGAGTCCATGGCACAAAATGGTTCATATCATCTACAATAATAAAATCTAATTTTCTGGAATTTATCAACATCTCTTTTGCAAAGGCCGCATTTTCAGGACGCACTAATACATCTTTGTTACCCTGTATTACCGTAACAGGTTGCTGTATATTTTTCCAGTAGGGAAGCATTTTTATCAATTCCGGTTTCAGGTACAACAATTCAACATTGGATGCCCTAAAAGATCTTGGTATCAATATTTTGATGGGTAAAAAATTAAGCGGGATTCTGAACCATTTTTCATTGGGCTCAAGGTAGGGAGAAATAGAACCAGCTACAATTATTAAATTATCAATCAAGGCTGGATAGTCCATTGCCATTTGTGCTATCAACGGCCCGCCCAACGAATGGCCAATCAATATCACTTTTTTCCCTGGTTTTTTATACAACTGCACGATGGGCAATAAATATTCAGCCTGTTTTGCAAGGCTTTTTTCGCCTTCTCCAAATTCAGAATAACCAAAGCCAATCCTGTCAATAGATACAATCTTTACTTTCTTAAGCAAAGCCGTATCTTTCATAAAATCAACAAAAGCACTCCAGCTGCCGGGAGAGCCATGTACAAATAATGCAACTGGTAAACTATCATTGCCTATTTCAGCATAATTGATTGTTTTGCCATCTACAATAACCTGGTGTTGAACTGGCTTTAATGGCAAATGCACAAATGCTGCGTCTATTTCTTTTTGTGAAAGCCGAAAGGAAAAACAGGAAGAAAATAAATAAGACAGCAGAAATACGACAAAATAAATTATTATAGCACCTCTGAAAAAAATATAGACTCGCCCATAAAAAAAGGCAAAATCTGACATGTAGTTTTTCATTTTAAAATGCTGTGCAGTGTTATGAGTAAAGCTATTTAAACTGTTCTTTCATCCTGGCCTTAAAATCGTCTGATGCTTTTATTGGCGGCTTAATGTCAACATTTTCAAAAAAGGCTTTCATAGATTCATCAATCTTATCCGATTGTTTTTCAAAATTCTGACAGCATGTGCAAAACCGCAAATGAATTTTCATCTCAATTTTTTGCTTCAACGAAAGCTTCTCTTCCTTGCTTCTCAAAGAGAGAATACATGTTTCGTTGCAATTGTTTAATATTCTACTGAAGTATCCCATTTTTTAACCCAATACGCCTTTTTTTTCAAGGCAGGTACGCAATAATGTTTTAGACCTGAATATGATTACCCAATAATTAGACGAGGTAATATCATGTTCCTTACAAATATTTTCAGCTTTTTCATCCTCAATATATTTTGACACAAAAACCGCTTTTAGCTTGGAAGGCATTTTTTCCAAACAAATACTTAGAAACTTTTGAAACTCCTTACTGATAAGATAACCGTCTGCTGCTTTAGAAAAATAATTATCTTCCACCTTTTCACTCCACCTTCCATAATTATCCTGGTCAAAAAAAGAATGCTCAAATGATTCTTCTGTCTGGTCCAGATATGTGGAAAAGCTATCTGTTATTTTTGGCTTTCTGTAATAGTCAATTATTTTATTTTTTAAAATCGCCATCAGCCAGGTTTTTTCCGAAGCTGTTCCATTATAGGTTTCCCTGCCTTTATATGCTGATAAAAAAGTCTCCTGTACCAGATCTTCCGCTTCTTCTTTTTTCCCAACTTTATAATATGCAAAAGAAAATAGGTAGTCAGTATATTTATCCACCCAGCTATTGTAATTCAGTGTATTTACCTGCATTTTGTCGTATCTTTTTTATCCCTTCAAATATACTCGAAAACGACGGAAGACCAGCTGCTAAACGATTGATTTTTAATATTGTTATCAATTTCTTAAAAACTATAATTTAAACTGAGGCTAAGCCCTGCACTTTGCGGTACAAACCTGCACACACCGCCCACACAAATAAGCCCGCCACGCTGCCTGCCATATCCTAACTGTACCCGGTATGCACCTTTATTAAAAGAGCTTCCAAAATTATAATAATGCAATCTGTCGTTTGCTGTGTTGTTTCCGTAGTTGTACAAATCCAGTGCAAACAAGGACCAGGTAGCGTTAAAATTATATTCTAACTGAGAAGCTACCCAATTTTTAAATCCGGCATCTGCCCACTGGTGCTGCAACTCAAGCCGGATAGACTTTGATTTTTTTAAACGCAGCGTATTATCAAAAACCACCGTGTTAGTATTTACCTCACCGGTTGCTTCTTCCACATAACGGGCATTGTAGTACTGGTTGAGATAAGTAAAAACTGAAGACCATTTTTTGTTCCATTTCTTTCTAATCTCCAAACTGGCATCCCGGTAATACTTTTGCCCAAACGCTATTTTATCCGCTGCATACTTTCTTTGTACAGCATCATACCTGCCTTTAAGCCCATGCCATTGGGCATAGTTTACAGCTATGCTAGTGCCATATTTTCCACCCAGGGGCGTTTCTTTTTTAAATTGATAAAATAATCCAACCTGGCCGCCAATTTCACCAGCTTTGTTGCGATTGGGTTCGAAGCTTAAGTTTGGTTGTGCAGCATATACATAAATATTGGTAAGGCTGTAATCATATTGCTTTGTTAAAGCCGGTACATAATTTAATACAGCTTCATTATAAACATTACCAGCAGATTTTCTTTGGGAATAAAACCCGAAATTTTCTGTCCGCCTGAAATTTGCATTTATACCAAAACGATTTTTTGTATAGCCAAGATTCAGCAGGTATGCATCCCCATCAAACTGCAAATCCGGACGCACTGAATTAAATTCCACCAATGCATCTTTTGATTTAAAAGCATATTCTACGTCGGCAGTAAAACCTCCTGCAGAAAAATCTCCCCTTAAAGAAGTGAGGAAAGTATTTTTATTTAAGCCAGCATAAACCTGCTTTTTTTCGTTGCGGTTTACATAACTCAACCCTATTCCAAATTTAACTTTTTTAATTTTTAATAAAGATGAAAGTTCCACCTCCGTATTTAACCCTGCAAAGGTACCATCCGTAAAATCAAAGCCTAATCCATTTCTTTGTTTGCCATATAACGCTGTAATGTGAATCGTCTCCAATGGGGAATATTTTATCATTCCACCGGCAATTGAGTTGGCAATGCCCAATTGCCTGTCTTCCCATGTTCTTAGTACCAAACCGCTTCCAAACTGCTCGTAAAAATGCCCGGCAGTTGCTTCCAAACGCAGTTGATCGTTTTTATATTTTATGTAATAAGTACCCAAGTCTGTTTTGTTCAAATTGGGAGAATAATTGAGCAATGCTTTAGGTTCATACGATTCTAACTGCACACCGGCAGTAAAGTCTTTCAATTTATAATCAAGCCGCAGGTAATTGTTGGAGCGGAACCTTTGCCTTGCCTCTATCTGTTCTAATTTTATTTTAGCATCATCAATGTACAATGCCGAGTTAGATTCAAATCCACCGCTCAACTGCGCTTTTACATGGGTTGAACTTAAAACCACTAGTGCGATTATAATTTTTTTAAGCAGCATTGTTACTGGTTTTCTTTTATGATTTTATACAATTCGTTTTCATTGCCTGCTACATAACCTGCCTGGCGATAAATTATTTTACCATCCTTAATTACCATGGTATAAGGGATATTCATCAGGTTCAGTTCCCTTTTTAGGTCCTGGTTTTTATCCAGCAGCACATTAAAATTCCAGCCTTTGCCGTTTACCAAGGCAGGTACCCGCTTGGCAGTACGGCTGTCATCTTCGGATATCGCATAAAATTCAAATTTCGACTCCTTTTTCCAATCATCGAGGTTATCATTGATGGCAGTAAGCTCATTGAGGCAGGGAATACACCAGGTAGCCCAAAACGATAGTACTACCGGCTTTCCTTCTATTTCATTTAACTGCTGTGTTTGAAAATTGGCGCCCCCGAGCGTGCTTAGTTTTACATTGGGGAGCACTTGTGCATTTGCTCCAAATTGCATTACCATAATCAATATGGCTGCTGTAAACATTTTTGACATACATTTTCGCTTTATACTTATAAGTACGACGCTTTTTCGTTTTCATTACAAAAAATATTTTCTTTTTTTTGTAATGGTTGGCTGGAAGCTTCGTATAATAACAAAAAGACAGTATGAAATATTTATTAAACTTCCCCATTTTTATTGCAGGAATGTTCCTGCTGCAATCCTGTACCAAAACAGAATCTGACTTTACAGAAGCCCGGCAGGAAAGCATCACCATAAATGCAAGTACCTTAAATGTTACAACAGGTATTGCCGTTTCGTTTACCGTATTATCTTCTGTAAACAGTAATAATGTAACACCTGACAGTAAAATATATGTAAACGGCAATTTAATTACCGGCAGCAGTTATACTTTTACAGATGCAGGCAATTTTGCAGTTTATGCAACCAAAGGAACATTAACCTCGAATGTGATAACCATAAACGCTACGGCAATTACATCCAATACAGGCTATAAGCACCGTGTATTGATAGAAGAATACTCCGGTACATGGTGCGGCAATTGTCCACGTATTTTGTACGGGGTAGATTTACTAGAGCAGCAAACAGATAAAGCCATTGTGGTAAGCACCCACTTATTTAATGGAGATCCATTTATCACAATGGAAGGCAATAATTTAGCAGCACAGCAAGGTGTGGGTGGTGTGCCAACAGGCTATATCAACAGAACGATTGGCTGGACTGGCCCACAATATGAAAATGTAGCACAGGTAATTAATATTATCCAGGCATCTGCATCTGCAGGCGTTGCAATCAAGTCGTCCATCAGTAGCAATAATTTATCAGTAACGGTAAATGCCGCCTATAAACAGCCGCTCACAGGCGGCGCAAAGCTTACGGTGTATTTAGTAGAAGATAAATTATACCATTCGCAGGCAAATTATTCGGCTAACCTTTATGGGGGGCTGTCCAGCATTCCCAACTTTGAATACAATGGTGTAATAAGAAAAGTAATAAGTTCATTGAGTGGTGATGCTATAGGTTCATCAGGAAATGCAAACGAAAAAACTTATTCCATACCAGTGCCTGCTAATATTTCCAATATCACTAATGCAAGGATTGTAGCTTTTATAACCAATACATCGGGCACAGTGGTAAATGTGCAGGAAGTAAAAGTGGGTGAGGAAAAGATGTTTGAACTATTGTAACCAGGGTTTTTAGTTATGTAGATGAGGCTGCCTTAAAGGTTTAAAGCAGCCTCATTCTATGTTTTCAAAATAATATTGAACCGGCTAAAACACTACACTTTCTGCAATACTTTTAAAATCAGTAATATCTTTTTGTACCGTGGTTTCTTCAATATCGCCGGCCAGGCCAATACCTGCATTGTTTACCAGCATGTCAATTTTTTAAAATTTGTCTGTAACCAGTTTAAATGCCTGTTCTGTTTCCACGGGTTTTGTAATGTCCGATGCCAAAGCAAATGCTTTGCCGTTGTGCTGATTGTTGAACGAATCTGCCTGAACCTGGCTGCGAAATGTGCCGGTTACAAAATCACAATTGTCAATTACGTTTTGTGCAATTGCTTTGCCTAAGCCACTTGATATACCTGTTACAAACCATATTTTCGTATCACCTATTTTCATTTGTTTTCAATTTAATTTTGGTGAGCAATTCAAGCTGCAGCTTGTTGAAGGCGTCTAACCTTGCCTGGCGGTTGGCATCCTGCACTTTGAACGAAGCAAAAAAAATGACTTCAAATTTTCCTGGTGAAAGTTTATTAACGCTGAAACTTGCTAAATAATCTTTAATTGGCAGAGGCGTAGAAATCATTTTGTAAGAAATATATCGCTTGTTTTGTTTAATTCTACAACCTGCTCCACAATCACTCCTTTGTTATTGGTTAAGTTAAGGGTAACTGTATTCCCTTTTCCACTGCCGGCAGAGATAGATTGCTGAATAGTGGATGGCACAAGATTTTGTAGATTACTCAGATCGGACAAATATTTCCAGGCAAAATTAATGTCGCCGGTTATTTCAATCCGCTTAGAAATTTCTGCTTTTTTAAATGCCTCTTCCTGCGCAAGAACTTTTGCTGCGCTGCTGCTAAAGACTACTACCAGGAGAGCGATAATTTTTTTCATTTAATTGATTTTAGAAGATGCGGAAAAATTAACCTGCGATATTTGCAACAGTTTTTAAGCCTTTTTTCAGAAGGTAATACTTTTGCCGCCGTCAACCCTTATTTCAGCGCCTGTTACAAAAGTACTTTCCGATGACGCTAAAAACAGTGCGGCATTTGCGATGTCTTCCGGGGCACCAAAGCGGTTCATAGGAATCTTTGCCTGAACCCCGGCTGCAAATTCTGTCAATACCTCTTGCGGGATGCCCATTTTTGTATAGATGGGTGTATTGATCGGGCCGGGGCTAATGGTGTTAACCCTTATCTGCTTAGCTGCCAGTTCAATGGCCAATGTTTTGGTCAGCGATATCAACGCTGCCTTGGACGCAGAATAAACTGTGGAGGTTTCAAAACCGCAATGGGCTAAAATTGTGGCGTTAAGAATTACAGATCCTTTGGCTGGCAGCAAGGGAAGTAACTTTTGAACCGTGAAAAATGGTCCTTTGATGTTTATGTTTGCAATGGAATCAAACAGGTCTTCCGATGTTTGCTCAAACGGCGCAAAGCTTGCTATTCCTGCGTTTACAAAAAGCACATCCACACGATCAGCAATCTTTTTTACCTGCTCCGGCAATGCAGTAATGTCCTTCATATTTCCTGCATCAGAAAAAATTCCAAAAGCTCCTTCTCCTAAATCTTTTACAGCATTATCTATGGTAACCCGGTTTCTTCCGGTGATGATAACCTTTGCACCTTCACTGATAAATAACTTTGCGGTAGCAAAACCAATTCCGCTGTTTCCCCCCGTAATTACAGCGGTCTTTCCATTTAATCTTTTCATTTCTTTTGTTTAATTGCTGATGATTAAGCGAAGAAACGCTCTTTAATAATTTTACCATCCTGCCAATCCTGTATGCACACTTCTGATGTTTTTATTGTTCCTGCACCCTTCACATCAAAATCTACATCCCAAACAATAAAACTCCGGTTGCCCTTTACCAAGGTGCCGCCGTGTGCATAAGTTCTTACCTCAGTAATGTTTTCGAGCAATGCATTATTTGCTTCCAAAACCTTTTCTTTGCCCTGAATACTTGCAGCATCCAAATCAATTTTTTCTACATCCTCATGGTAAAATTTTTCCCACACTTCCGAGCCCTTGCCCGATAAAGCGAGGGCCACAATTTCTTCTGTGTAACTGTGAATTTGTTGCTCTGTCATCTTCTTTTAATTTTAAGATTATTTGCCATTATTGACAGTGCAAATATGAGAAGGGGAAAGGCCATGCTGTTAATACAGAAACTATCTTATTCGGTATTTTGCGGACATTTCTTTTTTGAATGCTGCCGGCGCCTGCTTTGTTTCCGATTTAAACAGTTTGGAGAAGTAGGAACTGTCAAAATAGCTTAGCTGAGCGGCAATTTCTGTAACCGTATAGTCAGTGAAAGTTAAAAGCCGTTTGGCTTCCAATATACCCCTTGCCCTTATTACTTCAGAAGCCGTTTTGCCGGTTACGTTTTTTACAATCAGGTTTAAATGGTGTGCTGTTATATTTAACTGTGCCGCAAAAAAAGAGGTGGTTTTGTTTTCGGCAAAATTTTTATCCAGCAGGTATTTAAACTGCTTGAAAAGCAAAAGGTACTTTTTTGAGATTGGTTTTTCAGAGCCGGTGTCAATGCAACGCTGAATCTGAGCCAGTAAAACATGAAGTAAAGACTGTGTAATGTCCGGGCTTTTGTCTTTTCGCTTTTGTTCGTTTGCCATCAGGTCAATGGTGTGCGTGATGTTTGCAAAATCTTTCCTGTTTAATTTAATGCACGGATTTGTATAAAAGTTGTCCAAGAAACTCAGCTCAAAAAGCTTGTCTTTATTATTATGGTTAAGCAAAAAAAAGTCTTCGGTAAAAAGAATGGTGCCTCCTTTTAACGGCTTCCATTCCTCAAACTGGTGCACCTGATTTGGCGATATAAAGAAAAGACTGTTTGGTAAAACTTCGTATTCCCTGTAGTCGATAGTCTGTTTACTGATGCCTTTTTCCGTCCAGAGAATTTCGTAAAAACTGTGTTTATGAATATCATGAACATCCGGTTCTTCCATTTCATTAAAACGGGTTATTTCAAATTCTGTAAGATTGGCCGGCTGATTGATAAAATGACCGATAGAGTAAACCGGAAAAATTTCTTTCATAGCCTAAAGGTCGGCAGATTTGTGAAATAATTTTACTTATGCCATCCAACGAAGTAGTTTAAAAGGGAATACCCACCAATACCTGCATACACAAAACCCATCACCCTGTTTATAGTGGATAAATTAAGATTAAAATATTGTAAAAGCTTATTGCCGAAAATCATATAAACAGCCATCGCCATCAAAGTGCCAATAGCATTAAAAATAACAAAACCTGCCAATGCAAAAACATCCATCCCAAATTTCATCAATGGATTTATTACCACACCAATAATTAACCAGAAAGGGATTAGCTGCGGATGTACAATTACATTGTTAATGCCCCGGTATAGTGTACTTTTCTGAACCGCCTGTTTACTTTTCCGGCTTTCCATCAGCATCCATATTCCGATAGCAAGTATCAAAATAAAAGAACCAATCTCCAGCGATTTGTACCAGTGGCTGCTTTCTTTTGAGCCTCCCAATAATAGCAGCGTAAGCAAGCAGTAAATGCTTTCAAATATTATAATCAATAGAATAACCGCAGCAAGAATCCTGTACTTTTTCGAAGCATATAAATCCAGCACCATGATATTGATGTTGCCGGGAAAAATGTACCCATACACGCCAACAGGTATTCCGATTATACTCATACGACAGTTACTTTACTTCTGTATTCCTTTTCTAAACGCTGCGTATTCTTAAAGTCTCTGTAAGACATATAGGCCACACCATTCCTATTGTTTTCCCTTGCTGCTTTGTACATCATCCTGAAATGTTTTGCAATGGTCAACTGTGCTTTAAAGAAAGAAAACCCTGGCTCGTAAATATGAGCTGGCTCGGCGCCTGCCCCATTTACTTCCAGGATAGAAAAGTTTTCGCCCATCTTTAAGTCTTCAATACTGGCACAGCGTAAATCGTACCTGCCAAAATAAAAGCCATCAATCCGTTGGCTGATGCTGTCAATGGTATCGGTGAGTTCAGCATCAATAATATGATTGTAGTTAAGGAAAGTAGCACCCAATACATGATTGCCATAAGGAACCAGTACTACCTGTTCCCCCTTTTCTGGCACATGAGTAAAGTCAATTTTATCTTGTTGTACCAACTTTCGATATTGTAAAAAGGATCGGTCGTTCTTTCTTACAAGCTTATCAATGCTTGACTGCCCGTCACCCGTAATAGTAAGCAGTTTCTTTAAAGTAACAGACGTTACCATCCCTTTCTTTTGTAAAGGATGGCGGTAATAAAACACACTCATCTCCACCGGGTAATTAACATAAGACTGAAT
Source organism: Ferruginibacter sp. (assembly GCA_014379905.1). GTDB lineage: Bacteria > Bacteroidota > Bacteroidia > Chitinophagales > Chitinophagaceae > Ferruginibacter. Next base: position 5,606 of record JACMKX010000056.1, on the reverse strand, counting down.
AAGAAAAGAAACATTCAGTGCCGCTTTGTAAGTACCCAATTCTTCTATGCTGGTGATTTTTTTTACAGCCCAGCCCCGTTCGCCCCTGTCGGGCTTGGCTATAATAGGAAACGCAATGCCTGAAAACTTCATTCTTTGTTCAATGCTGACAATATCTTCAACGCCTTCAACCAAAATTGTAGTGGGGTAATATTCTTTTGGCACCAATTGAAATATTTTCCATTTGCTTTCAAAAAACATTCCGCCGGTTTCAATGGTAGGGTTGGATGCAGAAAAGAAAAAAAAAGACCTTGCCTTTATGGACAGGTATAAAAAATAAAAACTTACCGGAAAGTAAACTACCCATACCGGCCAGTATTCCCAGCTAAATGTTTTGATATATAGTCCTCGCATTTTATAGTAGAATTTATTGGTGTTCATATATTATTTTATTGGATTAGGTAGATAGAGTGCAAAACCTTGTGATACTTAGTAAGTCTCCATTTACTTTTTTTTCTTGATAAAACCCTTCGGCTTCGCTCAGGATGTAACAAAAAAAATCAAGGCTGCGGAAAAAAAAGCTACGAAATTTATATGATGTCTAAAATGAAATTAGTTCGATCCTATATGCATATCCAGGCTAAGTGCGACTTACTGGCTAAAAATAAAACCAGGCATTTGTAACATCAATTTCATTTCTTAACGTCATCATATAAATTTTCTTAAAGCAATTTTTCCAGAGGCCGTTAAAACATTTCAATTGACACACCAAAACTCAATACCATATTACCTTTGCGCATTATCTACCTAATCCTATTATTTTATAACCCAAACGTTTTTTTCAAGTATTACAGATAATACAGATGTTGCACCTAACAATACAGCCATCCATTTATGCAATAATTCATTTTCCACTTTTCTTATTGATATGTACATTATCAAACTAAAAAACACCAACAATAATAACTGCTGCAGCCATGATTTTTCAAGTAGAAATACATTGAAAAGTATAGAAATAAAAACTGCAACAGCAATAATAAAAAATATTACCGGGTAATGGCTGCGGTAATACAGTTTCATATCTGTTCCTTTATCACTTTCATTTGCCGGCAGCAGCATCTTAGCTGCAATAAACAAAGTGATGGGATACAGCAGTATAAAAAACAACTCTGGTAAAGACCATTCAAGTTTATCTTTTAACTGGTAAGTAATAAACCAATCCTGTATATTGAGAAAGAGTATAAACAAAATCCACAGCGTATGCGGCCAGTAAAATTTTATCTCCTTATAATGATACAGCAAATCAGAAAACGATGAAAGAATCTGCGTAATACCCAATCCCAAAATAATAGAGACGAGTATGGAAACATATTCAAAGGCGCTTATCTGGTTACTATACATAACTTATTTTCCTTGTGTCTGCTACAACCGGCAAAGGCATCATAACAGCCAAATGATTTACAATATCAACGGCAACATCTTTTTTTGATTTCAACATCCAATCCGTAATGCTCAAATCACTGTCAATTAATTTCACCTTATTGGTATCAAACCCAAACCCACTTCCACCATTATCCTGAATATTCAATACCACAAAATCAAATTTCTTGCGTTGCATTTTACCAATGGCATTAGTTAAACCATTTTCGGTTTCTAAAGCAAAGCCTACAAATATTTGCCTCGGTTTTTTAGTTTTAGAAAGCTCAAAAGCAATATCAGCATTAGGCACAAGACTAATATGTAATGCACCTTCCTGCTTTTTTATTTTTTGGCTGGCAATGGCTGCACATTTATAATCGGCCACGGCTGCTGAAAAAATAATTACATCAGCATCAGCCCCCAGTGCCTGGGTTACGGCCAGCATTTCATCAGCAGTAATAACGTTGGTAATTGCATTGGCAGGCAGTGTGGTTTTTATATGCACCGGCCCTGAAATTACATGTACATCTGCTCCAATAGAATAAAGATATTCTGCTATGGCATATCCCATTTTTCCGGTGGAATGATTGGAGATAAACCTGACCGGGTCAATCGCCTCACGTGTAGGCCCTACGGTGATAATAATTCGCTTTGACTGTAAAGATGCGTTGCTCATTGATATAATAATTTTGAGTAAAATGATTTTGCTTTAATTTTTTGAGAATATTATTTCCTCATTTCCCGGGAACGGGCAATCAGCAGATCTCTTTTGCAAAAAGATTGTTTTGATGCTGTAGGAATAAACCATAAAATCATAATAATTCAATACGGCTTTCTCCTGGGGATACAACTCAATAAGTGAATAGCTGAGTGTTTTTGTTATTTCATTCCTGTTCATTATAAAACCATTCTCATCGTTTTTAAACGACCTGAAAAAATTAAGCACAGAAAGTTTTGAAACAGGTGGGTTCATAGCAATCCAGTTCTGAAAAAATTCTTCACGTATTGCTTTTGCTTCTGCGTTATACAGTGTGGAAGAAGACCAGATATGAGGCTGGGTTGCATCAAGTCTTGTCCTGTACCTTTCATTTCCATCCCACACCAGTTCGAAAAGATTATCATCACTCCAAACAATTAATGTAAAGGGTTCAATATCCTGCATGTTAATGAGGCTCCATTCAACCACCGGCAGTTCTGATGCCAGCAGTTCTGTTACAATTAAACCCCTGCTTTTGCGGTAATAGCTTTTCCTCTGATGATTCTCAAAACCTCCATTCAATAAAACAATTGCATTGCCCGTATCGCTGGCGCCAACCCATGTACCACTGGCCATCGGGTCTTTAGGGGCTACATAAGATGTGCTGCCAACAGTATATATTTCAGGTACCAATGCTCTTGGCCTTTTTGGGCTTTCGTCCCTTAACGAGCCTAAATAAATTCTCTCCCTGCCCGGTATAAAAACAACTGTACACATAAAGTTTGTTTTATAATTTAAAAACCAAACCTGGTTCCTATTAAAAATGAAAATGCTTTTGGCCTGCTGTCTTGCACATTGATATTTGCTGACCAGTAAGACACATCAACATATATTGTCTGTAATATTTTTGATTCGGTATTGTAAGCAAGCCTTGTGCCGCCTCTTGCAAATATCCCTTTCATCCTTGTTACCTCCTGATTGATGATACCATTTCTTACATCTACTGATAACCTTGGCTCACCAATATTGACATAGCCTGCCCCCACATAAGGTGAACAAAATAATTTACCTGAAGGGATTAATGGAATGTTTCTTCCCACATTAATACCAGCTAAAAAAACTGAACTGCTGGTGTTCTGAAAAAGGTAAACAGAGCTTCCATCCTTTACCTGCTGGCTATATTTCACTGCATTAAAGTCCAGCACAAACTGTGCAAAATAATGTTTGCTGAACCTGTACTCAATACCTGAATTTAATGCCAGCGAATTTTGATAGGCATTAGAAAAAGAAGAAACCGGATTGAGTAAGCCCACCGAAGTGGTAAAAAATATTTTTGTTGTATCCTGTGCTTTTACAGATGTATAAAAACAAATAAAACAAAATGGCAATAGTAACCTGCAAACGTTTAATTTTTTCATTTTATGCTTGGGCTACTGAAGCCTGGTATTTAATGGTGGAATAAGCCATTCCAAAATTATTATCAACAATATCAAGCTTCATATCAATGATTGCCACTTTTATTAATGCAAGATGATGTATGGTGTGTTCGGTATTATACACCACTTCTCTGTAATAGGTGGTGGTAACCTTTGTTAATTCGACTGCTCCTTCAATTTGCTCCACCACCAAATTCAATTTCCTGTCGGGCACTTTTATGAAGCCATCCTGTTGCTGCAGCACAGACAAGGCAAACATGCGGTCGGTTTCCAGCAGCAGGTTCCTTTTACGATTTACATAATCCACTTCTCCCGTGCTGTATCCGTCAATGGCACATTGCAATAGTTCTATAACATGCCTCGTGTGCCCACCAATACTTGAGTTACCCAGGTGTGCTACTTTTTTTGTGAATTGTTCATCAGTTAAATTCAATAATAATCTACTTAGTGATTGCAGTTGTTGTGAAAGTTGTAAAAAAATCATATGTAGTAGTTTGGTTAAGTTTCGGCTGGGCTTTCTATGTTGCTATGATTTTAGAAAAAAGAAATTATAGTATTAATTACAAGAACTTGTTTTAACCAATTACTTGGTTCATTTGAGGCTTCCTGAATTTTTTCAGCATAATAACTGCATGCTGTTTATACAGCGCCATTATTATTGCACAACAAATCCAAACAGTAATTGCCAGTATAAATAATTGCCCGCCATCTCCTTTTGATTCTATACCAATAATTGTTAAGTGAGAAAGTATAGCACCTGACATTAAACCAATACCCAGGAAGGCACCAATAAATACGGTGGATGGAATAAGCAGCAGGATACTGGCAACTAGTTCTATAACTCCTGTTCCAATTCTGCCCCAGGGCTCCACACCCAACTTGGTAAATAGTTCTACCGATTCCGGATGACCCGTAAATTTGAAATACAGGGTTTGCAAAAGAATGCCTGCGGCAACTACCCTTAAAGTGAAAGAGAGAATAAGCTTTGGTGACATGGTGTAATTAGTTTTGATTTTTTAAAATTTATTTTATTATCATAGTAACAGTCGTAAACCATCAGAAAACCTTACAATTCTGGCTATCTTATTTTAATGATAGCCTTTTCAATTTTTTATTTATTGAGTGATGGCCAATATCCATCTGCTGCTTTTATCCGGCTGGTTGTATCTTTTATCCAAAGTTGCTTTACATCCAGGTTATAATTCAAATACAATTTATTATTTACTACTGTCCATGCTTTGGGGTCGGTGGGTGAAAGATGATTTTCGCTGGTGCCATAAGCGCAGAAGCCACCATATTGTGGAGCATACCTTTCAGGGGCTGTCTTAAAACTGTCTAAATTGTTTTGCGATACAAACTTCCATTTACTGCCGCTCCAGTCAAAGCTGTATTTATCATTGCCCTCCACCGCACTTTGCTGGTTGAAATAGGCTACCGGGTCGTAGCCTTTAATGGCTACACCATTTTTACTGGTAAACTTTGTGGATTGAGCGTAAGCTCCTGCAGAAAATATAACTGCTAATAATACGATTACTACTTTTTTCATTGTTTTAATTTAAGATTTTTATGTTTTTTTATCAAAACAAAAATGCCATCATTTACGATGGCATCAAATACATATCCTTCCCGAAGTGTTGTATATATATCCCTATTTATTGGGCTTAGCTACTTTTTTAAGCGCAGAAGGGCTTTGAGAAGTGCAGTTTTTAAAAAATTTACTAAAATGTGCCACTTCCTCAAAACCCAGGTCATCGGCAATCTCTTTAACAGATTTATCGGTATAATAGAATAGTCTTTTTGCTTCAGCAATTATCCTTTCCTGTATTACCTGGGTAGGTGTTTTTTTGCTATACAAAGAAAAAATATTGGAAATTGTTTTAGGGGATTTATTCAGCAGCCCGGCATAAAACTGCACCTGATGTTCCTTCCGATAATGAATTTCTACCAGTAAATTAAACTGCCTTATAATATTAAATTTATCCTCATAGGCTGCTTCTGTGCCAAGGTATTGTTTTTTGGCAAGCCGTGTAATTTGTATAATGAGGCGAACCAATAACATTCTGAGCATCTCCCCT
>JACMKX010000055.1 GCA_014379905.1 Ferruginibacter sp. | reverse complement strand
ATTTACTAATGCCACATACTTATTTCATTTCGGTTAATTTCTTTTAATTGATGAAGAAAACATCGTTTATTTAGTTGTGTACACAAATAATCTCCCTTATCCAGGACGGGTTTAAAAGTTCGTTGAGCATAAATGCAGCAAGCTGGCTTCTGCCTGGTTTTTTGGCAGCAAACAAAAACCCTTTTTCTATTTGATGCGGTAAAACTGTTTTTAAAATTTTTCGCTTTTGCACAAAACCGGTAAGTGTGCCTGCCTGAATTATTGTAAAATGTAGTTGGCTTTTTTGTAAAAGATTTTCCTGTTCAGTTAATGTTTCAAAAAAATTACGTTTGCCGGTAATATTCAGCCAAAAGCGAAAAAGAAGCCCTGCTTTTGTTTTTGTACTTCCGGCACCAATAGATGAAAGCGAGATAAAGCGATAAACTTTTTCATGTTGCATTGCCCTGATAATTTTCTTTGTACTAATCCTTATAATATCCAAATTTTCATCATCTTTTGCCAGCGTACTAAGCACTGCATCCTGCCCCTGCACGGCTTTTTCTATATCAATATAATTTAGTACGTCGCCTTCTATTACCTCTAAATGGTCGCTGGTTATATTTATACTTGCCGGGTTGCTTACCAATACCGTTACATACAAACCAGCGTCCAGTGCCATAGTGGTTAACAGCCGCCCCGTTTTACCTGTACCACCCAATAGTAAAACATGTTTCATATAATTATTTTAGCAGAAACGATTAACCGGCACAGGCAACTGTTTGCCAGGTCCGGTTATCAAAAAACTTTTTATTAAAAGCGTATACCTAACATTACGGTAACCATTAACGAAGCAATCGTATTTCTTTTAGTTTTCAACTTTAATCCGTGCAGTTGCATTTAAAAAATTGCCTGTAATAATTTTTGTAAAACTATTATTGACACATTGGTGTGCTACTTAACAAATGTTAGTTAATTACAGGAACCTGCTGTTCTTAACAAATGTTAGTTAATACTGCAAGTGTTGGTTTCTTAACATTTGTCAATTGATGCAAAAAAATACCCGCTCTATTTTGCGGCCTCATAAAACATATTTAAATATGAAAACAATTTTTATCGCTTTACTCTTTGCCTTTTCCTTTTCAAAAGGATTTTCACAGGGCATTACCCAAACCATCAAAGGTTTCATTACAGATAAAACATCTGAAAAACCATTGGCTGGTGCTACGGTAAGTGTTGTAGACGCCACCAACCAGGTAGTTGCTGACAAGGATGGAAAATTTGTACTGAACGCCGTAGCGGTGGGCAGGCAAAAAATAATGATCACCTATGGTGGTTATAAGCCTGTGATTATACCCGAAGTTCTGGTAACTGCCGGTAAAGAAGTAATCATAGATGTAGCTATGGAACAAAGCATTGCAGAATTACAAAACGTAACTGTTACATCATCAAAAGTAAAAAAAGGTGCTTCTTCCAATGAATATGTAACTGGTAGCAACCGGTCTTTTAACGTAGATGAAGTAACCAGATTTGCCGGAGGTAGAAATGACCCGTCGAGATTGGTGAGCAACTTTGCAGGTGTGGTATCCAACAACGATGGAAGAAATGATATTGTGGTGAGAGGCAACTCACCTACCGGTGTACTTTGGCGTATTGAAGGTTTGCCATCACCCAGCCCAAACCATTACGCAGCATTGGGTACAACGGGCGGGCCAGTATCCGCATTAAATACCAACGCCCTAAAAACATCCGACTTTTTAACCGGTGCATTTCCGGCAGAATTTGGCAATGCACTGGCTGCTGTATTTGATATTAATCTACGGGCCGGCAACGCTGATAAACACGAAAGAACATTGCAGTTAAATTTGTTTAGTGGCCTGGAAGTCATGCTGGAAGGCCCTCTTAGCAAAAAAGGAAATGGCAGTTCCTATTTGGTTGGCTACCGTTATTCTTTTGTACAACTCGCTACATCATTTGGGCTGAGTGTAGGTACAAGTGCCACACCAAGATACCAGGATTGGGTATATAACATTAATCTTGGAAAAGGCAAGGCGGGTGCATTTTCCTTTTACGGTATGGGCGGTGTTAGCAACATTGATTTTATAGGAAAGGATACCGACACGGCAGATTTTTTTGCAAGAAAAGACCAGGATGGTTACAACCAGGGCAATTTCTCCATATTTGGTGCAAAACATACCATTGACGTAGGAAAAAAATCTTACCTGCGTACTGCTGTATCTTACTCAACTACCAATAACGATTTTCAAAGCTACCAGTACCCACTTCCATTTGTTGATTATACTGATAGGTACCTAATTACTGATTCGAAAAATCAACAGAACAACCTGCGTTTTTCTTCGTATTTAAATACAAAACAAAATGCCAAACTATCCTCGCGTGTTGGCATTACCGGAGAACAATTCAGTTTAGTAACCAAAGTGACTGACCGCGAAGGTAAAACAAGTGCAGATTCATTTAATTTAATTCGGGATTTTGACGACAATTTCTTTCTGTTACAATATTTTGCACAGATTCGATACAAGCCAACGGGTAAATTAACTTTTAATGCCGGCTTGCATGGCAGTAATTTCAGTTTCAACAGCACCTCCACTTTTGAGCCAAGGGCATCTGTAGCTTATCAGTTAACGAATACCGACCAAGTTTATGTAAGCTACGGCAGGCACTCGCAAGTACAACCTTTTCCGGTTTATTTGTACGAAAACCAATCAATAAATAGTGAGATAGATAAAAGCAACAGAAATTTAGATTTTACTAAAGCAAGCCATTATGTAATTGGATATGAAAAAAGATTTGCCACTGATTGGCGATTTAAGGTAGAAGGCTACTACCAGGATTTATTTGATGTGCCGGTAGAAAGAACAGCCAGTGGATTTTCTATTTTAAACAGCGGTGCAGATTTTACTTTTCCTGAAAAGGCTGGATTGGTAAACACCGGCACCGGCTACAACAGAGGCATTGAGTTAACGCTGGAGAAATTTTTGAGCAAAGGCTATTATTTGTTAATTACTTCTTCCATTTTCGACTCGAAATATAAAGGCAGTGATGGAGTGGAAAGAAACAGCACTTTTAATTACAGAAATGTGTTGAATGTATTGGCAGGCAAAGAATGGAAAGCAGGAAAGCAGAAAAAGAATGCTTTTACTATAGATGCGCGGGTAAGCAGCATTGGCGGAAAATACACAACACCTGTAAATCTAAATGCCTCTATAATAGCTAACAGAGAAGTGCTGGATGAGAGCAAATACAACAGCGAAAGACTGTCAGGTTACTTTAGAGCCGACCTCAAATTTGGCTATCGCATCAACAGTTCCAAACGAAAAATGAGCCAAACCATTTATTTAGATTTTCAGAATATAACTGCAAACGAAAACATATTTCTGCAACGCTACAATCCAGAGAGAAGAACCGTCGGTGCTGTAAACCAAATTGGCTTTTTTCCTGATCTGTTGTACAGGATTACGTTGTAAAATAACTACCAAAACTTTTTCGTAACAAAAAAGAGGCTGTCTTAAAAGCAATTTTTAAGCAGCTTTTTTTGTGGCCTTCTATAATCGTACCTTAGTGACTCTTTCATTCTTAATTGCTAGCCCTATTGTCTGGTGGGCGACAAATAGTTGGCTTCACGAATTGGTTTTTCCATTGCATATCACTTGGTGGCTGATCGACCAAATAATTTAAAATAGTTTTCAGAAGATTGTTTGGGGTACATCACAGCGTTCTTCTTCGTAAATCCAATGCACCTGCTTGTGATTGCCTTGAAACTTTCGCGGCAGAGCAAGTAGTATCAACGTCACACATCATGATACCGAAATATATCATTTTGGCACTATTCAATTCACCAGGGGTTTCCAGAACTGCGGCAGGAGTTCAATCAATTGTCTTCCGGCTGATCAGGGATCCTGCGCAGCACGTAATCAAGCCATTTGTATGGATCTATGTTTTGGAGTTTACAGGTAGCCACAAAGCTGTAAATGATTGCTGCCAGTTCTCCGCCACGGTGTGAGCCGGCGAACAAATGTGAGTTTCTCCCGATTTTATGTAAAGCTTTACATAATCTTGGTTATGCATAGTAAATGATTATGCAAAGTATATTTCGAATAAAAATGATGCTTAAGCGTTTGCTTAGAACTTGCCTCTAGATGCTTTACATAATATTCATAATTTTCTAATAGCGATATTGCTATTTATGAAAATATGAATTATGGCACCGCAATTTAAAAGCTT
>JACMKX010000054.1 GCA_014379905.1 Ferruginibacter sp. | reverse complement strand
CCAATTATTATTGCTCATGAGGAAACCAGGCGATTACTGCTAAGGGCAAAGGATGCAAATCGGCCTATCCCTACCGTTACTTTTAAAGAAAAATATTTGCTAAAGGTTGGAAGTCAGACACAGGAGCTATCATATCATGGTAATGCACATGAACCCGGCAACATTTTCATCTATGCACCGGAGCAAAAAACGCTTATGGTTGTGGATATCATCTTCCCCGGCTGGATGCCATGGCGGAGGTTTGCTTTGGCCAAGGATATTCCGGGTTACTTCGCCCAGGTTGAGGAAATCAATCAAATGAAATGGGATATTTTGGTAAGTGGCCATGTACAAAGAACCGGTACACATGAAGATGTTGCCACACAACTTGAGTTCATGAATGATCTTAAGAATGCCGCAAGGCAGGCCTTAAAATCCACCAAACCCGGCGAAGGGGTTGATGTTGAATTCAGCGAAAATCCATGGGCATTCTTTGGCAACTATATCGATCGGGTTGTCATTCAAACCGTGAATGCTGTAACTCCCAAATGGTCCAAAAAACTGGCAGGCTATGATGTTTACATCTGGGACCAGGCTTATGCAATGGAACAAAGTCTACGCATTGAAGAACAATGATCTTTATGATGCGCATTTCAAAAGAATATTTCGCATTTCAAAATGACCGCTTCGGCAATTACTTAGTCCGTTCCCGCTGTTTCATCCTTGGAAATAGACTGTTGCCGGTGATAATTTTACACTATTATTAAAAACAATAAATTTTAAAACAATGACACAAACTAAAAAAATCCTTGTCGGCACAATGCTAAGTGGTGCACTGGCTATGCAGGGTACAATCGCCGATGCACAAGGCCCTTCTAATAAAGAAGTAATCTCCGCTGAAGCCATCCGCCCTTTTACGGTTCGTATACCTGATAAAGAAATCAAAGATCTTCGCAGGCGCATCATGGAAACAAGATGGCCGGATATGGAAACTGTTGCCGATGCGTCCCAGGGTGCAAAACTTTCCAATTTAAAAGGCCTGGCAAATTATTGGGGAAAGAATTACGATTGGAGAAAAGCAGAAGCTAAACTAAATGCCTATCCGCAGTTTATGACTATGATTGACGGTGTTGACATTCATTTTATCCACGTGCGTTCTAAAGAGCCAAATGCCATGCCGCTGATCATAAGCCATGGTTGGCCGGGTTCAATAATTGAACTGCTGAAGATCATTGATCCATTAACTAATCCTAAAGCCTATGGTGGTAAAGCTGAAGATGCTTTTGATGTTGTAATACCTTCATTACCCGGTTTTGGTTTTTCCGGCAAGCCAACCGAAGCCGGATGGGAACTTGACCGTATTGCAAAAGCCTGGGCCGTGCTGATGAACCGTATTGGTTACAAACATTATGTTGCGCAAGGGGGCGATTGGGGTGCCGGCATTGTTAATTCAATGGGGCTGCAGGCACCTGCAGGATTATTAGGCATACACAGTAATTTGCCGGCGACATTACCAAATGAAGCAGGCATGGCATTAGGAACTGGTGTTGCTCCGGAAGGGTTTTCTGCACAGGAACTCGCTGCTTTCAATCATCTTAGTAAATCGATCAGGGAAGGTGGGTTTACTTATAAAACCACGATGACAACACGTCCGCAGGCTGTAGGTTATGGCCTGAACGATTCTCCCACTGGTCTTGCCGCCTGGCTTTTTTTACACCCTGGTTTTGCAAATTGGTCGTATGGTGCTGATCCAAAACAGTCTCCAACAATGGATGATGTATTGGATAACATTTCGTTGTACTGGTTTACAAATACTGCAACTTCTTCAGCCCGGATTTATTGGGAAAACAGGAACACCGAAATTGTTAGTGCCGGTGCACAAAAGTCCAATCTGATAAAATTGCCGGTAGCTATTACGGTATTTCCGGAAGATGTGTATACCTCTCCTGAATCATGGGCCCGTCGTGCCTATCCTAACCTGATCTATTTCCATATAGTAGATAAAGGCGGACATTTTGCGGCATGGGAGCAACCTCAATTATTTACAGAAGAGATGAGGGCAGCTTTTAAGTCACTGCGTTAGTTTGACCAAAGGGCAGCGCAGTAGATGCGCTGCCTTTTACTAATGTTGAAAATCAAAAATGAAGAGCATCGATTAACGTTAAGCTGATTTTCCAATATCAAAAAAACACAAGCAAAATAATTTCCCGCAGGTATCTCAATATTTTAATCATTTCATTAACGCATAGCGTAAGCATCTTGTTATGAAAACAGAAATTAAAAAACTAATTGTATTTGGTGTAATCATAGCCTTTTTCACATCGGCTTATGCTGCCTTTTTAAATACTATTATGAAACAGGGTTTATTAACCGATCATTTCTTTATCAATTGGTTAAGATTGATTCCTAAAACTTACCTGCTGCTGCTACCCTTCGTATTGATTACGGGACCGGTCATAAAAGCATTGGTAGAGAGAATGTTCAGGAATGAAAACAGCACTAAATCAAATTTGGACAACAAATCTTTTAAATCAAAATAAAATGAAACTATTAACTATCAATACTATAATTTTTTTTATGGCAGCAATAGCCATAAGCAGCGGATGTAATACTTCACCGGCAGAGGCGCCAAAATCAGCGATCAAGCGCACCGAGCTTCAGCGACACGATCTCAGTGTGCCGGGACGGGAAGGCATGCAAGTAAGAATTGACTTCGAACCGGGGGCATCTTTTGGGAAGCATTCACATCCTGGCGAAGAACTTATTTATGTT
>JACMKX010000053.1 GCA_014379905.1 Ferruginibacter sp. | reverse complement strand
CTGGGAGCAGTAACCCTTGTAAACACCCCGGTCCCCGGATCCACTATTGTCATCCCTCCCTGCTCTACCGTGGGTTCACCTGTAAGAGCCCACCGGTTGTAATACCAATAAACGGTATTGGGAGTAAGCCCCGATACTGTCATACGGCAGGCATATGGAACTCTGCGTTCATCCGCAGCATTACCCGTACCATGTCCCTGCATAAATTGAGGATATAGAACCGGTGTAAGCGTCTGCGCAAAACCGCAAATTGAAAAGAATAAAAACAATGCAAGTAATGATCTTTTCATAATGATAATTTTTCAATGATTGTAATAAAGAAGTTTAGTTTCATCTCAGTTTAGAGAATAGTAGACTCGCCCGGCAAGCCGGTTATTTTTTTGACAGAATTTCTCAGTAATGAATTTGTTTAAATCAGATAACCAAATCTAAGAAAGTAAGCCATGCAGTCTATTAACAAATTATAATCAAAAGATTAATTAATAAAGACTGTGAATGTTGAAAAAGAAATTTCGAAAATCAGATTAAACTATTAAGTATAAAAATACATCTGGCTATATAATAACTAACACGATGCACCTGTATAACAGATACTATACTTAATGATATACGAAATGGGTTTACTGAAATTTATTCTTTAATAAATTCAGCTCTTCTGTTCATGGCTTTACCTTCCTGGCTTGTATTGTTATCAACCGGGTTGTTTTCACCCCATCCTTTTGCATTAAGACGCTGAGATGTTATTCCCAATTTTACCAATAGATTTTTTACTTCCGCGGCTCTTTTTTCAGAAAGGGTTTTATTAAAATTTTCTTCGCCATCATTGTCCGTATGACCTTCTATAGAAAATCTCAATTCAGGATACTGATTCATCATGGCAACTATTTGATTTAACACTCCCATTGATTCAGGTTTTATATTCCATTTATTAACATCAAATAAAATTCCGCGTGTAATAAATTTACCTTCAGTCACTACTCTTTTATATAAATCCATTCCTCCTTCGGCCACACGAATATTTCTAATAAAGGATGGATAACCTGTAGAAGCTCCATGGCTCAATGAAGTAATGGAAAACTTAGTTGGTTTACCTCCTGCATCAGGGATATTAAGAGCTTTATTTTCGTCGAGGTAAGTTTTCATTTTCCCCTGGTTGAAAGCGACAGCCACATGATGCCAGCCAGGTGTACTTGATATTTTATACGGGCCGGTAAAGGTCTTGAGAGTCATACGATGAGTTCTGATATCAAGTTTACCTAAACATCAAAAATCACGGAGTAGCCTTCATTACCTTTATGATGAAAATACACGTCAAATTCAATGGTAAATATCTCCGGCAAGAATACTGCTGTTTTCATCAGGGGTTCTATTTCTGATGAAACTGCTATGAACCCGATTACGCTTGAGTCGGCAAACCGCATAGTTTCAGCACCCCCTCTTTTCAGCTTCCACTTCGAGGGAAACTCCCCGGTTATTTCGTTTTGCTGATTATCCTCAAATATGATTTTATCGCCTGGTACAAAATCGTACTTTGCCCACACTTTCATGTTTTCTGAATCGCTGCTTTGGGCAAATGCAGATATCACCATAAAAAACAAGAGTGCAATTAAACTGAAATTTTTTTCATATGCTTATTTTTAAGCAATGCATAAAGCGAAGGATCGTTCTGTTAACAGATGTATTTAATAAAAGGTAACTTAATTGGTATTATATGCCCCCGGTTCTTCGTTAAGTTTTTATGAAGAAATAAATCAACCTCCTTTACTGTTCATAACCGGCATAACCTGTGCCTGAACGCAAAAAATTAAGTTTTTTCATGATTGACTGTTCACAAAAGCGATGGCATATTATTATACAAAAAATGATAACTGCTGCCGATGTAATGGCCGAAAGGATTCATTGACTGATTGATAAATTTTTTTCTGCAGCAATCAATAGCAAGTGCAACTCCACAATGATCCTGTTGGTATCAGGACTCTGAAACCCTGTCGTATAAATAGCGTCAAGGTTTAATAAAAAAGCCTGTTGCATAAATAAAAATGACGCTGTGTTTTAAGGTTCCTGATAATAGAATCGGTAGCATAAGTTTCTATAGCCCGGATATATGACCTTGCTAATTGTAATAACTATTCTTTTTCAATAACAGTAACATCTTCATGTATAATGCCGCAATAGTAAGCCCAGCCTCCCTATTGTATGTGTTCTAAAATTTTCCGAAACTTGAGGAATATGATTATGTATAGTTTTTAAAATGATAAAATGTTATGCTTACTTAATAAAAGCGATATTAAAAAAGACGGCCTCTTTTGAGACGGATGAGCTCTGTCTGCTCAGTAGTTATTGAAAATTTAAAAACCGTGACCATGTTGCATTCCAATTTGTGCCCAATGGGAATGCCCCGCGATAAGTAGTCACATCAAAGAAGGTCGCAGGAGTGCCAGTCAATCCGGTAAAATTGGCTCCTGATGCTGCCGGTGATCCTGGACTCGGCCTGAAATCAGGAAAAGTTGGATTAAATGGATCTACCAGGTTTATTCCTATATTAGAATTGCCGGTGTTACCAAAAATTTCGGTATTGGTCGCATTAAGAGAAGCACCAGCGTCTGTAGCGGTAAATCCGTGTACAATGTTATACTGAAAATTAGCCACATCAGCCTGACTACCGGTGCTTTCAAATTGTACACCATTAGGATAGCCCATAAAAATAGAATTCCTCACCAAATAGTTGCTGTTACGCCGAAAAGTTGCACCGGCAACCAGATCAGGATTTGGTACTTGTGCCTGTGCCAGGTTTTCCATTCCAATAACGGTCATATTGGAAATAACAGCCTGTGTCCGGGGTGTTGCAGCCGTTCCTGTGGCATCGTTGTCGCTTTCAATACCACGCGGATCACCGGAATATGTAGTCTTGGTCGGATTTAATACAGATACTGCATACTGGATATTTCCGCTATAACCAAAATCAAAATCAAAATTATCATCATCAGGACAAAGGGCGATTAAGTATTTTGCATTTACAGTTCCACCAAAAAATTCAAAAGCGTCATCAGCGCCATATACAGTTTGGATAAACTGCAGAAAAGTACCCCTGCCTACGCCACCGCAGGTTAAACCATTCAACTCATTATTAGTGGATACCACAGCCCCGGCATATTCAATGCGCACATAGTTTAAAACGCCTTTGTCTTCTCCGGCATTTCCAAGACCTGCTCCACCGCCACCGTAGGTAATATCAACACCTCCTGGTACCTGGCTCCCGTTAATACCTTCAATAGTCGCATCTACCCTATTTAACGGGGCGCCTCCTAATATTACAATACCACCCCAATCCCCATTAGCAGGCACTGCCTGGTTGGATGTAAAAACAATGGGACGTTCAGGAGTCGCTGCAGCCATTAATCTGCCCGTGCGGGTAATGATCAAAGCGGATGCTTCTTCCGCCGTTGACTTTTTAATACCCTTAATAAGTGTTCCTTCTTCTATAAAAAGTGTAGCGCCGCACTGAACAAATACTTTTCCATCCAAAAGATAAGTATTGCCTGAAGACAAAACAAGATCATTGCAAATAATATTGGGAAGTGTTATAGGCGAACTTATGATAACCGATATGGTTGCTGTGCATCCGAGAGCATCAGTTACTGTTACAGTATAAGTGCCTGCAGCCAGATTGAAAACTGAACTTGCAGTACCAATAACAGTTGGCCCGTAATTAACTGTCAAACGTGGCCTCCAGGCCGTTGTACTATTCTCTTTTGACGCATAACGTTTAGCCTGTTTGGGCCCTGTTTCTTCACTCCTTAATAACCATCCAAAATTATTGGAAGGAGTATTAAGCCATGACTGTACATCAGCCACCATTGTTGGTGAAGACCAGTTATAAAAACTATTGGCAGCATTCACTATTGCCGCCGCACTTTCTACAGGGTCGAAACTACCGCCGCTGTTTGTCCAGTCAGAACCCGGGAAAAAACTTTTAAGCCAGGTTGCATCATTAGTTGTTGCAGGTGCTCCCTGGCCGGGTTGAGTGGCAAAGGAAACACCCTCTCCCCAGTTTTGCTCCAGCCTATGTAATAAATGGTTTTGGGCGCCTGTGGTGCCGCTTGTTAAATAGATAAACAACTGAAGGGTTGCATTAGTGATTGAACCTCCTGCAGGAATATTTCCGGCAATATCAAAAGCCATTAATGCCCGGTTTTTAAATCCCGCTGCTGTTTCACCAGCCACCAAATAATCTCCAGCGCCGTTGCTGTTGCCCATACTTTGTTCATATATACTGTTATCCTTTAATGCAGAAATGTTTGCCGTTCCTGTGGAAACATTATTTGTCCACGAATAAGTATAAGGGCCAGTACCTCCGGAAACGCTGACTGAAGCAGTACCATTGGTACATCCGCTGCAGGTGGGATTTGTGCTGCTTGCGATAAGGGTTAAGGCACATTGGCCAAAAACAACCTGGTTTGCGATTATAAAAAACAGAAGTAAATAAATTTTGCAGCTTTTTTTCATAGATAAATTTTAAATCAAGACGAAGAGCAAAAAGTATTAAGGGATTTACTCAATTATAAAACTCACACACCGGTTGCATTCACGAATCAGCGGTATTAAAATATTTTTAAAGGGAGGCTAAAATCTGTGCAGGAACAGCTATTAAATGTAAGAAATGACAATAACTATCGCATTAAGAAATCTTTACTAAAAGATTATATTAATACGAGAGGTTTTTTTTGCAAAAGCATTTTCTATTACTCAATTGCATAATGAAACCAGGATATATCATTACTGATTTTCAGAGAATAAAAAAGGCCGCTTCCTTCGAAACGACCTTTTGACTTTATAAACCCCCATTAATGCTAATTCACTTTGATCATCTTAACTACTTTGCGCTGACCACCCTGGGTGACTTCCGCAAAGTAAATTCCGCCTGCCCATTTTTCACCACCTATTCTTAAAGCGGTGTTTAATCCAACCTTCGGATGAACGGATATCATCTTTCCGCTTGCATCCATTACCCTTACTGTTATTGCTGACTCCTTGTCATTGCTCTTAACATTCAGGATGAAATTAGTTGCACTTGGATTAGGCAATACTGTTACTTCCAGTTCTGATGGCAGTATTTCTCCTTTGGTTATTATTGGTTCCATACCCCTGGTCATAACAGGACATCCAACTTCTGAAATAGTCCATTGCTGATTATTGCTGCTACCGCTTCTCTGCTCTATATCTGCTCCATTGGAATTACTTGCATCCTCCACTGTTATTGATTTGCTGCTATGCTTAGCTTTCACAACATAATATGTACCACTCGCATTCAGACTCCATTTCTGGTAATCGGCTCCAGCGTACGCGTTTTGCTGAATAACAGCACCGTTAGAAGAACTG
Source organism: Ferruginibacter sp. (assembly GCA_014379905.1). Lineage (GTDB taxonomy): Bacteria > Bacteroidota > Bacteroidia > Chitinophagales > Chitinophagaceae > Ferruginibacter. The sequence continues at coordinate 52 of JACMKX010000053.1, read as the reverse complement.
CCACCAGTAACTTCCAGCGCTTTATTGCTGTTAACATTGATGATCTCATAAT
>JACMKX010000052.1 GCA_014379905.1 Ferruginibacter sp. | reverse complement strand
GCCTTCAAAACGACGGCCATCTGCACTACGCTCCAACGTAAGTGTTACTGATGGAGAACCAACACAGGTTACTTTCCAATCCAAAACATTTTTGCTGTTTTGTTTGGTACCACGGAAGTATTCAATGGCTATCGGTAAAGCAGCACCTGTCACACTAATTTCAAAAGAACCTTCATCATCATTGTATCCATACACTCTTACAAAATAAGTTTGACCAGCCACTAAACCCGTAAGTGGCAATGTTTCGGCATCGGTAAATGCGTCAACGCAACTAATGCTTGTTAAAGCGGTACAAGTGCCGGAAAATGCCTGCAGTACCAGGTCAGCAAAACCTGTAGTTCCATTATCCAGGGTAATTAAAGCTGAACCATTTGTAGTGGCGGTAAACTGGAACCACACATCATTTGCGCTGGTAGAAGTAGCACCGCTACAGCTTAACGGGGGTAGATTTTGTGTGCTGCTAATTGTCGTTGCTGCAAGCGGCACAGCACCTATTGTTATGGCAGCGCAAGGCTCATCATTTGCAGGCGGAGCCGGAGCAGCCCCAGTTGTAAATGAAGTAGTAGATGTTGCACACCCTGTTGCAGGCGAACCTGCATTTACAGGAGCGACATACCAGTAATAAGTCGTGTTGTAATCAAGATCAGTTATGGTAATCGCTGTCAATGCTGTATTTCCTATGAACGAAGTCGGGGGATTTACAGTGCCAAAATATATATCATAGCTGGTAGCTGCAGGTTGCGGTGTCCAGGAAATCGGCGTGGCGCCTCCCGGTGCCGGAACTGTTGCACCATTTGCCGGTGTAAGGTTTGTTGTGCACGGCGGAGGTACCCCAAGCGTGGAGAATGCTACAACAGCTGAGTTGGCACTGTAGCCATTTCCAGCTCCTGAACAATCCTGGCGAACATATACCTGGTAGGCTGTTGCAGCAGTTAAACCGCTGATGGCCTGGGGAGAAGTTGCAGGATTAATTACTGTGCCGCCTGCTCCTGCTGTTGCACCTGTACCTGGCGTAAACCCGGCAAGGCCATATTCGACTATAAATGTTCCGGTGCCTGTCCAGGTAACATTGGTGCCTGTTGAGGTAGTAGTATTCACAGCAACTGCTGTAGGTGGGGCACAAGCTATAGGTGCAGAAATATTTAACTGTACATTCCCGGTGTTTATATCATAGCTATAAACTAATATATAGTAAGTGGTTCCTGCTGTTAAAGAAATATTGTTTAAAATCGCCTGTAGATTTAACGTAGTACAACCATCATCATCACATCCAATAGAAGTGAACGGGCCGGTACATCCTGCGGCAGAAGTAAAAATACTTATTACATTATCTGTAATATTTGATAATGGTGCTGCAGACTGGCAGGTAGAAATAGTATAAGCTCCTGTAACAGTTGGGGTAAATGAATACCAGATCCCTTTATGTGAGTTAGACTGGCAGGTAGGAACCGGATCATTGGTATCCGTTGCAGCAGCGTTATTGGTTGCTGCCGTTGTTATTGGGAAAGGACCGGCGCCCGGTATTACAATAGCTCCGCTACACACATCATTTGCCGGCGGGGGTGGTGGAGTAACCGTTAACACACCACTTATATCATCTGTTCCGTCCCAGAACCCGTTGCTGCCGGGACCTGCGTTGAAACCTCCATAACTAAATGCGCCGGAGCCAAGTCTCCACCTGCTGGCATAATAGTAGGTACCGGCGGCCAGGGTACTTCCTATCGCTGCAGTAAATTCGTCATTGTTTCCTACCTGTACATTAAAGGTCGCCGGCACCCAGTTTATCCATGTATTTGGATTGGTATTGGTATTGCTGTAACCGATCCAGGCCTGTACCCCAACGCCTGCACCCGCTGCCTCTGTGATGCCTGGTTCATACCCCTGCGCATATACAGCTGCACTTGTACCAAAGGGTACGCTTGCTGTTCCGGGAAATTGCAGGTTTACATAATCCATCAACTCCGCAGAAACCACGGAAGGAGTGAATGTATATTTTTTGCCAACGAGGTCTGTTGTTACACTAATAACATTATTAGCTGTTGCAGAAGAAACTGTTGCAGCAGCAGCAGGCGTAACACTTAAAAAAGAAGTGTTGTCATTAAGTCCTATAGATGCTGTTAATGTTCCTGCTGCTGCCATGGTTGGGCCATATACAAATTCAATAACACTGGTTGTTTCGTAAATACGCAATTTGAAAGACGCAGTATTGGTAGCTGAAGTAGATCCACTGCCACCAATGTTTATATTGTTCCAGCCAACTTCTAAAACCTGGTTGGGAGCCGTACCTGAAAGGGAATAGGCAATCGCCCCGGTGTTCCGGTGATTATCGTCCCAAAAAGCAGCGATCAGGGGTTTGTGAGTGGTCGCCGCACCACCAAATATCAGGTTGTCCCATGTGCCTGTAGTAGGCATATTGGCACCCAACCTTATCCATCCATTTGTGTTAGCACTAAACGTAGTGTAATCAGTTCCTCCAAAGTTGAAAGTAAATCCAATAGGCAGTGCATTTTGACTGGCGTCATCTCCTGTAGCAGTAATATTTGTTCCTACAACTGCTGCGTAGGTTTCTGTACTTTCTGCGAAGCTATATAGTGAAACCTGCGCCTGCGGGGGGGTCGATATGATAGCTACGAATACAAAAAACAGTAAGTAAATTTTCTTCTTCATAAAATGTAAGTTTATTAATAAATAAAAATCCTTTACACCTGTAAAGCTGTAAAATTGAAGGTAAAGATGCCTGGTAGCTTAACTGAAGATAAATTGGATAGAACCCGAAAGGGTATTGAAAATAAGGCTTTTTTTTAAATTATTAAAAAAATGTTAATTAAATTTTCTGGCAAAAAATTACCCCTGCAGAGGGGTAATTAATATACTTGCCGAAAATTCCTATCATTTCTTCCTGAAGAACAAGCGGATAGAAACACCGCTAAAATCAAAATTTTCCCTGAGCTTATTTTCTAAATAATTCTTATAAGGTGTTTTAATATCATCGGGGAAATTGCAAAAGAAGGCAAAGCTGGGTGTATGCGTAGGCAACTGCGTTACATATTTTATCTTAATGGCAATGCCTCTTACTACCGGCGGGTGGAATGCTTCAATGGCTTTTAACATTACCTCGTTCAATTGAGAAGTGGTAACCCTGCGCTGTTTATTCTCATACACTTTAATAGCCAGTTCAATGGCTTGCAAAATTCTTTGTTTGTCTTTGGCAGATATAAAAAGTATGGGTACATCTGTAAAAGGCGCCAGTCTTTTCTTTAATTCTTTTTCATAATCACGGGCGGTATTGGTTTCCTTTTCTACGAGGTCCCATTTATTTACCAGTACCACAATACCTTTCCCTTTTTTTGCGGCCATAGAAAATATGGAAAGATCCTGGGCAGCAATTCCTTTTTCTGCATCAAGCATGAGCAAACAAATATCTGCTTCATCCATGGCCTTAATGGCACGGATCACAGAATAAAATTCAAGGTCTTCGTGCACTTTTGCCTTGCGGCGGATACCTGCGGTATCTATCAATACAAAATCTTTATTAAATAAATTGTAGTGTGTATGAATACTGTCGCGGGTAGTGCCGGCAATATCACTAACAATGGTGCGTTCCTTTCCTATCAATGCATTTAGTAAGGATGATTTGCCCACATTGGGCTGGCCGATGATGGCAAATTTTGGCAAAGCGTCTTCTGCCAGTGTTTCATCTGATGCCTTTTCTGTTATGAGGTCGGTAACTGCATCCAGTAATTCTCCCGTACCACTTCCGCTTATAGATGAAACGAAAAAAATATGTTCAAAACCAAGGCTGTAAAATTCGCTAGCTTCCATCATGCGCTGGTGATTGTCTACCTTATTTACTACCAGGAAAACAGGTTTGGTACTGCGGCGCAATACATCTGCCATGCTTTCATCGAGGTTGGTAACACCGGTTGATACATCCACCATAAACACGATGGCGTTGGCTTCCTCAATGGCTATATGTACCTGGGTACGAATAGCTTTTTCAAAAATATCATCACTACCGGATACAAATCCACCGGTATCAATGACGTTGAAAGATTTTCCGATCCATTCCGCTACACCGTACTGCCTGTCGCGGGTTACACCACTTTCGTCATCTACAATTGCCTTACGCTGTTCCAGCATGCGGTTAAAAAATGTACTCTTGCCTACGTTAGGCCTTCCTGTTATCGCTAATGTAAAACTCATAATAATTGATAATGATTTAATTGATAATGGATAATGTAATAATCTAAAAAAATATCCATTACAATTTAATACCTCATAGTAAATGATAATTATTTAACTGACTATGGATAATGTAACAACCTGAAAAAATTATCCATTGTGCAATTATCCATTAATAGCCGTATTCCTTCAAAAACAAATCACTGTCTCTCCACTTTGGCCGCACTTTTACATACAACTCTAAAAAAACCTTGCTACCTAAAAATTCTTCAATGTCCTTTCTTGCAAGTGTTCCAAGTTGTTTGATCATTTTACCGCCTTCTCCTAAAATAATACCTTTTTGTGTATCCCTTTGTACAATGATATCTGCTGTAATTTTTATAAGGGTTGTTTTTTCCTTGAACTCCTGCACCAATACAGTGGTATGATAAGGCAACTCTTCCTGGTACAACAGGAATATTTTTTCACGCACCAGTTCACCCACAAAAAACCTGGTAGGCATATCACTTATATCATCACTGTCGTAAAAAGGTTCGCCTTCCGGCAGGTAAAATAAGATGCGTTGCAACAACTCATCTATGCCTTTATTTCTCAATGCAGATATGATCACTACTTCTTTACAGTACGGTTGACCTTCAAAAAATGCTTTCGCTTTTTCAATGGCTCCTTCTTCCTTTACTGCATCCGATTTATTTAAAATAACTATTACGGGCGCTTTTAATCTAAGCTTTTGAAATATTTCATGGCTTTCTTCTACTGCTTCTCTCGCATCTGCTATAAGCAGGGCAACATCGGCATCTTCCAGGCTGCCTTTAACAGCCTGCATCATTTTTTCATGGAGCTTGTATTTGGGATCAATGATACCGGGGGTATCCGACAAAATGATCTGGTATTCCTTTTCGTTGAGAATTGCTTTAATGCGGTGCCTGGTTGTTTGCACTTTATGCGAAACAATGGCCATTTTTTCGCCCATTAAGGCATTGAGCAAAGTGCTTTTGCCTGCATTGGGTTTGCCAAAAATATTTACGAATCCTACTTTCATATTAAAAAAAAATGCCCCGCCTGAGCGGGGCAAAAGTACTTTAATTAAAAATGTTATTACTGTTTTACGAAATTAATTGTATATGTATCGCCGGTATTTAATACATCATTGTCGGAAATTGAAAAACCATTACATGAAAATGACGACACTGTACTTGATTCTCCTTCTACTGTAACAGTAGAGCCGGAAAGCGACCATGTATCATTGTAATTGTCATCTTCCGGGGAACATGCAGTACCAGCTACCTGGTAAGAATAAACACCACCACTATTGAATTTGTGAAGGTTATCCAGTTCGCATGCATCAAATTCAACACTTGTGATATCAGCTTCCGGAGTAGAAGAATTTGCTTTGTATTTTACGCTGGAAATTTTATAAGTTCCGGCAAAGTTGCCTGTGTTAAGGTCACAATCATCGTCTTTTTTACAGCTGGTAGCGGCTAAGATGAATCCTGCAGATAAAAGCATTAATGTTTTTTTCATAAAGAAAGGTTTGTTTAAGTGGTTTTAAAATACATGAGGAAATAAAAACGTAAAAAGATACAAAAAAAGTATCCCGGGTTAATAAAAAAGCCTGGGTTTTCCAGGCTTCCTATTTTTATTGTATTAGTTGCGAAGAGAAGGATCGAACTTCTGACCTTCGGGTTATGAGCCCGACGAGCTACCGCTGCTCTACTTCGCGGTGCAAATATACAGGGAAAGGCCTTCGCTGCCAAAAGAAATTCAATTATAATGGAAAGAATTTCTACTCTTTCTTTTTGATACTGCTTGCACCGCTGGTTTTCACATTAGTTACAGATGCAGTTCCTTTATAACGTATACTACTTGCACCGGAAGCTTCTGCCTTAATATCCTTACTCACATTTATTTCTATATCCGACGCGCCGGATACATCAAGGTTTGCCACTTCCACCGTCAAGCCAAACGCTTCTAAATCGCTGGCACCGCTGCAATCTGCTTTTAAAACATCTGCCATCCCCATTAATACCAGCTTGCTTGCACCGCTCATGTCCAGTGATACTGTTTTTACCTCTACCTCTGCCTTAAAAACGCTTGCTCCCGAAACATCAATTTTTAAAGACGGTTGTTTAATAGCGCCTACCGTTATTACATCTGATGCCCCCGACACTTCTACTTCTTCCAGCTTATTAAATGAAATATATACTTTCAGCTGACGGTTACTTCTGCCGGTCCAGCTATTGCCTTTTGATTTTATTACGAGGGTACTGCCCTGCAATTCTGTAACAATATCATCCATGTATTTTTCATCATTGGCACTCACTGCAATACTTTCAGTATCGCTTTGCGTGATGATTACTTTTATAGCATGAGACACTTTTATTTTATTAAAAGAACCGGTAAGTGTCCGCAATTGGGCATTAGGGTCAACAATCAGTTGATCCTGTGCAACCGACATAAGGCTGCACAGGATCAACGATGACATAGCAATTATTTTTCTCATTTTTTTATTTTGAACCTTGTTTTACGCTGCCGCCACTGTTAATGGAACCTTTATTTAAAACAGCTGCGCCGGTATACCTGATATCGCCACCACTGTTGGCAGATGCATTTAATTCTTTTTGCACTTCAATACTTACGCTTCCTCCACTATTGGCAGATGCGGTACAATACGCCGTAGCCAAACCTGCTCCTTTAAAATTAGCACCGCTGCTGGCACTCACTTTTAATTTATCCACCTTACCCGAAATTTTTATCATCGCTCCGCTGCTGGCTACACTGCTAACTTCTGCAGCACTTATTTCTCCGGCAAAAACACAACCACTCGAAAAATTCAGGGCCAGGTTGCCGGTGGTAAGGGTATTGGTAAGTTTTGTATTGGAGCCCGAAGAGCAGGTTAATGCTTCAAGGGTTTTATAGGAAACATAAGCTTTTAATTTCCTGTTCTTATCTCCATTAGACCAATTTTTATTATCATACCAGATCTTTAAGGTACCATCTTCAATTTCGGTTTTAAATTTTTCTTCATATTTCTCCTCTGATACACTCACGGCCAGCGCATTTTCACTTCCCTGCGTAAGATACAGTTCTACTCCGCTTGCTACAGATATCTTTGTAAATGAACCGGATAAAGTTCTTGTTTTAGCATTGGCATCGTTATAGGTTTTTGTTTGTGCTGTTGCAATTAAGGCAACGAATAAGGCTACTGTTGTTAATAAAGACTTCATTTGATGGCTTTTTATTTGTTTTTAAAATGGTCCATAAAAATCAGTTTGAAAAAATATTTTTTACTCTTCAAATTAATTTCATGGCTATACTTATTAGCTTTTACGGCTAACCAGGTTGTTTTGTTACAAAAAAAATAAAATTTTATTCCCGCTTCCTCTTTAACTTTGTGTCTGATCTTTTACAAACGACTGAATTTCCGGGGTGCTTCGCAAGAGGCTGAGATAATACCCGATAACCTGCACAGGATAATGCCTGCGAAGGGAGTTTAAATTGTACGTCATCGGTGGGCATCCCTGGATATTCAGCATAAATTATTAATATGAAAAATTTATTTTCAGGACTAATCCTGTTGATCCTTGCTGTGCCCTTGCGTGCTCAAACTATCCCCGGTTTTAACGATACCAGCTTTTTACAGCCTGTTGAAATAAACACTGTAAGAGCGGGAGACAAAACACCTGTTGCAAAAACCAACCTCAGCAGGCAACAAATTGAGCAAAACAATATTGGCCAGGACCTGCCCTTTATTTTAAATCAAACGCCTTCGGTCGTTGCTAACTCCGATGCAGGTAATGGCATTGGCTATACCGGCCTGCGCATTCGTGGCACCGATGCCACCCGCATCAACCTTACCCTTAATGGCATTCCTTTTAATGATGCCGAAAGCCAGGGAAGCTTTTTGGTAAACATCCCTGATATTTCTTCTTCGGCGGGCAGCATACAAATACAGAGAGGAGTAGGTACAAGTACCAATGGTGTAGGCTCATTTGGAGGAAGTGTAAATCTTTCCACCAATGAGGTGAACACTAAGCAATCGTTGGAACTGAGCAGCACCGTGGGAAGTTTTTATTCCTTTAAAAATACGCTGAAATTCAGTAGTGGTTTATTGGGAAAACATTTTACGCTGGATGGAAGAATGAGCCAGATAAGAAGCGACGGATACATTGACAGGGCAAGCACAAGGCTTGAATCTTTTTATGGAAGCGCTGCTTATATTGCTGCAAAAAATTCTTTAAGGTTAAATGTATTTACCGGCAAAGAAAAAACTTACCAGGCATGGAATGGCATTGACGCGGCTACACTAAAAACAAACCGTCGCTATAACAGCGCCGGAACTGAAGCGCCGGGGCAACCTTACAATAATGAAACAGACAATTACAGGCAAACACATTACCAGTTATTTTACAACCATAAATTTACAAACCGCTGGAAAGCCAATCTGGCAGCCTTTCTTACCAGGGGCAAAGGTTATTATGAACAATACAAAGCCGGTGAATCGCTGGACGCATACGGACTGCCTGATTATAATGACAATGGAAATATCATAACAGCAACCGATCTCATACGACAACTGCATCTTGACAATTATTTTTACGGCAGTATCTTTTCTGCTCAATACAATAGCAGTAACAGACAAGTGATCGTTGGTGGCGGCATTACGCAATACGATGGCGATCATTTTGGGAAAGTTATAAAAGCAGCACTGCAGCAGGCAGTTCCCATCAATCATAAATGGTACGATAACGATGCTGTAAAAAAGGATTATTCTTTTTATACCAAATGGACGGAGGAATTAGGGAAACACTGGCAAACCTTTATCGATCTGCAGGTTCGTAAAGCAAATTATTCCATCAATGGCTTTAGAGATAATCCGGGTTTGATGGTAGATAAAAAATATACTTTTTTTAATCCAAAAGCCGGACTTACCTATAGCTGGAAAAATATGCAGGCTTATATTTCCTACGGTCGCGCAACCAAAGAACCCAACAGGGACGATTTTGAAACCAGCACCATGCGACTTGCTCAACCCGAAAAACTGGATGACTATGAAGCTGGCCTTGAATACAAAACCGGCAAAGCCAACTGGGGTATCAATTTTTATTTTATGAATTATAAAGACCAGTTGGTGCTGACCGGGGAAGTAAATGACGTTGGAGCTTATACCCGCACTAATATTGATAAAAGCTACCGGGCAGGTATTGAACTACAGGGCGGCGGGCAGATAAACAAATGGTTGTCGGCCAATGCCAACCTTACATTGAGCAGGAATAAAGTGAAGGATTTTACAGAATTCATTGATGATTATGATAGCGGCGGGCAACAAACCAATTTTTATAAAAAACCCGATATTGCTTTCTCCCCTTCTTTAACCGGGGCATATAGCATTAATATTATACCGGCAAAAAGAACCGCATTAAATTTAATGGGAAAATATGTTAGCCGTCAATACCTGGACAATACGCAGCAAAAAAGCCGCAGCCTGGACGGCTTTTACACACAGGATATAAGAGCAAGTTATGAATGGAAAAAATATGCATCCATGTTCCTGCAGGTAAATAATATTTTCTCTAAAAAATATGAGCCTAATGGTTATACGTTTAGTTATATCTATGGCGGGGAGCTGGCTACAGAAAATTACTATTTTCCAATGGCGCCGGTTAACTGGGTGCTGGGGATCAATATTAAGTTGTAGAAATAAGAAAGTCATTGGTCAAACGTCCTTGATTCATAGAATTGACTTCTGACGATTGACCAATGACATATATTTTTGCCCGTCTGACCGCCGGTCCCCGACCCGATACTAGCCTGGAAACTTCGCCTGCCAGTCAAGCATTCCGCCCACCAGGTTTTTTACATTGGTAAAGCCCATGGTTTCCAATACCAGGCATGCCTGCCCGCTTCGGTTACCACTGCGGCAATAGAAGATCACTTCTTCATTTTTCAAGTCATCAATTTCATCTGTTTGCATGGTTTGAATTTTTCCGAGCGGAATAAATAAACCACCAATATTAAAAGCGGCATGTTCATCCGGTTCTCTTACGTCTACCAGGTGAATAGCTTCACCTGCATCCAATCTTTGTTTTACTTCTTCGGCAGTAATGTTTGTCATTGTATCAATTTATTTTAATTATTCACGATCATCAGGCTGTGCGCTGGTTGAATCTTTAAGTACTTTCATCTCTTTTGAAACCCACACATCCATCACCTGGCCGGAACTTATGAATACAGCCTGCCTGTCTTCTGTAAACCTTGGCGGCAATTGCTTGTATACAAATGCTGCTGAGGTATCGGCTACGCCAGGATCGGCTATTGTTCCTGCAAGCATAATTCCTTTCTCTTCTAAAAGCGCTTTAGCCTGCTCCAAAGTCAGGCCTATAAGATCGGGTACCAGGAAACGTTCTTCAGATAACCCGCTTCCTACTACCAGGTCTACCCTGCTTCCCCAGGGAAGTTTTGCTCCCGACAAGATAGCGCCACCCTTATAGCTTTGTTCCAAAACAGAACCCATCATAAAGCTGGGCTTAAATACGGTATCGCCTAAAACAAGGTGACTTCTTTTTAATATTTCCAGAGCATAGTTCAATGTTTTGCCTTGCAGCGAAGGCATATCAACCAGTGGCAATGTTAACCTGTTAACGGTAAGATATACAACCCTGTTTATTTTTACCGTACTGTTTGGATCGGGCAGTTGTTTTAAAACAATGCCCATTTTTGCTGTATCGGTATAAACAGAATCCTGTATCTCCACATCAAATCCTTTTGCTTCCAGGAATTTGATAGCATCGGCTGTTTTTTTACCCACTACAGATGGAACTGTCAGGTACGCTCCATGATTGGTAATACCACCCAGCATTTTAAGCAGCAGGTATATAACGATAAAGACCAACAGGATGATGGCTAACAGATTTACCCAAAAAGGGCGGTGAGTGATGAATTTAAACATCAGGAATAATTAGTTTATAATGTGGGTTGTTGTATAAAACATTCTTCAATAAGGGCAGAATAAAATTCTTTTAAACTCCAACCCATAGCTATTACCTGTTGTGGTACAAGGCTGGCGGCACTTTGCCCCGGCACAGTATTAATTTCCAGTAAACAGGGTTCGCCGCTCTCTTCATCATGAATAAAATCTATCCGCACCACACCTTTGCAATTAAACAAAGCATAGGCTTTTCTTGCTGTATCTCTTACTTTATCTGCTGTTGCTTCGTCTACTGGTGCAGGTGTAATTTCTTCACTGGCGCCTTCATACTTTGCTTCAAAATCGAAGAATTCATTTTTAGAAATGATCTCTGTAATGGGTAATGCTATAATATTTCCTTTGGATTTAAATACACCAATCGTAAACTCTCTTCCCTTAATAAATTCTTCTACCAGTACCTGGTCATCTTCTTTGAATGCTTTTGCCACTGCAGCTTCCAAATTTGATGCCTCATTTACTTTGCTCATGCCAATGCTGCTGCCGCCGTTATTGGGCTTTACAAATACAGGCAGCTTTAGCTGGTTGGCTATTTGCACAGCGTTAGTTCCATCGCCTTTGAACAGGTGTAAACTTTTTGCTACCGGGATACCGGCAAATGCTGCTACTGCAACAGTATATCTTTTATTAAAAGTGAGCGCAGATGTTGCTGCATCGCAGGAGGTATATGGGATATGAAGGCAATCAAAATAACCCTGCAGTTTTCCATCTTCACCAGGCGTTCCATGCAGGCCAACGAGCACCGCATCAAAATTTATTTTTTTTGCATCAATGGTAATGCTGAAATCATTTTTGTCAATAGGAAATTTGTCGCCATTGTCTGCTTTATGAAACCAACCATCCGGGTGAATATCTACCAGGTATACATTCCATTTTTCCCTATCTGTGTTATTATAAATGGTTTCCGCACTTTTATAAGAAATAACCGCTTCACCGGAATACCCTCCTGTTATAAGCGCAATATTTTTCTTCATAGTAGTTGTTCAATTTATGCCAAAGAAACAAAAAATCAGTTGAAGGATTTCTTAGAAAAACTTTAATATTCAGAATCAGTTGAATCAATACCTTCATTGCCGCTCTCCAGTACAAACTTCCATTTACCATCTCCCTGCTTTTTCCATATACTCACATAAGTACCATAGATAATGGTATCAATAGTGGTTGGTTGCAGTGCAAAAACCCCGTACGTGTAACCCAGGTCGGCAGATTGAGATACAAATGCATTTTGCGGTTGCCAGTTAAGGGTATAACCTGTGTCATTTTGTTGAATTAAAAAATCTATGGCATTGGCACCAACAATGGGTAAATGACCCGGTTTTAATAAAACACCGTTGCTATCAATATATTCAATAAAAGCTTGTTTCATACCTTTAGCCACGCTCATTTCGGAAAAAGCCTGGTCTGTTTTCATCAATGCTATTTTTTCATTAACTGCACTAGGTTGATTTTTTTCTGGTTGCTGGCAGCCAGGTGCTGCTAACCATAAAATAATAAAACTCCATTTCATCATACCGGCAAGATAATAAATTAAAATACATTCGTTTATAGCAAAAAGGCGAAAGTATTGTAGTAATACTCTCGCCATGTGTGCAGGAAATATCACCTGCCTGTTTAATCCCGCCAGAGGCTGGATACTAAAAAAGTTAAACGTGCAATTTCTCTTTCTTCGCCATTAATTCGGCCACTGTTTCCTTATAATCCTCATCCGGAACGCAACAGTCTACCGGGCATACAGCAGCACATTGTGGCTCTTCGTGAAATCCCTGGCACTCTGTACATTTATTCGGAGTTATATAATAGGTGTCAAATGCTACAGGCGAATTCCTTTTGTCAGAATCAACAACCGTACCATCCATCAATGTATAAGAGCCTTTAATACTGGTGCCATCGGATATTGCCCATTCTACGCCGCCTTCATAAATTGCATTATTAGGACATTCGGGTTCACAAGCCCCGCAATTAATACATTCATCTGTGATCTTTATAGCCATCTATCATAATTTTGATGCAATTTAATAAGATAGCGATGAATTTACAAGCAAGAATTGATTTAATGTACAGGCTGGGCATATATTTAAAAAGTAATGAGGAAGATTGGCAGCAGGCAAAACAGCAGGCTTATTACAAAAATGGTTGGTTTACACCTGAATTTATTGACCTGGCCTGCCATAAAATTGCTGATAATTTTTTAAGTAAAAATTTACTGAAACAGTGGGCCGCTCACTATCACATAGATGATAATATCAGCCCAAAGAATGTTGGAATTGTAATGGCTGGAAATATTCCACTGGTCGGTTTTCATGATTTTTTGTCAGTATTTATTGCGGGGCACGGGCAAACCATTAAACTTTCTGCAAAGGATGATATATTATTGAAACACCTGGTAAGGAAATTGTACGAATGGGAGATCACTATCCAGGATCATATCTCTTTTTCGGAAATGCTGAAAGGGTGTGATGCTTATATTGCCACAGGCAGTAATAACACTGCCCGCTATTTTGACCAATATTTTTCAAAGTACCCCAACATTATCCGCCGCAACCGCACATCTGTAGCAGTGTTAACTGGTAATGAAACTGCCGGAGAGCTCAGTAAACTCAGCGATGATATACATCAATACTTTGGATTGGGCTGCCGCAATGTGAGCAAATTATTCGTTCCCCGCGGATACGATTTTGTTGCCCTTATCCGTTCTTTTGACAGGTACGGATATTTTGGGGACCATCACAAATACAAGAATAATTTTGATTACCAGTTGTCGCTGATTTTGCTCAATAACATTTATTACATGACCAACAGCGCTACACTGCTTACCGAGAATGAAGCATTGTTTTCGCCTATCAGTCATCTGTTTTTTGAGTATTATGAAGATGTGCAAAAAATCAGGGATCGTTTAGCCGGAAACAACGACCTTCAATGTATAGTAGACGGGCATTCTATTGCATTTGGGGAAGCGCAGAACCCGGGCTTGTTTTCGTACGCAGATGGCGTGGATACCATGCAATTTTTGTTAACGCTTTGAGCATCTACGAAAGTCTTACTAATTTAATGTTAAAGATGCCGGGAGGTAGTTTACATTTTGTCATACCACCGTTACTTTGTAGGTGAGGCACAATAGTTGAGGCCAATAAAACAAAAAGTTTAAAACCTATTAACCATGAAATTGAAACAAGTTTTTTTAACAGCTTTTATCAGCGCATTGACAACCGTTGGTTTTATCTGGGGTTACGGAAAATTTTCTAAACCCGACGATACTTTTGCAGGACAGGAAACAGGTGTAATTCCATCTAATTATAAATACACCGGCTTTACAGATGGCAGCGGACCAGGCGGCGCACCTGATTTTGTTCAGTCTGCACAGGCTGCTATTCCAACAGTAGTTCACATTAAAACCAAAACAAACGCAAAACAGGTAAGCAACGGCTTGCCTAAGCAAAACCAGGGGCAAAATCCCTTCAGCGATTTTTTTGATGATGATACCTTTAATGAATTGTTCGGCGGCGGCGGCAGGAGGGGAATGACGAGGGAACAAAGGGCTTCGGGTTCCGGCGTACTGATTGCCGAAAATGGCTATATTGTAACCAATAACCACGTAGTACAGAGTGCAGATGAGATTACTGTGACGCTTAGCAACAAAAAAATATACAAAGCGAGGGTAGTAGGATCTGATCCCGCATACGATCTTGCCGTTATAAAAATTGAAGCAACCGGTTTACCTTATTTAATTTATGGCAACAGTGACGATGTAAAGGTAGGCCAGTGGGTAATGGCTATTGGGTATCCATTAAACCTCGAAACTACAGTTACAGCAGGTATTGTGAGTGCTAAATCGAGGAGCCTTGGTTTAAACAGGGACAGCGATGGTGCCCGTACTTCTGCTGTGGAATCATATATACAAACAGATGCGGCAGTTAACCAGGGTAATAGCGGTGGGGCTTTGGTAAGTACCGAAGGGAAACTTATAGGTATTAATTCCGCCATTGCATCTCCTACCGGTTACTACTCAGGTTACTCTTATGCCATTCCTGTAAACATTGCTAAAAAAGTAGTAGACGATATCATTAAGTTTGGTACAGTACAGCGGGCATACCTCGGTATATCTTATGCTAATGCGAGTGATATGTCGGATGAAGAGAAAAAAGCCCGTGGTATTCCTGTAAAAGCCTGGGGTTTGTACGTACAGGATGCTCCTTCCGATGGTGGTGCTTACTCAGCCGGTATCCGTAAAGGAGATATCATTAAAAGCATCAACGGTGTAGCGGTAACAAGTGGCGCTGAAATGCAGGAACAGGTAAGCCGGTACAAACCAGGTGATAAAGTTACGGTTGCCTACACCCGCAATGATAAAGAAGAAAGCGCTGTATTAAGCCTTAAAAACAAAGCCGGTAATTATGATGTTGTAAAAGTTGAAACAGCAGTAGATATACTGGGTGCAGAGCTGGTAACTATGGATGGTAAAAAAGCGAAAGATTTTGGAATTGATGGTGGTGTGATCGTTAAAAAGATCAACAACGGAGCCATCATGGACCAGACACGCATGCATGACGGCTTTGTGATATTAAAAGTGAATGATAAAAATGTAAAGACGGTAGATGAATTAAAGTCTGCTGTTGCTGCCAATAAGAATGTTACTATTAGTGGCTTTTACCCGGGCTATGATGGATTGTATGAATATCCTTTGAGCCTTAGTAAGAAAGAAGAATAAATAAATTACCATATATAATAATAAAGCCCGGCATGCCGGGTTTTATTATTATATATGTCTGTAAGCGTTGATGAAAACGATTTATATACTCATTAAAAAACTTACCAGGTTTTCTTCCCGGCTCAGTCCTATTTTCTTTCTTAACCGGTAACGGGCAAGTTCCACTCCAGCGCTTGAAATATTCATGATGGCGGCGATTTCTTTAGAAGACATATTTAATAACAAATAGGTAGAAAGATCAAGTTCCCTTGAGGAAATGCCAGGATACCTGCTTTTTAACCGTCTTAAAAAATCGAAATGTACATTTTTAATATGTTTTTCCAATTCCTCCCAACTTTTATCTGTATTCAATTCCTTAGTAATTGTCTTAACAAGTTTATTTAGTTGTAGCTGCGTAGATTCATCAACAGAATCATCATTAATGTTCTTTATCTTTTGAATAATGCTATTTAATAATTTGTTTTGCTTGACCACCTGGAAAGAATTATTCACCAACTCCCTGTCTTTTGATAAAAGGTTGATCTGTAGCTTTTCTATTTCGAGTTCCTCAATGGCCTTTTCCAGTTCATGTTGCTCTGCTTTTATACGGGCTTCTTTTTCAAGATAAACTTTCCGCTGTTCAATAGTTTCATAATAATGCTGCTTTTTTACTGTTGATTTTAAATGGAGACGTGTGAAATAAATAATTCCTAATCCCGCTAAAATATATAAACAATAAGCAATGATATGCCTGTAAAAAGGCGGAGAAATATTGAAATGAATAACGACTGCATTTGAAACAACTCCAAAACTGTTCCTGACTTTCACATGCATTGCGTATTTTCCTTCGGGAAGGTTGGTATACTCTTTAAAGTTTATCGGTGTCCATGCACTCCATCCATCGCTAAAACCGGCCAATTGATACGAAAATTCAATATTCTCAGGGCTTTGGTACATGGGGGATGAGAAAATAAATTTTACATTGTTGGATTTATATGGAACGGAAAAATGTTTAACTGGGATTCCGCTGCTGTTGTTCCCAAAGAAAAAGGTATCCTTTCCAAAAGAAAAGCTCCTGATATGTACCCTTGGTTTAAAGAAAATCCTATCTGCAAGGCTACTGTTGAAATGGGCCATCCCATTTGTAAGACCTATAAAAACATTTTGGTTATCTATTACATTTATCGATGTGTAATTCATCACCAGACTGCCTTTTAAATTGGTAAAAGCTGTGACTATATTTTGATACGATCCATCGCTCTGCCTTTTAAACATTCCCAATGCTTCGTTGGAAACATACCATATATTTTTACCCTTATCTTCATATATGAATCTTATCTGCGGAATGCTATCAAATAACGATGTTAATTTTTTATTTTCTGTAAACGTATCCCTTTCGGAAGAATAGCTGTAAAATTTATCCCTACTTTTAAAATAAAGATGATCGCCTAATTTGCTGATTATAGAAATACCTTTTGCATCCCTGGCCAGTTCGCTAAAAGACTTTACCAATTTGAACCGGGTAATATCATGATTCACTCTTAATTGGTACAACAGATCGTCTTTTATCATCCATATATCGTCTCCTTCCAATTCAAAAGTATTAGAAGATTTATTAAAGCCCTCTATATCATTTCTATACTGCCAGCTTTGCTGTTTTTTTTTAAACACACTAAAGCCGGTATATTGTGATGCGAGGAATAAATCAGCGTGCCCGGCTATTTGTTTTATTCCCCAGTATCCTTTTTTGTCCAGCGTTTTCGAGGTTTTATTTCCCTGTATCAACAACAAGCCCCTGTTATGCGAACAAATGAGTGATTCATCTATCACCTGTATATTCCAGGCTTGCCCGGTTGTACCTTCTACCAATGAAAATAAGGTTTCGTTACTGTCCTTATTCCATGGCCTGTAAAAAAGGCCCTGGTTGGTAGCCACGTAAAAATTGTTTTTATATATCACCGAGGCATAAACGGTACCAAGATTATAATGCGCACCAAGGTAAGTGAGTGCTGTACTTTCATTAATGAAATCGATTCCATTATCGAGGCCTAGCCATAAATTGTTTTTTGTATCAATAAACGAAGTAAGGATCGTATTATTTTGCAGTCCCTTTTTCTGATGAATATGCTGTATAATATTTCCACTGATATCGCAGATGATCACCCCCGCTAAAACTGAGTTGAATACAAAGAATTTTTTTTGAATAATAGTTGCACCCAAACAGCCATTCTTTTTTAAAAAAGTTCCGGCAGCGCTTTTCCAGGCCAACAAATTATTATCAGTATAAATAAAAATTCCTTTGTTTTGTGTGGCGATAAGAAGGCTGTCATTCCCTAAAGACAGCATACCCCATACTTCTGCAGTATTCAGTGAAGCCGTACCATTGAGCGGAACCAATGCATTGTTTTTAAACTCCAGCAAACCAAGTGATGCATCCTGGAAATACAACCGGTTTTTCACTATAAAAGAAAACTGAAACCGGTTGGGCGCTTCCAGTAACCTGAAGGTTTTTCCATTGAATATATAGGCCCGCTCAAAGGTTTGAAATACCAGTTCGTTTTGAAACTGGTGGATTTTCCAGATGAAATCTATTTGCCCGCGAATATTTTCATTTAAAAGAGGCAGCAATGAATTGTATTGAAGGGCACCTTTTTCATCGGCTTTAAAATACCCCAGCTCATTATAGCCACCTACATAAATCTTACCGGAGTCTCCAATTTTTAAGGAGCGTACAGATGGGTGATTGGGCATATTGTACTTATTCCATGTTGACCCGTCAAACTGGAAGAGCCCGGCGTTATTGGCAAAGTATATATGATCATTGCTATCCTGATCTATACACCAGTTTTGTGTATCACCTTTATACTGGAATCGGGTATAATTTTTAATAAAAGGTAGGCCTACCTCTTTTAACTGGGCGGGCAATTCTGTAGTTAATAATGTTAGCAATAAAAGAAGGCAGCAATATCTAGAAAAAATCATACATCAAAATTTAGCACTATTTTTTAACCATTAGCAAAATTTCGGGCAGGCAATCGTAAAAATTTATATAATCTGCTACTTTTCTACACAATTCATTATCATCTATTAATACAGTCAGGCAAATTTGTGTAATGTTAAGGCAAAAAAATATAGCTGAAAATAGAAAATGGGAGAATAGCCTTTTTCAATACTTACCTCATTGATAATCAATTTTATAAAAAACCGCAAATGTGTTTTTGTAAAGTTGAAATCTTTATAGTGACGTGTTTTTGTAAGCCTTTTATTTATTGAACTGGTGCCGATTGGCTGTAAGTTTAAAGCATACATTTTAATACTTGCCAAAGTATCATTTAAAAACATTTAAACAGAAAAAAAATGATTGCCAATGCCAAAAAAAGCCATTCAATATGGCCGGGTGCAATACATGTATTCACCCTTATCCTCCTGCTTTTTTTAAACAGTGCTATTACAGCCCAAACAGTTACGCCCTGGCTTACCACGGGTGATAAAACTTCCCTGATTGCACAGCAAGGCACTGTTAATTTCACCACCAACACCGGTACTAATCCTGCCACCATTACATTAACCCCATCTACTTCCTACCAAACAATGGATGGTTTTGGATGGTGCCTCACACAAGCCAGCGCACAGGTTATTAGTGGTATGGCGGCCACGGAACAAAATAATTTACTCAATGAATTGTTTAATCCTTCAACAGGCCTCAGCTCTTCTATAGTGCGCATCAGTATTGCTGCTTCAGATCTAAGCAATTCTACTTACAGCTACAATGAAACAGCCGGCGATGTAGCTATGAACAATTTTAGTTTAGCGGGTCCCGACTTAACCTACCTGGTACCTGTTCTTAAAAAAATTCTTATCATCAACCCTACTATTAAAATACTGGCAACGCCATGGTCTGCACCACGCTGGATGAAATCCAACAACTCCTGGATAGGCGGCAATTTGCAAACCCAGTATTACCAGGCCTATGCATTGTATTTTGTAAAATACTTCCAGGCAATGGCGGCGCAGGGAATTAATATCTGGGGAGTTACTCCACAGAATGAGCCGGAAAATCCGTTCAATGAACCGAGCATGACGATGACTTCTACCGAACAAAAAAACTTCATCAACCAGCAATTAGGACCTCAAATGGCAGCTGGAGGGTATGGAGCCGTAAAAATAATTGCCTTTGATCATAACTGCGACAACACGGCTTATCCAATAGATGTATTAAATAACAGCAGTTATGTAGATGGCGCCGGCTTTCATTTATATGCCGGTAATATCTCTGCTATGACCACCGTAAAAAATGCCACCAATAAAAATGTATATTTTACTGAACAGTACACAGGTTCACCCGGCAATTTTTCCGGCGACTTTGCCTGGCATATGCAAAATGTGGTCATAGGTTCAGTTAACAATTGGGGCAAAGCCGTAATTGAATGGAACCTGGCAGCTAACACTGACCTGGGTCCACGCACACCAGGCGGTTGTACTTCCTGCCTTCCGGCAATAACCGTGAACAGTGCTACAAGTATTACCCGAAATCTATCTTACTATATCATCGGGCAAATTTCAAAATTTGCTAAAGTTGGTGCGGTGCGAATAGGTTCCAGCAGTTCTTCTTCCAATATTAGCACTACGGCTTTTCGAAATACCGATGGCTCCATGGTAGTACTTGCTTATAACGCCAATGCTGCAGCCGTTACCGTTAAGGTAGTGAATGGTTCTAATGCATTCAGCTATTCCATTCCTCCAGCTTCAGCCGTTACTTTTAAATGGTCTACCGGTCCGGTAGTTCCTGTTACGGGTGTAACCGTTAGCCCTGCTACTGCTACGGTGGCCGTAAATAATACAATACAATTAACCGCTACGGTAGCGCCGGCAAATGCTACGAATAGCAGCGTAACCTGGTCTTCAGGCAATGCTGCTGTTGCTTCTGTTAACTCAAATGGACTGGTAACCGCTGTTTCGGCCGGAACTGCCACCATTACCGTAACCACAGCAGATGGTAATAGAACTGCCACTTCCAATATAACAGTAAATGTGGTTGCTACTACCGGCGTGAGTGTTTCCCCTGCTTCTGCATCCATTTTTGCCACGCAAACACAGCAGTTAACAGCTACAGTTACTCCTGCAAACGCTTCTAATAAATCAGTTACCTGGGCAAGCTCTAATACTAGTGTTGCCACTGTAAATGCTAATGGCCTCGTTACCGCTGTAACGCCGGGCACTTCAACCATTACTGCTACAACTGTTAGTGGTAATTTTACAGCTACCAGTGCCATTACGGTAAAAAACCAGGAGCCGTATACCGGAACGCCTGTAAACTTGCCCGGCCTATTGCAGGCAGAAAATTATGATAAGGGCGGACAAGGGATAGCTTACAATGATGCGGATGCCAGCAATAATGGCAATCAATACCGTACTGCCGAAGGCGTGGATATTGATATAATTGGAGGCACTTCAGGCTACACTGTAGGCTGGACGGCAAACGGCGAATGGCTGGAATATACTACTAACATAACAGGAGGTACTTATTCCATTATAGCTACTGTTGCCACGCCATCTTCCGGCAGACAAATGGTAGTAAAGCTGGATGGCACTACACTC
The DNA here is from genome assembly GCA_014379905.1 of Ferruginibacter sp. GTDB lineage: Bacteria > Bacteroidota > Bacteroidia > Chitinophagales > Chitinophagaceae > Ferruginibacter. The sequence goes on along the minus strand of JACMKX010000052.1, from coordinate 38,689 downwards.
GCTACCATCAATATTCCCAACACCGGAGGTTATGGTACATTTCAGAATGTAACGGTAGCAGGCATTCCATTTGCGGGTGGAAATAACAAAATACTCCGCTTTGAAATTGTTGGCGGGGATTTTAATATAGATAAAGTAGAAGTAGTGAATGTGGTGAATGTTCCGGTTACGGGTGTAACTGTTAGCCCAACTACAGCATCGATATCCGCAGGAGCTACGGTACAATTGACAGCAACCGTTAACCCGGCAAATGCAACCAACCAAACCGTTAGCTGGTCCAGTAGTAATACAGCTGTTGCAACCGTTAACGCAACAGGCCTTGTTAGCGGGGTAGCTGCAGGCTCAGCTACTATTACTGTAACAACCCAAAGTGGTAGCAGAACCGCTACGAGTACTATTACAGTTACTGCAGTGGCAACAGGCCTGCCGGGTTACTACAATATCATTTCCAGGAACAGTGGTAAAGGCCTGGATGTAGCTGATAACTCAACATCAAGCGGGGCACGCCTTCAGCAATATGATATTACTAATGGCGGAGGTAGCAACCAGCGCTGGAGCTTCGTTTCAGCCGGGGGTAATAATTATTACATTAAAGTAAAATCTACGCAGATGTGTATGGCCCCATCCGGCAGCGGCAGTACCGATGGAGAAAAAGTGCAGCAAAGAACCTGCGGCACAGGGAATGAATTTAAATGGACGGTTACTCCAATTGCAGGCGGGTTTTATAAATTAACCAATGTTAACAGCGGAAAATCGCTCGATGTTGAAGGCGTTTCAACTTCCAATGGTGCCAATATCCAGGTGTGGGCAGATAATGGCGGAGGCTTTAACCAACAATGGCAGTTTATACAGGTAGAAAGTGTTGCAGGCCGGGGTACCAATACAGAAGTTGTATCTCCTGCTATATCAATGCCTGTTTCAGAAAGTTTAATGGTTTACCCAAATCCTGCTGACAATATAGTGACAGTGATGAAAAAGGGAATGGGTATAGTTGAATTAATAGCACCGGATGGTCGGGTAATTCAAAAGAATAGTTTTAAGAACAGACAGGATTTGAATGTAGCCTTACTTCCAAAAGGTAGTTATATTGTGAGGCTAACCATTGAAAAAAAGGTTTACCTGCAGAAAATTATTAAGCAATGATTTGCTCACTATAAGAACTGATAAATACAAAAAGCTGTTCCCTAACCGGAACAGCTTTTTTAGGACTTGTCATAAAAAAATGCTGGAATTATACCTATGAGGAAGACACTTAAAAGTTTGGGGCCTCTACCCCTTGCAACACAATGAATCCTGCGGCCTCTATTTCTACCAATCCGCCATCATTCAGCCACACTTTTTCATAAGTAAAAATGTTTTCATAATTACCTTTTAAATCAGCGGTATCAAAAGAAAAAATTTGTTTTTCTTTTGACATATTGATAAACACCAGTAAAGTATCCTTTATGTTTTTACGGTAAAAGGCAAGCATGTTTTTTTCTGCTGCCCCGGGAATTAAAACCGGGAAACTCACCAGGCCTCCTGCAATGGCAGCACTTCTTTTGCGCAGTGCTAACAACAGGCTGTAAAAATTTTCCCATTCAGATGGTTCATTCCAGTTGATTGGATCCTTATCAAAAAATTTAAGCCGCTTATCAAGGCCGCTTTCTTCGCCGCTATAAATTAATGGAATGCCATAATAGGTACAATTAAAAACAGATAAAGCTTTTACATATTCACCATACTTTTCAAAAGCAGTGCCGTTCCAGCTGTTTTCATCGTGGTTGCTGGTAAACCACATTCTAACCGCATCCGAAGGAAAATCATTTTTATAAAATTCAAGTGTATCTGTTAGTGCTGAAAAATCCTTTTGGCCCTTGCAATACTCTTCGGTTGCATGCATCCATCGCCAGGTAAAGGAAATGTCAAATGCATGGTGGTAAGGGATGTCTTCTGTTTCCGCCAGCCATATGAGATCATTTTTTAGCGTACTTGCCTGTACCCTGGCGTTCATCCAAAATTCCAGCGGTGTTAAATGAGCCAGGTCTGCACGAAAACCATCAATGTCAAAATTTTCTATCCAATACAACATGGCATCGACCATCGCCTGTTGCTCGCCCGTATTGTTATGATCTATTTGTATCACATCATCCCAGTCGTAAGGAGGTTTAAAATTCCCGGCTTCATCTCTTACAAAAAATTCCGGATTGGTATTCGTCCATACATTGTCCCAGGCAGCATGGTTGGCCACCCAGTCCATAATAACTTTCATACCTAAATCATGGGCAGTTTTTATTATGTGCTTAAAATCGTCTTTACTTCCAAATTCGGGATTTACCCCCCTAAAATCAGCAATAGAATAATAGCTTCCCAAACTGCCTTTACGCTTTAGCTTGCCAATGGGATGAATGGGCATAAACCATAATATCTCAACACCCATGCGTTGTAGCCGGGGCAGCTGTTTTGCAAAAGCGTTAAAGCTGCCTTCCCCGCTATATTGACGCAGGTTTACAGCATAAATATTGGAGGAAGAAAGAAACGAAGGTTGGGAAAAGTTTGACAAATTAAATTTTTTATAAGATTGATTTACCGGCCTTTCGGCAGGCATTACAAAAGCTTTACATCGTACCTTTGCAGGGTTATAATTTACGATGAAGCAATTTACTATTCCTTTTACATATCGCAGCTCCTTAATCTCAGCCATTAAGAATAAAAGAAAGGAAGCCGACAAGATGAAAAAAGATTTCACTCCTACCCTGCTTGATTTTGGCGCCATTCAGATATACCTGGCCCGTCATTTTGGATTTTGCTATGGCGTGGAAAATGCCATTGAAATTGCTTTCAGAACGGTAGATGAAAATCCGGGCAAAAGAATTTTCCTGCTGAGTGAAATGATCCACAATCCGCAGGTTAATGCCGACCTGGTAGCAAAAGGCGTACAGTTTTTACAGGATACCAAAGGAAAACCATTGGTTTCACTGGATAGCATTACAGGAGATGATGTTGTAATTATCCCTGCCTTTGGCACTACATTAGCAATGGAAAAATTGCTGAACGACAAAGGCATCCAAACAGAAAAATACAATACTACCTGTCCTTTTGTAGAAAAAGTATGGAACCGCAGTGAACAGATAGCCGGAAAAAATTACAGCGTAATTGTACATGGTAAACCAACCCATGAAGAAACCAGGGCAACCTTTTCGCATGCTTCAGCCAATACGCCTTCTGTAGTTATTAATGATATGAACGAAGCAGTGCTCCTGGGTAAATTCATAACCGGCGAAAAGCCAGCGGAAGAATTTTACAACATTTTTTCCGGAAGATATTCAGAAGGCTTTGATGTAAGCAAAGATTTGCAAAAAATAGGCGTGGTCAATCAAACCACCATGCTGGCAAGCGATACCCAGGGTATTTCGGATTATTTGAAACAGGTTGTGATCAATACTTATAACCTTAGTCCCGAAAATGTTGAAGAAAGGTTTGCTGATACCCGTGACACATTGTGTTATGCCACCAATGATAACCAAAGTGCTGTATATGGTTTACTGGCCACAGATGCTCACCTGGCAATTGTTGTTGGAGGTTATAACAGCAGTAACACCAGCCACCTGGTAGAATTGTGTGAAGAAAAATTGCCGACTTATTTTATTAATGATCCTTCCAAAATAATTTCCGAAACAAGGATTACTCATTTCGATCTGCATACGCATGAAGAGAAAACTACGGATAATTATTTACCTGCCGAAGGACCGGTAAAAATTTTGATGACAAGTGGTGCGAGCTGCCCTGATGCGGTAGTAGAAAAAGTAATTGAAAAAATTATTGGTTTCTTTGAGGTAGATAAAAAATTAGAAGAATTGGAGGAGCAGTTTGTGTAAGACTATATTTCTGGTCTGACCGGCGGTACCGACTCTAAAGCGCTTTTGCAACCAACTTCAGTGCAATATCCAGTTGTTCCATCATGTCAATATTTGTGTTATCCAGCAATATGGCATCTTCTGCCTGGCGCAACGGACTCACTTCCCGGTGCGAGTCAATATGATCTCTCATTTCAAGGTTGGCTTTCACTTCTTCTATGGTAATGTTAGGATTTTTTTCAATCATCTCTTTAAATCTTCTATCCACCCGCACCGAAATAGCTGCTGTCATAAATATTTTTAATTCAGCATCGGGAAAAACGGTTGTACCTATATCCCTCCCATCCATTACAATCCCTTTTTTAGCGCCCATTTTTTGTTGCTGCGCAACAGCACAGGTTCTTACGGCTCTAATAGCTGCTACATCGCTCACTTTTTCAGCCACCACAAGATCCCTGATCACATATTCCACATTTTCATCGTTCAGGAAAATTTCCGACTGTGCCGATTTTTCATTGTATTCAAAATGCAGGTGAATATTATCCAGCGCCTGGGTCACATCTTTATTATCTGTCCAGTCGATATGATTACGCAAAAAATACAATGTTATTGCCCTATACATAGCGCCACTATCAATATATACATAGCCCAGTGCCTTGGCCAGCTGCTTAGCCAGCGTGCTCTTACCGCAGCTACTCCACCCATCAATAGTGATAATGATCTTATTAGTCATCGGTGCAAAAATGATATAAAATTAATGGATGGCAAAATGTAGTTTTGAATTATAGTAGGGCAGTTTGCAAAAGCTGCCAGCCTGGGCCTGCGGGCAGGCATCCTTGCCAAAGGCGAAGTTAAAAAGAAGTGAAGACCGGTTTCGTCCCGATCGCTATCTATACAGCCTGTTAACTATTTGTGTTATTCATTTCAAACTCCCCTGGCATTTTTGCATTATCAGGGAAACAATACCAATTCATTTCCTTTTCCCATTATAATTTTGTTAGCTAGATTTATAAACAGCCCATGAGCCACCACCCCTTCAATTAAATCTAATTTAGCCGCTAACAATGGAGGTTCATCGATCAAACCAAAATCAATGTCAATTATATAATTACCCTGGTCGGTGATAAATGGCGCCGCTTTAACCATTCTCAATAAGGGAATGGCCTTCAATTGGCTAATTTGAGTTATTACATAATTAAGTGCAAATGGAATAACTTCAACTGGTAATTTAAATTTTCCCAGTTTACTCACCAGCTTTGTTGAGTCTGCTATAATGATTTGTTCTTTTGTAATAGTAGCTACTATTTTTTCCCGGAACAATGCGCCGCCTCCACCTTTCATTAAAAAAAGATCCGGGGTAAATTCATCGGCCCCGTCAATGGTAATGTCAATTGAATTAACAGTATTGATATCCAGCAGCGGAATATTAAGTGTGCCGGCCAATGCCGCAGTACTTTCAGAAGTAGCAACAGCTTTTATATCCAGGCCCTGCTGTACCAGGTAACCTATTTCTTTAATAGCATAATGAGCCGTGGAACCGGTTCCTAATCCTACTATCATACTGTTTTTCAAATAGCCAACTGCTTCCCTGGCTGCCAATTGTTTTTCTGTTTCTACAATATTCATTTCAATTACTGGTTGTAAAAAAACCTGCCGCTCTCGCAACAGGTTTATAATTTATGGTATGTACTTTTTAAGCTTCAGATTTTTTTTCTTTTTTCTTCGGCTCTTCCTTTAACCTGAACTTAATCTTTTGCGCCTCTTTATCTAACTCTGCTATCAGCGTATCACCCGATTTAACGTTCATATTAAGTATCTCTTCAGCCAGCGGATCTTCCAGGTATTTTTGGATGGCCCTGTGAAGCGGCCTTGCCCCAAACTGGCTGTCGTAACCTTTATCAGCAATAAAGTCTTTTGCTTCGGTACTCAATTCCATACTAAAACCAAGATTACTTAATCTAACCATTACACCTTTCATCAATATATCAATGATTTCAAAGATATTATCTTTACTGAGCGAATTAAATATTACCACATCATCTATCCTGTTTAAAAACTCAGGACTGAATGTACGTTTCAACGCCTTTTCAATAATGGCTTTATTGTTCTCTTCAGAATTTTCGACCCTGTTGGCCGTAGCAAACCCAACTCCATCACCAAAATCTTTCAACTGGCGCACACCAATATTTGAGGTCATGATGATCATGGTATTTTTAAAATCTACCTTACGTCCCAGGCCATCCGTTAACTGGCCATCATCCAATACCTGCAATAGAATATTATAAATATCCGGGTGAGCCTTTTCAATTTCATCCAGCAGGATAACGCTGTATGGTTTTCGTCTAACCCTTTCGGTTAACTGACCACCTTCTTCGTAACCTACATATCCCGGAGGTGCTCCTATGAGGCGGCTCACCGTGAATTTTTCCATGTATTCACTCATATCTATTCTTATCAATGAGTCTTCGCTGTCGAACATTTGTTTTGCCAGCGAGCGGGCCAATTCTGTTTTACCAACACCGGTAGGACCAAGGAAGATAAATGTACCAATGGGCTTTTTAGGATCTTTTAAACCTACCCTGTTACGCTGAATCGCTTTCACTACTTTTGAAATGGCATCCTGTTGTCCCACAACGGCACCTTTCAGGTCATCTCCCATTCTCCGCAACTTATCTGTTTCTGCCTGCACCATTCGTTTAACAGGTATACCTGTCATCATGCAAACTACCTCAGCAATATCTTCTTCTTCAATGGGGAAACGTTTGTTCTTACTCTCTTCTTCCCAGTCATTTTTCGCCTTCTCCAGGTCTTCCTGTAATTTTTTTTCTGTATCTCTTAAAGACGCTGCTTCTTCAAATTTCTGGCTTTTAACTACCTTATTTTTTTCCAGCTTGATGTCTTCAATTTTTTTCTCCAGTTCAATGATCGTTTCCGGCACATTGATATTTTTAATGTGTTTGCGGGCACCCACTTCATCCATTACATCAATGGCTTTGTCGGGTAACAAACGATCGGTCATATAACGATCGCTCAGTTTTACGCAGGCTTCCACTGCTTCCTGGCTGTAAGTGACATTATGGTAATCTTCGTATTTGCTCTTGATATTATTTAATATCTCTATCGCTTCTATTACCGAAGGTTGTTCAACCAATACTTTTTGAAAACGCCTGTCCAAGGCACCATCTTTTTCAATATGCATGCGGTATTCGTCCAATGTGCTTGCACCAATACATTGTAGTTCTCCCCGGGCCAATGCCGGTTTAAAAATATTGGAAGCATCCAATGATCCACTTGCACCACCAGCACCCACAATGGTGTGTATCTCATCTATAAAAAGAATTACGTCCCTGTTCTTTTCAAGTTCATTCATGATGGCTTTCATTCTTTCTTCAAACTGGCCACGGTATTTTGTACCGGCAACCAATGCAGCCAGGTCAAGACTTACTACCCTTTTGTCAAATAATACCCTGGACACTTTTCGCTGAACTATACGAAGCGCCAGCCCTTCCACTATGGCTGTTTTGCCCACGCCTGGTTCACCAATTAAAATCGGGTTATTCTTTTTACGGCGGGATAATATTTGTGAAACTCTTTCAATTTCATTTTCACGACCTACTATCGGGTCCAATGTTCCGTTTTCTGCAAGCCTTGTTATATCTCTTCCAAAATTATCTAATACGGGTGTTTTAGATTTTGGCTGGTTAGCAGCGCCGGGTTTAGCGGGACGTTGCTGACCATATTGTTTTCTTTCTTCATCAAACTCATCATCATCATTGTACTCTGCTGAGGGTGGCGGAGTGCTGGTAACGAATCCAAGTTCATTTTTAAAAGCGTCGTAGTCTAAACCATATTGCTCTAAAATTTGCGTTGCCACATTTTCTTTATTCTTTAAAATCGACAGCATTAAATGTTCACATTCTACAGTGGTACTTTTAAGTGCCTTGGCTTCCAGTACCGTAATGCGAATTACTTTTTCTGCCTGCTTGGTAAGTGGTAAAGAATTTATGTTTGCGATGTTCTTCCCGGTTTTATCTTTTACAGCCATTTCAATTTCCTTGCGTAATTCATAAAGATCTACGCTTAAAGATTTTAAAATTTTGATGGCTGTATTTTCCCCGTCTCTTATGAGGCCTAACACCAGGTGTTCGGTGCCGATAAAATCATTACCTAACCTCAATGCTTCTTCCCTGCTGTATGAGATGATCTCTTTAACCTGGGTGGAAAAATTATTATCCATTCTAATGAATTTAATTGTTACAATAATAACGATAATTTAGCTGTATAGGATCGCAAAAAAAAGTAAATGTTGATATGTTGAAAAATCAGCAACAAGTTAGTTTTAAATCTGATGATCTTTTTATGAAACGATATTTTTGGGAAAAAATTTCAAAAGAAGAACACATACTAATTTTACATTATTTTACATCCTGCACAGTAAAACTCTATAAATGATTGTCAAAACCGATACCAAAGAAAAATTCAGCGTTATAACACCGGTTGAGCCGGAAATCTCTGCTAATATGACAGAAGACCTGAAGGAAATGCTTCTTTTGTATCTAAAAAAAGACATTCCGCACCTTGTACTGAAAATGAATGAAGTGGCAACATTGTCACAGGAGGCCGGGGAGATGATCGCCCTTGTACAGCAGCAATTTTATGAAAACAACGCTTCCTTCGTAATATGTGAAATAAATGAAAGCATGGAAAAGCAACTGGAAGAGCAGGATCTGCTGGAGATAATGAATGTAACACCTACTGAAAGTGAAGCCTGGGATATTGTGCAAATGGAAGAAATAGAGCGGGAATTGCTGGGAGATTTTGACGAAGAAGAATAAATTGCAGGTGCAGCATAATAATCCAGCTTATAGTCTAACCCCTTATCAACACTTAAAATAAAATTAACCTTTTGCTATCAGTAACCATACTTGGAAACAATTCTGCCATACCTGCGCATGGGCGCAATCCTACGTCACAGGTGCTACAAACGCAGGACGAAAGCTATTTAATTGATTGTGGGGAAGGCACGCAACAGCAATTAGCAAAATATAAAATTAAACGGGGCCGTATCAACCATATTTTTATTTCTCATTTACATGGCGACCATTATTTTGGTCTGATTGGTTTATTAACCAGTATGGGACTTTTGGGCAGAACAACTGATCTCCATTTACATGCTCCGGCCTTGTTGGAGGAGATCATTAACCTGCAATTAAAAGCCGCCGATACAATACTTCCCTATAAAATATTCTTTCATCCTTTGGGCGAAGAATGCCTGATAGCGAATGATAAAAAAATTACAGTAGCCTGCATTAAAGTAAATCACCGCATTGATTGCTGGGGATTTATATTCAGGGAAAAGAAAAATCCCCGGAGTATTGACGCCGATAAAGTGAAAGCCTACGAGATCCCCGCAGCTTATTACGATGCATTGCAAAAGGGAGCTGACTATAGCAATAAGAAAGGTACCATTATAGCCAATGAAGAATTAACAACAGCGAACACAGCGCCTAAATCCTATGCCTATTGCGCCGACACTGTTTATGATGAAACGATTATTGACAAGGTAAAAGATGTTGACCTTTTATACCATGAGGCTACTTACCTTAAGGATTTTGCTGTAAAAGCTGCAGAACGTTTTCATTCTACCACGGAACAGGCTGCTACGATTGCTAAAAAAGCCAATGCGAAAAAACTGATCATCGGGCATTTTTCTTCAAAGTATGAAGTACTGGATGATTTTTTAAAAGAAGCCGTTGAAGTTTTCCCCCGCACCGAACTCGCTCTTGAAGGTGTGTGTTACACTATTTAATTTTCTTCTGTTTTAATTACATAGTTTGTCCAGTCTGCCATAATAAACCGGAAAAATTCCGGGAACCATTTTCTCCAGGCATCTTCATTATGACTGCCGCCGGGATCGGTAACGGAATATATTAATGCAGATGACCGGGTGCCGAGTTGTTGCATTACTTCATACATGTCGTTCATATACTCATCGCCTTCCAGGCCGCCCATGTAAAAGAAAAATTTTCCGTTAGCAGTTTTTGCCAGGGAATCTGTTGCAGCTGTAATGCCGGGAGCGGTCCAGAATGCCGGGGAAAAAACACCTGCTTTTCCAAATACAGCAGGATAAGCTAACTGGGTATAATAAGAAATTAAGCCACCCATAGAACTGCCTGCAATAATAGTGTTGGTGCGGTCTTTTAATGTTCTGTAATGCCCGTCAACAAAAGGTTTCAACGTTTCTACCACGAAAGCAGCATATGCTTTGCCCTCTCCTGTTCCAAATCTTTCATTGTTGAAAGGATTGTACTCATTTAATCTTTTTGGACCGTTGTCGATTCCTATGACAATACATTCATTCCTTCCGTTTTCCATTATGCTATCCAGGCATTCATCCACCCCCCATTCTCCAAAGCCGGATGTGTAATGATCAAAAATATTCTGACCGTCGTGCATATATAAAACAGGGTAATGTTTTTTTGAAGACTGGTAAGATGGCGGCAGGTATATCCATATTCTTCTTGAACGATTTAATTGCGGGATAAAAAATGCGCTATCCATCAGCCCAACATTGACAGATGCTGTATGTTTTTTTTCCACCACGCCAAAATCATCTTTCCAGGCTTCAATGCTGTAAGTAAGGGTTGTATCAGCAATAAGTTTAACGATATTATTGCCCACATCGGCACCCGATGCGGTACAGGCAACTTTATCCCACCCGCCCCTGGTAAATTTAAATTCGCATACTTCATCCTTCAATGCAGGGATGATCAGCTCCAGTTTACCATCTTTTCTTTTTAATTCATATGCTGGGTTAACCGGGTTCCAGCCATTAAAATTACCTGCAACATACACTGCATCTTCCTTGTGCAAAGACGGAATGCCTGTAACCTGTATCTTTAGTGTGTGCTGCGCCAACAAAGGATTGTAGCTGATTACAAACAGGTACAGCAATGCAATACGGCTATAAATAACAATTATCTTTTTCAAGAATATGTATTAAGGTATGTTTTTACTTTTTGATGCAATTCGCCACTGAGGGGAACTACAGGTAACCGTACCATATTTTTTATGATGCCCATCTCCGACAAGAATGCTTTTACACCTGCAGGATTATTTTCTTCAAACATCAGGTTGTAAGCCGGCATCAGCTTTTCATTTAGTTTTTTTGCTTCCTGCATTTCAAAAGCTAGTGCGTGATTAACCATCGAAGAAAATGTTTCCGGAAATGCATTGCCTGCCACACTGATTACACCATCCATTCCGCATCCCAGTTGCGGAAATGCCAATGCATCATCCCCGCTTACTACTAAAAAATTTTCGGGACGATCCTTTAATATTTCCATGGATTGAATAATATCGCCACTAGCTTCTTTTATCCCGGCGATATTGGTTGCTTCTGTTGCCAGGCGTAAGGTTGTTTGAGCCGTCATATTACGCCCGGTACGGCCGGGTACATTGTAAAGTATAATAGGTTTGGGTGATGCTGCTGCCAAAGCCCTGTAATGCTGAAACAATCCTTCCTGCGAGGGTTTATTGTAGTAAGGGCTGGCGCTCAATACTGCAACTGCTTTATCTAAAGGAAAATAATCCAGGTCATCCATCACTTCCTTTGTACTGTTGCCCCCAATGCCTATCACAACGGGTACCCGGTCATTTACATGTTGGTAAGTAAATGCTATTATATCTTTCTTCTCTTCCTTGCCCAGCACCGGCGTTTCGCCCGTAGTTCCCATTGTTACAATATAATTCACACCGTGGTCAATTAAATGATCAAGGAGTTTGCCCAGCGCATCGAAATCAATATCGTTGCTTTCTGTAAATGGAGTAATGATGGCTACCCCTGTACCCCGTAGTACTGTTCTTAAATTCATTAAAAAAAATTTAAGTGAAGTTATTAAAATATTACACGAATTTTTCGAATTACACGAATTAAACCCACCATCTTTTAGCTGCAAGCGCTTAGCTGATATATCCTAATTACTAATTACATTTAAAAAGAACTGCAGGAAACCGATCTGCCTCTCTCCATCCAGTCATCCCAACATCCACAAATCCAAATCCTGACATTCTTAATTAAAAAGCCTTCCAGGAACTAGTCGTGGAAGGCAAGGTCTTTTCTTAAGAACTTAGAAAATTATGTATGCAGCAATCTTGATTTTGAAAGATAACTCCTATTGTCTGAATAAATGAAAAAGCAGGAACCATTTTTTATTTTTTCGATGATCGGCTTATTTAATTTTTCAGGCACTGCAGGGCAACCATGGCTACGGCCTATATATCCTTTGCTTCTTATCATGCCTTCGCTAACATAAGGTGCGCCATGCATAACAATCGACCTGTCGTAAGCCTGGTTATTGAATCCGTTTTCCACGCCGTTTAAATACATGGAATAACCGTTGCCCCCATTGTAGGTGCCTGAAGTAATATAAAATCCCAGACTACTCTGGTGGCTTTCGGCTTTGTTGGAAAATGCTTTTGCATAGGCTGCACCGGTATTTTGTCCATGTGCCACATATGTATTAAACAGCAGTTTGTAGTTATTCAGATCTATAACAAATAATCTCTTTTTATAAGAAGGTTTTGTAAAATCTACGATAGAGATCACTTTATCATTAAAGATCTTTCCGCTTTGTTTTAATTTTTCATAACCGGTAATAGCGTAGTTGAAAGCCTCTGCCGATAAACCCAGTTCATCTAAGTTCAGGCTATCATAAATGAGCAATAAACTATGGCTGGTAGCAATGCCGGCAGCGGGGGTAATGGTATTTGAACCTGTTGCTACCTTTAATACATTGGACTTCGAAAATGCAAGCGGTAGGGTAAGGATGCACAATAAAACGATGGCAATGGATACGAAAAGCTCTTTAAGCCTGAATTTCTTCATAGATTGATATTGATTTATGTTAAGAAAACGGTTTATTAGAGTAGATGTTGTGCCTATAAGAATATTTTATTTAGAGATGATTGTTAATGCCGATTGCAAATGTAGGCCGCACATATTTAAAGCTCGTTAAGGTTTATAAAAAATTATCCTGCTAAATAAAGATGTTACTAACAAGATAAAAACAATGAAACTTTAAAATAATGATAATCATTAATTTATACATTAATCTATAGTTACTGTATAATGCGTTATAAATACTTTAAATAAAAGAAAAGTTGTACCAAAATTTTTGTAGCAAAATTTTTGGTACAACTTTTTTAAATTTTATTCTGTTTGTCAGCCCGAATATGACTTAAAAACTTATAATCTCCATGCAACCTTAAACCTCCCGGGGTAGTTGCGAACGGGTAAGCATAAAAAAACCCTCCCGAAAGGGAGGGTTTCATCATTGAGCAAAAAGTGGAATTAAAACTTAGTTATTAATTAGACTTGATGTCTACAGTATTTTTATCTCCACCACCAACTTCGCAATTAGTTGAGATCCTGTCAGCACTGATGCCTTGAGATTCTACTAAGTACATTTTGATAGCGTCTATTCTTTTCTGACAAGCAGCCTGTGAAGCTTTAGATGCTTCAGGATAGCCATTGATAGTAATAGAGCAATTTGGATTTGATTTCATTGTTGCTGCAACTGAAGCGGCCATTGCTTTAGCATCGCTGCTTAAAGCTGCACCGTTTCCTTTGAAAGTAATGCTTGGGTAGGCAGAAGGACACTGAGTGTTACCGACGCCACCGCCGCTGTTTTTAATATCTGTGCAACACTGTGGTTCAGGGCATTTACCAACACCATCCGCATCAACTGGTTGACACTCTGTTGGAGTGATCAGTTGTTTGTCTTTACAATCAGGAACACCATCACCATCTGTATCTTTAGTTACACCGTGTGTATCAACGGGGCAACCAGCAGGAGTGTTTGGTTCACGATCTAACTGATCAACCACACCGTCGCCATCAGCATCATCAAATACTGGTTTTGGCAGTTTCATGTGTTTAGGATTGTTCAGTTCGCTATATGCATAATCCAATGGATTTAACCACCATAATGGTTCAACAGATTTAGCACCCAGGTTGAAGTTCAAACCTAATGAAAGGTAGTTGTAAGAATCCCAGTTGCTGGTTAAAGCTGCATCACCACTTGGGCTTTCCTGCCATTGCTGACCGTCTAACAGGTCATCTTTAACGAAAGTGTGACGGTTTTCTAAAGCAATGTTTATTCTTTTACCTAATTTAACTGCCACACCTGCTAATGCATGAGCAGAGAACCTTAGGGTATTATCCCCTAATGTAGGGCGACGGTCACCCTGGGCTTGTGCTTCAGTTTCATAAGTATCATCCATACCATCTTTCAAAGCGTCCAGGATATCTTTCCTGTCTCCGTAATTAATCGAAGGATTAAGTGTAGCAAACAGGTCTTCATAAGTATCGCCATTTTCATCCAAAGCGTTTACTTTAACCTGGTATGCAGTAGCACCGGCACCAACACCACCATAGAACACAATGCCGGTTTTGTTTTTGTGGAAACGGATATTATTTAAACTAAAAATACCTTGTAAACTCAGGTCCTGTGTTTGGTTTTTGTAGTTGTAGAACACCAGTCCGGGAGCTGAATAGGCAGCCCAGGCTTCATTCTTATTGTAATTTTGAGAACCCCTGTAGTTTAAGCCTTTAGCAGTTCCATAAAGGTATTGTAACCTTAAAGAGAACACATAACCAAATGCTTTTCTTACATGTGCTGCAAAACCCAGTGTTGGAAGTTTTGAAGCCACGTCGCCGGAAACGCTGAAATTACCAGCTGAAATACCTATTTCCCACATATTGCGTGGTTTAGCGGGAAAATTATAAGCATTGTTCCAAAATTCGTTTTGCTGAGGCATTCTTTTAGAAGTGATCACAGACGAATCATATACGTCGTAACCGCTCCCGGATTGGGCGAATGCACCCGTTGCTAAGAGCATAAAAACTCCCGCCATTAATAATTTGTACTTTTTGCTTGCCATAACTTAATGATTGATAGATTTCTAAATATACGAGTTGATTAAATGCAAATGTATTTAAACCGGCACTAAAATACAAATTTTTTTAGCATTTATTTAGCCCGGTTATAGTGCAAAAATGAACTTTTTTGCTTACATTATGACAAAAACAAGTATTTTTTTGCTGCACCTAACTTTTTAATAACGTTGAAGCCTACCCTAAAATAATAATTTGCCGTGGCCTTACAGTGTGTTAAATTGCCGTTTTTTAAGACAAATGGATTTTGTAAAAAACATCATTGGGCAGGAGTTAAAGACTTTTGAAAGTAAATTTTCGGATGCTGTAAAGAGCAATACAGCCCTGCTCGACAGGATTATGAAGTACATTATAAAACGCAAGGGTAAGCAACTACGACCCATGTTTGTTTTATTGAGTGCCAAATTACACGGAGAAATTAATGAAAGTACTTACAGGGCTGCTGCCCTGGTGGAACTGTTACATACTGCTACCCTTGTTCACGATGATGTGGTAGATGAATCATTTGAGCGAAGAGGTTTCTTTTCTATTAATGCAATATGGAAAAATAAAATCGCTGTTTTGGTCGGCGATTACCTGTTGTCTAAAGGACTGCTTTTATCAACTTCCCACGATGATTTTGAACACCTTCATATTTTATCTGAGGCAGTAAAACAAATGAGTGAAGGAGAACTGTTACAAATGGAAAAATCGAGAAAACTAAACCTTGATGAAGCTATTTATTTTGAGATCATCCGCAATAAAACTGCCTCCCTTCTTTCTTCCGCTTGTGCGGTTGGTGCATGGAGCACTACAAAAGATAAATCTATTGCAGACCAAATGAAAACATTTGGCGAAAAAGTAGGTATCGCCTTCCAGATAAAAGACGACCTGTTTGATTATGGAAATGCAGATGTAGGAAAACCTACGGGAAATGATATCAAAGAAAAAAAGTTAACGCTGCCATTAATATACACATTGAACAAAGTTGACAAGGCTACCAAAAGAGCACTCATCTACATTGTTAAAAACGAAAACAGGAACAAAGAAAAAGTGCAGCAGGTAATTGATGAAGTTACCAGGTGTGGTGGCATTAGTTATGCAGAAGAAAAAATGTTCCATTACAGGGATGAAGCACTCAAAATATTAGGGTCTTTTTCCCCTAACCCTGCAAGGGATTCTTTAGAAGAATTAGTTAGATTTACGACCGATAGAAAATATTAATGCAGGCCAAAAGATGGAAGATATTACCCTATGATGAAGAGCAGGTTACTACGCTTCAAAAAGCTTTGACAGTATCGAAGCCTGTATGTACAATACTTACGCAAAGAGGCATCCGTACTTTTGATGAAGCAAAAAACTATTTCCGGCCGCAGCTGGGTATGCTCCACAGCCCCTGGTTGATGAAAGATATGCAGCAGGCCGTAAACCGTATTATGGCCGCCATCGGCAACCAGGAAAAAATTTTGGTTTTTGGTGATTATGATGTAGATGGCACCACCGCTGTTGCCAGCATGTACCAGTTTCTCGTTTCCATTTATGATGAACAACAATTAGACTTTTATATCCCTCACCGTTACAGGGAGGGATATGGGGTGAGCAAGATGGGGATTGATTTTGCAAAAGATCATAATTTCTCTCTTATTGTATGCCTCGACTGCGGCATAAAATCTGTAGAACTGATAGCATATGCAGCTACACTCGGAATTGATTTCGTGGTATGCGATCACCATTTACCCGGCAGTATTTTACCTGCGGCTTCCGCCATTTTAAATCCCAAACAAGCGGATTGTAATTATCCATACAAAGAATTATGCGGATGCGGGGTGGGTTTTAAATTGATGAGCGCATTGGCAGAACATTTGAATCTTCCTGAAGAATTTACTTACCGGTACCTGGACCTTTTAGCTACCGCCATTGCTGCCGACATTGTACCCATGACGGGCGAAAACCGGGTGCTTGCATATTATGGTGTGGAGAAGATCAACAATGATCCCTGCCCGGGCATAAAAGCGCTGATACAATTGGCAGGCATCAGCAGCAAGCTGCACATCACCAATGTTGTGTTCGTTATTGCACCCAGAGTGAATGCCGCAGGCCGTATGGACGATGCCCGGAAAGCTGTACAATTATTTACTGAAAAAGATTTTGAACAGGCTTTGATATTCGCAGAAATGCTGCACAATGATAATGCTGAAAGAAAAGAAGCCGATAGCAGCATTACCGAAGAAGCATTGGAAATCATTCTTGCCGATGCCGGGCACAGCAACCGTAAATCATCTGTTGTATATAAAGAACACTGGCACAAAGGTGTGGTAGGCATTGTAGCTTCCAGAATTATTGAACACCATTACAAACCAACAGTGGTGCTGACAAAAAGCGGGGGCTTTGCAACCGGGAGTGCCAGGAGTGTACCCGGATTTAATTTATACGAAGCTATTTACGAATGCCGGGAATACCTGGTCGCCTATGGCGGGCATTTTGCCGCAGCGGGTCTTTCTATGCTCCCGGAAAATGTAATAGCTTTCAGCAACAAATTTGAAGCAGTAGTATCGGCTACCATTACAGCAGCACTACTGGTACCGGAAATAATAATTGATGCTGCCATAAATTTCCAGGAGATCAGCCCTTCCTTCTACGATATCCTTTGCCAGATGGAACCTTTCGGCCCTGAGAATATGCGCCCGGTTTTTATTACAAAAAAAGTAATGAATACCGGTTTTTCAAAGATTGTGAAAGAAAATCATATCCGTTTTGTATTGCAACAAAACAATATTACCCTCACGGGAATTGGCTTTAATATGGCAGAAAAATTTTACCTGCTTGATCTGAAACAGCCACTCGATATTGTTTTTACCATTGATGAAAATGAATGGCAGGGTAACAAATCCCTGCAGCTTAAAATGATCGATCTCCAGCTTAGTGAACCTACAACCTGATAAATGGCATTTCTTGATTATACCCGTTATTTTTTTTACCTGGCTTCCAACTGGAACATTCGTATCGCCACGCATATCATTGGCAGGGAAGTAAAAGGCGAGCGAAAATATGGCATACAAACAACCGGCGCAGATGAACTGGATTCACTGGAAGAAAAAGGAATTGATACCGAACATGCCACTATTTACATGCCGGTGAGTTATGATGTGATCGAAGACATCTTCCGGCAATACGATCCTTCCCTTTCCAAACATTTTATTGATATTGGTTGTGGTAAAGGGAGGGCTATGTGTGTAGCTGCACAAATGGGAGCAACAAAAATAACAGGCATAGATTTTTCAAAAGAATTTTGTGATCAAAGCAAACTGAATCTTTTAAAAACACAGCAAAGATTCCCGGTACTGCAATTTAAAGTGCTTAATAATGATGCCTTTTATTTCGAAATCCCGGCGGATGCAGATTGTATTTTTATGTTTAATCCTTTTGATGAAATGATCATGAGCGGCGTTATTGAAAATATAGAAATAAGCCTGGAAGAAAACCCAAGGACGATAACAATCATTTATGCCAATCCTTTACAAAAACATTTATTCCTTGATGCGGGCTACACCCAGACTTATCATACACAAAAAATGAAATACCTGGAAGCGGTGATCCTGCAGAAATAGAAAATATAAGGTAGCAGTATTTCAGCTAAGAGAACAAAGAGCGAAAGAGAAAAAAGAAATTGTTTTAGGAAAAATAAAAGGAGAACAAGGAGATTATTTTAGCAAGACAAAAGGGCAACAAATGAAGGCGTCATCTACTCTATATGCTCCTTTCCTCTTTGTTCTCCTGGCTAAAACTTACTTCTACATTCCTTATTGAAGCCTGCAATTAATCAAAGAGAAAAAAGATTGAAAGAGAAAAAAAAGAAATAATTTCAGCAAAAAAAAGGAGAACAAAAGCGCTGTTACCTGCCCCTTGTTCTCCTTTTTTCTTAGCTAAAAATTAATTCTTATTCTCCATCAGCTCCACACTCCTGTTAATAAAGTCGGTGAGATTTTTACCCGTCAGTAATCCCTGCGACAGTAACGCAAGATCGCCCAGGTTCTTAACCAGTTTTTGTTGTTTAGCGGCTTCTTCAACTGCCAGTATGTTTCCGAATATGGGGTGATTACCATTTACGGTAAGGTTAACTTCATCGGGCATTTGGGCATAAAATGCAGCCATGCCACCACCCATAGAAGCCATGTCTTTCATCCGGCGCATTTGTTCGGGTCGTGTTGCTGTTACAGGTGGCGCTTCGGCACTCAGTCCTTTTACTTCCACACTTACATGTATCCCTTCCAGCGGCTGCTCAAACAAAGATTTTAATTTATCCGCATCATCTTTACTCAGCACACTGTCGTTGCCTTCAGATTTATCAACCAGGTTATCTGCAATGTCGGCATCCACCCTGGTGAACAGTACATCGCTCCATTTCATTTCTACCGTGTTAATAAAAGCTGAATCAACCAGGGTTTCCATTTTTACCACACTATATCCTTTGGCTACTGCCTGCTGAATGTAGGCGTCTTGCTGTACAGGGTTGGTGCTGTATAAAATAACCTGTTTGCCTTCCTTATTTTTTTGTGATTCCGTAGCTGTTTTATATTCTTCCAAAGTGTAAAACTTTCCGGTGGTATCCTGCATCACGAAAAAGTTATTGGCTTTATCCAAAAACTTATCATCTGTCATCATACCATACTTAACAAACAAACCCAGGCTTTCCCATTTTTCTTCAAAAGCTGCACGATCACTCCTGAAAATTTCTTCCAGTTTATCTGCTACTTTTTTCGTGATGTGTGCATTGATCTTTTTTACATTAGGATCTCCCTGGAGATAACTGCGGCTTACATTTAAAGGAATATCCGGGCTGTCAATTACGCCATGCAACAGCATCAAAAATTCGGGCACGATATCTTTTACTTCATCGGTTACAAAAACCTGGTTGCTGTACAACTGGATCTTGTCTTTCTGAATCTCGTAACTCTGTTTAATTTTAGGGAAATATAAAATACCAGTGAGGTTAAAAGGATAGTCAACATTCAGGTGAATCCAAAACAGGGGTGTTTCACTGAAAGGATATAATTCCCTGTAAAATTGCTCGTAGTCTTCTTTGCTTAATTCCGATGGCTTTTTTGTCCAGGCCGGATTGGTATTGTTGATTGCTTTTTCTGCTTCAATTTCTTCCCCTTCTTTTGCTTCCTTTATTTCCTTTACTTCATTTACATCATGAAAATAAATGGCAACGGGTAAAAACTTACAGAATTTTTCGAGTACAGATTTTACTTTATGCGCATCCAGGAATTCTTTGCTTTCTTCATTAATATGGAGAATGATATCTGTACCTCTTAATTCTTTTTCTGCCGGTTCCAGGGTAAATTCCGGGCTGCCATCACATTCCCACTTTACGGCGGCGGCGCCTTCTTTAAAACTTTTAGTGATCACTTCTACTTTTTCGCTCACCATAAAGGCAGAATAAAATCCTAATCCAAAATGGCCGATGATATTATTTTCATTCTGACCTTTGTATTTTTCTAAAAATTCTTCGGCCCCGCTAAAGGCTACCTGGTTAAGGTATTTATCAACTTCTTCTTCCGTCATACCTACCCCACGGTCGCTGATGGTGAGTGTTTTATTATTGGCATCCAATGTTACATCAATGCGCAACGCTCCCAGTTCTCCTTTTGCTTCGCCGATGGATGACAATGTTTTCACTTTTTGCGTAGCATCCACTGCATTACTGACAAGTTCACGGATAAAAATGTCATGTTCGCTGTATAAAAATTTCTTTATTATCGGGAATATGTTCTCTGTTTGTACCCGGATATTTCCTTTTTGCATATAAAACCTGTTTTTAAAAATGGTTATTATCCTTAAGCAAAAGCAGTACCATGCCTGCCCTGCGGAAAAATTGTCAGTAAATGATAAAGGCTCCAAAAGGAGCCTTTATCATAAAATATCTTAATGATTATTTGATCATGATGGTTTTTCTTGCCCTGTAACCGTTGTTATTTTCCAGCTGAAACTGGTAGATACCGGGTGCAAGTGTACCCGGAACTTTTATTACTTCATTGATAAAACTGGTTTGTATGATCATGTCTTTACGATATACCTGCTGCCCGTTGCTGTTGAACAGAACGACCGCATAGTGATCGGGCTTAATATTATTCACGCTGAAACGCAGGGAATTATTTCTTTGTACAGGTATTGAATACAAAGTCAGCTCATTGCGAATAGCTGCAGTTTTGAAACTTTTTTGTGCACCATAACTGGTTCCCCCAGCATTTTTTGCATATGCCCTGTAGTAGTAGGTGGTACCCTGTACAAGTGAATTAACAGTAGCAGTATAACTTCCCGAAGCATCAATAGTACTTCCGGCAACCTTTGTTCCCGAGCCTGTTGTAAAATTATTAATGCCACTGTACTCAATACCATATTCAGTAACATTGCTGCAGCCTATGCTGTTAATAGTAGCGGCAAGGGTAGCGCTGCCTGTAGTTATAGCCGAAGAATCTCCCGTGGTTAAAGTTGCAGGAGCATTTACTCCTGAGCCGGAAACTGCTACATTAATGGTATTGGCACCTCCACCTCCTACTGCAATATTGCCATTGTAAGACTGGATGGCAACGGGTGAGAATTTTACAAAAACAATTTGTGTAAAAAGCCCGCCTGGCTGGGAAATGCTCAAAGAGTTTGTATACGTTCCTGCTAATGTTGTTGAGTAAGTATACCCATTTAAGGCACTCACTGTAACATTAGTGGTACTGAGGCTGATGCTGCTGATAGTAAAACTATTAGTATCTGCCGCTGCGTTTATACACAAAGCACCAAACGCTGTAAGCGGCGTTACTACTATAGATGGGAGAGCTGTAGTAAAGGATTGTTGTGCTCCATACACTGTTCCGCCTGCATTGGTAGCATAGGCTCTGTAATAATAAACCGTAGAAGGAATTAAGCCAGTTAATTCAGCGGTATAAGAGCCTCCGGCAATATTGGTAGAGGCTACTTCCGCTCCGGTTCCGTTGGGGAAATTATTAGTAGTGCTGTACACGATACCATAAGCTGTAAGGGCGCTGCAGCCAATAGAAGAAATGCTTCCAGCCAGGGTAGCGGTTGTAGCTGTAACAGCAGTTGCTGCACCCGTTGCTGAAGTAGCTGGATTGTTAGCACCCGAACCCGAAGCAGCAACATTCACAGCCGGGGCTCCACCGCCATTAACGGCAATATTTCCGTCATAAGATTGTGTTGCCGTCGGGATAAATTTCACGAATACGTTTTGGGTGAAAATTCCACCCGGTTGTGTAAGGGTTAATGAAGCGGTATAGGTACCTGTTGAAGTCGTAGAAAATGTATAACCCGCCAATGGCCCAACGGTTATATTTTCCGTTGATAAATTGATGCCGTTGATAGTAAATGAATTTGGTCCTTCAGTAGTATTCAAACAAGCACTTCCAAAAGCGGTAAGGGTTGTTGCAAAAATCACCGGTGTAAGGGGAGCAACCCCGGTACCGCTCACGGCCACATTAATTGCTGCAGGTGCTCCACCGCCGGCATTGCTAATATTCCCGGTCTTAGTTCCTGCGCTTTGCGGGCTGAACCTTACCCAAACTGGTGTTGAGGTTAAGGTTGCAGTTGTGTAAGCAACAGTAGTGCTTGCCGCCCAGGTACTGTTATCGTTCGAAACCTGGAAATCGGTTGAAGGGGCTGTGATGGTAATATTACCTGGTGCACCAGTTAAATTAGCTCCTGCTATATTATAGGATTGAGAAGTGGAAGTGGAACCAATAAAAATGTTTCCGAAATCGGCGATCGTTCCTGTTGTTGTTAAAGACGCAGGTACGTTGCTGCTCGGCGTAACATCAGCCCAGCTCAACCCGATTTTAATAGCATCCACTACAGCCTGCGGAGAATTAGTTGAGGAGCCCTGGCGCAAAGCCAATGCCTGTATGGTATTTTGACCAGCCGTACCCGTATTCGTTACTTCGGGCGCTCCTGCCAAAGCTTCTGTAACCGGAACACCGGAAGGAATAACCCAAAGTGACAGGGGATCATTTCCTGCAACACTGATGGTATATTTTATAACAATAAGGTAAGTGGTATTTTTTGCAAATGCCGTGATGCCATAGGTAGCGGTGGAAGTATTACTGACACCAAAATTTACTACACCTCCGGTAATTTTTGCAAATAACCTGCCTGAAAACAAAGTGAATGCAGTTCCTCCACCATCACCAATATTGAAGAAGTAATCTCCTGCTTTTGTTGCAGCAGGATCAGTAATGTTTACAAGCATGGAGGCATAAACAGACTGCCCGTCTGTACTCTGTGCAGTAAAAGTTACGTTCTCGTCCTGGCCTCCCAAATTGGTTACCAGTGCTGCATTACCAACACCTGAACCCAATATACCTGAATAAGTTAATCCTGTTGTAGTTGAAATAGGATTGGTTGGAGAGCCGCTATGAACTGCCCATCCGTTAGACGATAAGGCACCGGTAAAATTGAAATCCTCTGTTTTAAGCAATTGCGCCTTTACAAAACCAACGCTCATCAGGAGGGAAATAATTATTAAAAAACTTTTTGTAAATATTTTGTTCATGATACTATGTTCTATAAGGATCAGGAGACTGACAATGTCTCCTGATCGTTCCAATGATGAATGCTGATTTAGTGCGGATTACTGACCTGTTACTTTTACATCGTCTACTTCATAGGTGGCGGTTTTTGATGGATCGCCGCCATCATACCTGAAACCGATATAGATTGTTTGTCCTGCGTAAGCAGACAAGTCTAAATTCCCGGATGAAATAAACGGACCAAAACCTGTCACCGGCACAGCTATAATTGCCGGAAGTGGGTTGGTAAAGAATGTAGAAGGGGAAGTACTTCCGTTGTAAGTAGTAGATATATACACTTTAAAATCCGGAGTCTGAACAGATGGGAAACCTGCACTGGTAGTAAATCTTAGTTTATATGTTGTATAACCAGTAAGATTTACAGGAGGAGAGATCAACCAACTCGTTACAGTACTTTGCCCTGAACTAAATGCAGTGATCTTTGCACATTTCATAGGGCCGCTTCCAAACACTGCATTCTGAAACTTAGCTGTTCCGGTTTCAGAAATATTACTCCAGCCAGGCACTCCGCTTAAAGTTGCACCATTAGCTCCAATAGCACTAAAGCTTTCTTCAAAAATTGAACAACGTAGCCCGGTAAACTGAACATCATCCAGATCACGTAAAAGCAATTGCTTGGTAATATTTGGATTTGTTGGGCTGCTTCTGAAAATGGTGTAGATAGATTTTACAGTTCCCTTACCAGCGGCCACCTTTTGGCCCGCAAAATTTGCATATGCACTGGTTCTTACAATGATCACTTTATCCTCACAATTTTTAATATCCTTGTTTTGCGTAGCCTTATAAACAGACGTATCAGAATAAGTTGATAGGGTATCTGCAAATTCAAAGTTTTCCATTTGTATCAGGTCGCAGAGATATTTATTTTGCCATATTTGTCTTTCGCTGGTTGAGCCCTGTAAATAAGGAACCTCGGTAGCTGCCGCATCAAGGTCGGCAATTGTTACAGATTTTGCGGATACACTATTATTCAAAGACCCACCCACTACATATTTGCTGATCATTGCACCGGGTATGGCTTCAAAAGAAGGCAAACCAGCTACGAGCGCTTTAACACCTAACTGGGGTGTGCCATTGTAATCGCTGATGCAAAGACCTTTACAACGGATAAATATTTTTCTTCCTACAGGGTAACTTCCAAATAAACTGTTTGCGTCCAGTAATATTTGCAGGGCACCTGTTGCGTCCTGTATAAATAATTGCTTGTACAAATTTCCACTCCTGTCATTGGCTATAACTACGCCTTCTATAACCAGGCTATCATTAATTACATCGTAAGCTCCCGGAGACTGGTGCAATGCCTTTAATGCTTTTATAGTAGTGTTGGCCACAATGTTTGGATCCGTCGGACCGGGAGGGGCATCAAAATCTTTTTTACATGAATTCAATGCAATACCTACACCGGCAAACAATATTGCTATCAGTGAAAATTTTAAAAACTTGTTCATACTTATTTTATTTAAATAGTTTTTTTATATGTTGACTTCGACAGGCTCAGCCTGGCACTTTAGAATCTTAAAGACACACTTGCAAAATAGTTGAGGCCATAGGCATAAAACCTTCTTGCAGGAAATTTGTTTACATTCTTTTCAGCAAAATCAAAACGCAATTGTTCAAAGCCGCCGGATACAATATCCTTGTTATCTAAAATATTATTTACGCCTACATTGAACACAAGGAAAGTGCGGTTCTTCATTTTAAACTTGTTATTCATTAACCAGGAGTAGCCGGCAAATGCATCCAATGTGTATTGAGATTGTAATCTTTCCTGCCCCAGGATGCTTGTCCATAAAGGATCAGAAGGACTAACACCACTCACCGCACCTTCCGTTCTTCTCAGCGGGTTATAATCCAACCACATGTTGTCAAAATAATTGAAGTTGATATTAAGGAACCAGAATTTTGGAGAACGGTAATCCAAACCAATAGTGTAAGCTTCCTGCGGCGTTGGTACCCTGAAATTTTCAGAATAGATCAGGTCTTTCGAAACAATGGCCGCACTGTTGTCTACCGTTACAGTAGCATTTTGCCTGCTGGTATAATAAAACCTGCCGATAGAGGCACCTGCATTAAGACTAAGCCCTTTGTAAATTTTTGCATCTACACCAAACTCCATTCCGTAATGATCTTTATCAATACCACTGATGGCATAGTTTACAAAGTTCCTGTACTCATCATGGTAAAAAGTAAGCACATTCATCTGGTCTCTCATTTGCGTATAGTAACCTGTAAAACGCAGTTTTAATTTCGGTGCATTTAATACATAGCCTGCTTCAGCCGAAGCTATTTTTTCTTCAGTTAAATTATCCTGTACGGCATCCCTTGTTCTGGGTGCGATGAAAGCATTTTCAAAAAACGGAGCACGGGTCATATAGGCGCCGTTTGCAAACAGGTAATTGCGCCCGTCTATTTTATAGGTAACGCCTGCTTTTGCTGTATAGTTATGAAACTGCTGCACTTTAGATTTTCCGAAAGAATTGTTTGGAAACAATCCTACCCTTACATTACCGGTACGGAAAAAATCGGTGTAAGAATATTCGGCGCTGGCAAAGAAATCTACCTTGTTAAATTTAACAATAGACTGCGCCCATACAGCTGCTCTTTTAATTTCAATGTTATAATTATAACCAAATTTATCACCCACACCCAGTAACCTGTTTGGCCTGTTAAGGTCATTTTGGTTGGCGTTGGGATCATTGCCAAAATCTCTTTCTGCAAACTGGTTAAGATCTAAATAAAAATCTCCGCCCAGCAAATCTTCCACTTCCTTATAGTATTCATTCTTCTGATACTGGAATGATGTTCCTGCTGTAACATCTATATGCCGGCTGATGTTAGCGTTTAAAGTAGTATTAAAATTAAAACGGTTGGTATTAATGATCCTGTTCTCTAAAATATAACGGCTTCTTTTACCGGTAACGGTATTACCGGGAATGCCATTTACATTGTTGATGGTTTGTGTACTTCCGTAATTCGTGTTGTATAAATTATCCCAGTTTATCTGGCGCAGGTTCACATCGCTCTTCATCATTTGCAGTTGCTGTGCACGAAAGGAAGAATCCAGTTGGTAACTTGGTAAGTAGCGGTAGTAATCAGGCCTTGGGTCGGCAGCATTGTACCAGTCCAAACCACTCACGCTTCTTTTACCAAAAATATAAGCAGCGGCCGTACTAAGGCTCATCTTATCATTGATCTTCCAGTCGTGGCTTAAAATAAAAACAGGCTGTGTTGTTTTGGCAACACTGGCATTTCTTTTTTTACCATTCTGGTAACCCCAGTAAGGATTGTAAAAATTATCACCGGCTATATCCAGCATCTCTTGTACAGATCCACCCTGGCGGCCATTTTCCGTTGGTGTTACCATGCCTGTAAACGAAAGTAAATGACGATCGTTTATTTTTTTATCAACCGCCACAAAAGCAGAATAACCATCGTAGTAAGTTCCGTCTGTATAGCCTTCTTCTGCCCACCTGCGTGAACCCGAAAGGGTAAATGCCCAGCCATTTTTGTTAAGGCCCGTACTATGTGTGAGCATTATCCTGTTAAAATAATTCCTGTTGCTGGCAGCATATTGAATGCTGGTTTGTTTGCGCTGGCGGCTGGCCCTTGTATCAAAATAAGTCATGCCCCCAATATCGCCCATGGCATAAGGATTGGCTTTTAAACCATGTACCTGGTCCCTGTTGCGCAACACATCATTTAAACCGCCCCATAAACCGTAAGGAGTAAAACCATTGTCAAGGTTTTCCATGGGTACACCATTCATGTAAGTGCTGAAAAGATCGGCATCATATCCGCGAATGCGAAAACGTACTGCACTAAAATGAAAAGAAGCGGCGCTTAAAAAAGGGTCTCTTCCTGCGCCTAACTGCGAAGAAATATTTTGCGCACTTCCATCCTGCATATCGTTTTCATCCAGCGATATAGTAGGAATATTATCTGTTATTGCATCTTTCATTTCCTGAACAATGGAAGTATCTTTTGGCAAAGCAGGTGGGGCCGGCGGTGTAGGTGCAGGCGTTTGCTGCGCATAGCTACTACCCATACCCACTAACAAACAAGCAACCCCAATCAGCACACGGGTAAATTTAAAATTCATAAGCTCTTTTTTATTTGAGGGGGCGAAATTACGGTAAGTAACTGTACAATCACCGCCCCTGCTCATTTTGTGAGGAAGTTAATAATTAGATAACCCATGCTGTAAATGATCTGCCTATATTTGAGCCCATTTAAATGTATATGAAAAAAATTCTATTCTTTGTTTTTATACTGGTTATCAGTTCAAACGCTTATTCTCAAAACAAATACAAGGTTTCCCTCATTGGTTTTTATAACCTGGAAAACTTATACGACACTGTTAATAACACGATGGTAGATGATGAAGAATTTTTGCCCAACAGTGAAAGAAGGTACAATGGCCGTATTTATAAAGACAAGCTGGAAAGATTGTCGAATGTTATCTCCCAGATGGGAACAGAACTTAATCCTGATGGTTTGGCCATACTGGGTGTAGCCGAAATTGAGAACGATACTGTGTTGACCGATCTCATTCATATGCCGTTGCTTAAAGAACGCAACCTCAAATTTGTTCATTACAATTCTCCTGATAAACGCGGTGTGGATGTGGGCATGCTTTACAATCCAAAATATTTTAAACCGCTTTTCAGCGATCATTTATTTGTAAAAATTCCCGGGGGCAGTAAAGATTCCTGGGCTACCCGCGACATATTGTATGTAAAGGGTTTGCTGGATGGCGATACTATTAACGTATATGTAAATCACTGGCCAAGCCGAAGTGGTGGCGAGGAACGTTCCATGCCGGCAAGGGCGGCAGCAGCACGGGTGGCCAAACTTCATATTGACTCCGTGATGCATTCAAACCCTGCCAGCAAAATAGTGCTGATGGGCGATCTCAACGATGATCCTATTAGCCCCAGCGTTGCAAAAGTACTGGGTGCCAAAGGCAACGACAAAAAAGTAACGGCCGCAGAATTATTCAATCCCTGGTATGATATGTATAAAAGAGGGATCGGCACCCTTGCCTACCAGGATGCCTGGGGATTATTTGACCAGGTAATTGTTTCGGGCAACTGGCTGCCAAAAGAACAAGCGGGTTATTTTTACCAGAAAGCCGTCATCTTCAATAAAGACTTTCTTGTACAAAAAACAGGCAAGTTCCGGGGTTACAGCAAACGCACCTGGGATGGTATGACTTACAACTATGGTTACAGCGATCATTTTCCCGTTTACTTAATGATGCTGAAAAAAGCAAATTAAGTTAACGTTAAGTGCATAAGTACTTCAAAAATGGCCTCTTTATGAGGCCATTTTTTTTTACTTTCGCCCCTCATAAAAACACACATGTATGAAGAAGATCTTTACACTATTATTAATGTTCTGCGCAATAAGCTCTTTTGCACAGGTTAGAATCAGCCAGGTGTATGGCGGCGGCGGAAATACCAGCGCTACTTATAACCAGGACTTTGTTGAAATTTTTAATGCTGGAACTACTGCTGCGAATATTGGCGGATACACTGCCCAATATGCCTCCGCCACCGGAACAGTTAGCTGGCTATTAGCAGGCAACATCCCTGCAGGCACATCGCTCGATCCAGGCAAATACTTTTTAATTGCTGTGGGAGCCGCCAGCGGCACTGTTGGAATTGCACTGCCTACGGCTGATGTTGTAGGGCCTACCACAACTAACTTTAGCGGAAGTTCAGGGAAGGTAGCGTTGGTAAATAATGCTACCCTGCTTTCGGGTGCAGCAGGTTGTGCAAGCGCAACTGTTGTTGACGTAATTGGTTTCGGCTCACCTAACTGTTCAGAAACGGCAGCATTTGTTACAACCGGCATCACTACTGCCCAGAGCATATTCAGGAAATCAAATGGCTGTGTGGATGCGAATAATAACAGTATTGATTTCGAAATTCTGACAGTTAGTCCAAGGAATTCCTCTTCAGCTGCCAATAACTGTTCGGGTGGGCCGGTGGCTACTATTGTAGCCTCTCCAAATATCACCGGACTTAGCACAACGCCTGGCAACCCCTCGGCAGAAGGTACATTCAATGTATCTGGTGCTAATTTAACAGGCTTTCCCGGAAACATAAGTGTAACAGCTGCTGCCAATATTGAGGTAAGCCTTACTTCCGGTGGCACTTTCACAACCTCTGTAAACATCCCTTATGCATCTGCTACTTTAGCTTCCACCCCGGTATATGCCCGCATTGCAGCTACTGCTCCCGCAGGAGCTGTAAATGGTACGGTTACGCTGGCAGGTGGTGGAGATGTTGATGGCGCAGCTGTTACGGTAAGCGGCAGTGTTATCGTTGCTGAACCAACTGTACAGGCAACCAACATCATTTTCTCTAATATCGGCAACAGCAGCTTCGATGTAAACTGGACCAATGGTAATGGTACCTCAAGGTTGGTAGTGGTGAAACAAACATCTGTAGCAACGGTATTGCCTTCAGACGGTACAGCCTATATTGCTGGTGCTAATGTGGGTACAGGAAACCGCGTAGTATACTCCGGAACGGCTGCCGGCCCTGTAAACGTTACAGG
The DNA here is from genome assembly GCA_014379905.1 of Ferruginibacter sp. Classification (GTDB taxonomy): domain Bacteria; phylum Bacteroidota; class Bacteroidia; order Chitinophagales; family Chitinophagaceae; genus Ferruginibacter. Next base: position 8,756 of record JACMKX010000052.1, on the reverse strand, counting down.
CTTATTAGGCGGTACAGGATATACTGTGTTGGTATATGAATACAACGGTTCTGCAGGTTCTAACAATTATCTTACTACTCCTGCAACAGCTAATCCAAATACAACAACTACAACAGGGGTTTCGCCGAATCTTGCACAGATCAATTTCACATCGGTAGCCACTCCGCAATATGGAGCTTCGGGAACTGCTACCAGGTTACCGGTGATGTTCTATGCCACCGTTTCCGGCCTTTCGCCCAATACCACTTACCGCTACATTAACCAGGCAGCCACTGCTACTGATTTTGGCAGCACAAACCTAGGTGCAGGTAACCCTTTGCTGCTTGATCATACAGTAACTCCAATGACTTTTATATATTCATCCGGGCCAAGTGTTACCAGCGCAGGGAACTTTGGGCTTTTTGAAACGGATGCTTCCGGATCTTTCACCGGCGCATTTGGATATGTAAATACCGGTAATGCAAGATTTGGTGTTGACAGTGTGGTATACCCTACCATTGCAGTAGCAGAAGACGTGGCTCCATTTACCATTCAAAACAGGTTTGCATTAAACCTGGGTATTGAGATCCTTGCATTTGGAACAACGCCCAATTCAGCTGATTCAGGAACATTTATCAAAGGAATTTCTTCTGCCGCTGCAGGAAACGTAGTAGGTTTATGGTCCACAGTAGATGGCAACATGGGGACTCAAAGACCACTGGCTATGACGATAGTGGAGAACATTACCACCACGGGCGCCACCTGGCCGGCCAGTTTTGTGCCTGCTTACAGCGAAAGCCCCGGTGCCTGGAACACTATTATCCCCAATGCTAATGCAAATGGTGTTCGCCTTATACAACAGTTTGATATCGCCACCGGCAATGTGATTGGTTGTAATGCTGACGCAGATGGTATATGGCCAACCGGTAATGTAAATACAGTGAACCCGGGCGCCGGAGCTGCGGGTTTACAGATCAGCGCAACGGACGCTCCACTTAATGGCGGTTCCTGCTTCTCTATTCTCCCGGTTCGCATCAGCAGTTTTGCTGTACAAAAAGCCGGCAACACTACTAAAATTTCCTGGACAACAGAACAGGAATTAAACAGCCGCGAATTTGTAATTGAAAGATCAACCGATCAAAGAAACTGGACCGTAGTGGCAACTGTTGCTGCTGCAGGTAACAGTAACAGTCCTATCAATTACACTACAACTGATTTCACTCCTGCAAAAGGTATTAATTTTTACCGCTTAAGAATGGTAGATATTGACAGCAGGGCAGAGAATTCTGTTACAAGATCTGTATTGTTTGGCACTGGAGATGTGGTATTGATAACGCCAAACCCTGCTACTGCATTTGCTACCATTTACATGGGCAAAAACAATAACAGTGTTTCGCAGATCTTTGTTACTGACATGAATGGTAAACTGGTTGAAAAAATCAACACTGCCGATCAAACACATATTATACAAACTGCCCGCTTTAGCAAAGGTTTGTACATTATTAAAGTGGTAACCGATGGTGCAACCAGCACACATAAACTGTTAGTACAATAATAATCATACTTTAAAAAATGAAAAGGGCTGCCAGATCTGGTAGCCCTTTTCATTTAATTAATAATTATTAATCAATAATCTATCATTACCCATCTACTATTTCTACATCCTCCATGCCCACCGGTTCCCTGTTTTTAAACCGTAAAAAAATATTCCCTGTTGTTATCACATCCTTCTGGCAATACACAGCAATTCTTTTTAAATTTATTTTTCTTTCCTCTTCTGTACCGTTCCAAAAAAGATCGCCTACCATACTGCCGTCAATATCATCCTTGGGAGAAGGTATGCCCATGGCTGCTGCGAGTAATTTTAGGGAAGTATAATTTTTATAATCACCAAAGCGCCAGTACTGGAAAGTATCAACAATATTGGTTTCCCAGGGCTTCATATTTTGAAAATCGAGGTAAGCCGGTAAGGGCAGGTAATTAATGACCAGCCTGCGGCAGATAAAAGGAATGTCAAACTCTTTTATATTATGCCCTGCAAAACACCAGCGATTGTTGTGTGCTTCAATTTTATTAATAGTAGTTAAAAACTGTTGCAGTATTTCCTTCTCATCAAAACCATAAAAAGATTTTACCCGCATCTTTAGTTTTTCTTCTTTATTAAAGTAAGCCATACTAATGCAAACGATCTTTGCAAACTCTGCCATGATGCCCGCCCGCTTTGGATAAAATTCTGCAGCACTCATGCCTTCGGGCAAACTGTATTTTGTTTTTTCTTCCCACAATATTTTCCATTCTTCATTGAGCGTATCGAAGTTGGGAGATACAGAAGCTGTTTCAATATCAATTATTATAAGGTCTTCGGGCAGGATCTGTTGCATAGTCATTGTTTTAATTTCCCAAGCTACAAAAGGAAAGGTAAAAATGCAGGAACAATTATGTTGTTTATGTATTCGCTGCCAGTGGGAATAAGGTAACTAAAACGGGTCAATAAGATTTGTAAACCTGAGACGGTCTCTTAATCCGCGTATCAATCCCTACGGCTCCAGGTGTTTGAAACCCTGGAAGGCTGGCTCTATTATAAAACGTGCATCTCTTAGGATATCGCAACCCCGAAGGGGTGACATTAAATAATTCCCCCCGGGTTTATCTAATTAATTTTTATAATACATAAACGCATGTAGAAAGACTTCGAATTGCTGTTAGAAGAAAAATTCATTTTTTGTAGTGTTTTTCAGCATTCCGGGGCAATTCCAAAAAAAATATAAAGCTTACACAATTTTTTTTTGAAACCCCTGTTAAGTAAGCATTCAACCACCTGGCTGAAATAATCCGATAATCCAAATACACATGAACAACTGGTTACCTAGACCGTTTGGAATTGTGGCAATCCTGTTGTTGTTTTCCTATGGTTCAAAAGCACAACTCGCTGCCCAATTCACCGCTACCGTTACAGAAGGATGTTCGCCGCTTATTGTGCGCTTTAACGATCAATCTGCCGGCAATCCAACCCAATGGAAATGGGACCTGGGCAACAGTACTATTTCTTACCTGCAAAATCCTACGGTTACCTATTTTAATCCCGGTACTTACCCCGTAAAACTGGTGATACAAAATGCAGGCGGTATAGATTCCATTGTAAAATCGCAATACATAACTATTCATGCCGCACCTGTTGTAAACTTTACAGCGGCTGTTACCAGTGGTTGTCTTCCATTAACCATACCTTTTACCAACAACAGCACCGCAGGTAGTGGTGTTATTAATACCTATCTCTGGGATTTTGGAGATGGCACTTCATCAACTGCTGCTAATCCTTCACACACTTACACATCCGCGGGTAGTTATAATGTTTCTTTAAAGATCACTAACTCGAAAGGGTGTACGCAAACATTTTATCAAAGCAATTACATCACTGCATTTCCGGAAGTGCAGTCTGCATTTACTATTGCTGATCCTACAGGTTGCACCGCTCCGCATACTGTAAATTTTCAAAGCCAGTCTGCAGGCAACGGTATACTATCTTATGCCTGGCTTTTTGGCGATGGAGGCAGCTCCACATTGGCCAATCCTTCGCATACTTATACAGCTACCGGGATCTACACGGTAAAACTAATTACCAGCAGTGCAGATGGCTGCAGGGATACTGCTACATTAACCAATGCAGTACATGTTGGTTCCTTACAACCGTCTTTTACGGCACCTGCCATTTGTGAAGGCGTACCGGTAACATTTACCAATACATCGGCACCTGCTCCTGATTCTGTTGTATGGAATTTTGGAGATGGAACTACTTCCACCATTTTTAGTCCCGTAAAAACTTTTGCAGCAGCAGGAAATTACAGCATTAAATTGCTGGGTTATTTTGCAGGTTGTAAAGACTCTGTCATCAATAATGTTACGGTGACCACAAGAGCCAATGTAAATTTTAATACCACAGATACAGCAGGCTGTAAGGCACCTTATACCGTTTCGTTTAATAATGTTACAACGGGTGCTATCAATTACAGCTGGAATTTTGGAGATGGAAATACTTCTACCCTTGCCAACCCAGTGCATACTTATACCACAGCAGGCACATTCACTGTAATGTTAATAGCTACCAATGCAAACGGATGTTCGGATACACTGGTAAAAAATAATTACATAAAAATTCAACTACCGGAAGTAAATATTAACCAGCTCACCCAAAAAGGTTGTGCGCCTTTTAGCTGGACCTTTTCATCCACTATAAACAGTGTTGAACCCATTGCTGAATATTTATGGAATTTTGGTGATGGCAATATAGCTTCCCAACAAAATCCAACACATGTATTTGCAACGGGTAGTTATGATATTACGCTGATAGTTACTACCATCAGCGGATGTAAAGACACCGCTATAGTTGCCGCAGGCATTATTGCTTCTGTAAAACCACAACCTGCATTTACTGCAACGCCCAGGGATGTATGTGCTTTTAGCGACGTAAATTTTACAGACAACAGCACAGGCACCATTACTGAATGGCTTTGGTATTTTGGTGATGGTGGTTCTTCTACCGCTCAAAATCCTACGCATCAATACCAGGATACGGGCATGTTTACTGTAACATTACTTGTTGGTAACAATGGCTGTTACGATACTTTAAAAAATCCAAATTACATACACGTTAAGCCTCCCATTGCAAACTTTGAAGTAAATTTTAATTGTGATCAGCCTTATGTAAGAAATTTTACAGATCGTTCTATCGGTGCAGATGAATGGTCATGGAATTTTGGAGATGGCAATACTTCCACCCTTGTAAGCCCTGTACATACGTACGCCACACCCGGAACTTATACTGTTCAATTAACTGTGCGCAACCTGCAAACCGGTTGTTCGCATACAAAGACCGGCCAGGTGATCATTGCCGATGAAGTGGCTGATTTCTCCGCATCACAAACTGAATTTTGCGCAAGATCAGGGGCAGTTTTTACTGCCACCAATCGCTACCCCGGTGGCATTATAAATTATCAGTGGAATTTTGGTGATGGCGGCACTGCCACAGGCCAAACAACAACACATAGTTATTTATCAAGTGGTAATTACACAGTCACCCTAATTATTACAGATGCCGCAGGTTGTAAAGACACTGCAAAGCTTCTCAACTATATCAGGGTGAATGGGCCTGTTGCCAATTTTAATGCGGCTGTACCAGGCAGTTGTTTGAACACAGCTGTAAACTTTAATGATCTTAGTACCACAGATGGTATACATCCTATTACCGAATGGACCTGGAATTATGGAGATGGCAATACAGCTATTTTAACAGCACCTCCTTTTACACACGCTTATGCAGGCAGTGGAATTTACAATGTGTCGTTAACTATAAAGGATGCAGCAGGATGCACAGGCACTATTACAAAACCAAATCACCTGGTTATATCGACCCCAGTAGCAGCATTTAAAACTACAGTTACTTTATCCTGCCCGGGAAGTGGTGTTGTTTTCAGCAACCAGTCTACCGGCCCTCAACTTACGTATGCATGGGATTTTGGGGATGGGCAAACCAGCACCCTTGCAACACCTGCGCATGTATACACTGCAACCGGCTTGTATGCTGTTACATTACGCATTACAGACAAATATGGTTGCAGCAGCGAACTCATCAAAAATAATTATATCCGCATTGTATTACCGGTGGCAGATTTTATGGTAAGCGATTCCACAGGAAGTTGCCCGCCACTTATTGTACAGTTTAGCAATATTTCAGTAAACCAGGCAACCTATCGCTGGGATTTTGGTGATGGTACATTTTCGAATGCTGCGAGTCCTTCGCATTTTTACAATGAGTCGGGCGTGTTTGTTGCAAAACTTACCATTACCAGTGCCGGTGGATGTACTTCTGTAAAAACAAAAACAATTACGGTAAAAGGCCCTAAAGGAAGTTTTACCTATACCAACAGAACCGGTTGTGCGCCACTAACGGTAAACTTTATTGGCAGTACACAAAACAGGTCTTCTTTTGTATGGGATTTTAACGACGGAAATACCATTACAACAAATGATTCCATCATCTCTCATACCTATACCATACCCGGAATTTATCTTCCAAAAATGATCCTGAAAGATGCTGCCGGTTGTACGGTTCCAATAACAGGTAAGGATACTATTTTTGTGAAGGGAATTACCGCAGCTTTTACCGCCGACAAATTCTTATTGTGTGATAATGGAAATGTACAGTTCATCAATAATTCTGTAAGCAACGATGCTATTGTAAGTTACCATTGGAATTTTGGCGACGGGCAAACTTCCAGTGCCGTTGCCCCAATGCACAATTACACTGCAACAGGAATTTATGTTGTAAAATTAAAAGTTACTACCGCTTCCGGCTGTAGGGATTCTGTTAGTTCGGCCCAGCCAATAAAAATTGTAAAGGCGCCTTCTATATCCATCACGCAATCTGCCAACGGTTGTATACCATTGCTTGCACAATTTACAGGCAACTTACTCAATGCAGATACTGCTTTTATTAACTGGCAATGGTCATTCAGTGATGGCCGCATCATCAATAACAAAACAATAGACAGTTTGAGTTTTGTGAATGGTGGTACTTACAATATTACTTTATCAGCAACCAACAGTAGTGGTTGTAAAGATACCGCCATGAGTTCGATACAGGCATTTGCCTTACCTGGTGTAAATGCAGGAACAGATAAAAGTATTTGCCTGGGAAGCGGCAAAGCGCTTAATGCTACGGGTGCTGCCAGTTATACATGGTCGCCTGCTACCGGGCTGAGCTGTACTAATTGTCCGTCGCCTTTGGCCAACCCGGCAATAGCCACGCAGTATATTGTTACAGGAAAATCAGCAGCGGGTTGTATTAAAAAAGATTCTGTATGGGTGAATGTACACAAGCCTTTCCGTATGCAGGCCGGAAGGGCCGACACGTTGTGTGCAGGTGAGTCTGCCACACTTATAGCTATGGGCGCAAGTACTTACCAATGGAGTCCTTCAACGGGTTTGAATAATACGACAGGCGCGGTAGTAAAAGCATCACCTGCCACTACAACAAGATACATGCTGGTGGGAAGCGACAGTGTGGGTTGTTTTAAAGATACCGCCTACTTCCCGGTTAAAGTTTATCCAATACCCACGGTAAATGCAGGGGCAGATATAATTATGAATGTGGGGCAAACAAAAACGATCATGCCTGTTATTTCAAACGATGTTACCCAGGTTACCTGGACGCCTTCAACAGGAATAATTCGTACTATTTATCCCGGTATTGAAATAAAACCCAACTATACAACCGACTACCTGGTAAGGGTAAGCAACCCGGGTGCATGCACTGCCACAGACAATGTACGAGTACAGGTTTTATGTAACAATGCCAATGTATTTATTCCCAATACTTTTTCACCCAATGGCAATGGTGCCAATGAAATATTTTACCCAAGGGGCACAGGATTATTCACCATCAAATCTGCCAGGATCTTTAACCGATGGGGAGAAATGGTTTTTGAAAGAAATAATTTTAAAGCAAATGATGCAGGCAGCGGCTGGGATGGAAGCTTCCGCGGGCAAAAATTAAACCCTGATGTATTTGTGTATGTATTTGAAATTATTTGCGACAACAAAGAAACAATTGTTTACAAAGGCGATGTTGCCTTGATACGATAAAAAATAAAACTATGAATTGGTCGTGTTGCAGTTTGAAATAAATAATATTAATAGTTGCCAGGTTTGCCTTCGACAGGCTCAGGCTGACAGCTTTTCAAAATGAACATTATCTATTATCTAATCATCCACCTAATCCAGGTCTTAATTATGAAACCAATTTTTTACTTACTGTTTTGTTGCGCCACTTTACTGTTGTGCAAAAAAGCTGGCGCACAGGACATACATTTTTCCCAAATGTTTGAAACCCCTTTGCTACGCAATCCTGCATTGGCAGGCATTTTTTCGGGAGATATAAGAATTCAGTCTGTTTACCGCTCGCAATACAATGCAGTGGCACATGCTTACCAGACCGGCTCGGCCAATATTGAGTATAAAAGTTTATTGGGCAAGTCAGATGATTTTATAACCATCGGCGCACAGGTTTTGTATGACAGGGCCGGGGCCGTTGCACTTACCTCCACTCATATTTTGCCGGCATTCAATTACCATAAATCATTGAGTAACCAGCGCAGCAGCTACCTGTCGCTGGGTGTAATGGCGGGTTATGTACAACGCAGGTTAGACCCTTCAAAAATTACTACCAACAGCCAGTACGACGGAACGCACTACAATGAATTAACGTACAACGGCGAAACCTTTCCTTCTCCGTCCTATTCTTATTTTGATGGAAGTGTTGGACTGAGTTTTAATACAGAGCTGGGTACAGAACCGGGGAATAATATGTATGCCGGTATTGCTTACCATCATTTTAACAAGGCAAAAAAAGCAAGCTTTTATACTGATAGTGATATTGAGCTCACTCCCAAATGGGTGGCTTCTGGCGGCGTTCGCGCCAATGTTACAGAATACAATTACATTACTATTGAGGCCGATTATAGCACACAAGGTGCTTACAAAGAAGTGATTGGCGGCCTGCTGTACTCCATGAAACTGGAATCACCGGATGAGCCAAGATTTATTGTACATGGAGGTGCATATATACGCTGGCAGGATGCTATTATTCCTGTAGCCAAACTGGAAATGAAACCCCTCTCCTTTGCCGTGAGTTATGATATTAATATTTCCAAATTGAGTCCGGGAAGCAAGGGCCGGGGCGGAATGGAGATATCTATCATTTATCAAAAATTTCTCGACAG
>JACMKX010000051.1 GCA_014379905.1 Ferruginibacter sp. | reverse complement strand
TCCACCATAGCTTGCATAACTTCTAATACAAAGCGACTTCTGTTTTCAATGCTTCCGCCATATTCATCTGTGCGTTGGTTGGCACTTTCTACTAAAAATTGGTTGGGTAAATACCCGAAGGCTGCATGCAATTCAACACCATCAAAACCTGCTTCAACGGCATTGATTGCTGCTTGCTTATAATCCTGCACAATTTGTTTGATTTCAGCATTTTCCAATGCTCGTGGTACTTCATAGTCTTTTGGTCCCTGAGACGTAAAATGTTGTTGGCCTTCGATGGCAATAGCAGAAGGAGCCACAGGCAAAACACCTCCTCTGTCAATAGAGTGTCCAACACGACCCGTGTGCCAAAGTTGTGCAAATATTTTTCCGCCTTTTTCGTGTACGGCTTTTGTTACTTTTTTCCAGGCATCTATTTGCTCGTGCGCATAAATACCCGGTGTAAAAGTACTGCCTAATGCCTGCAAAGAAATATTAATGGCTTCCGTAATTAATAAGCCCGCACCTGCTCTTTGTGCATAATACAAAGCGGATAAGTCGGTGTTTATTCCGTTTTGGTCAGCACGGCTCCTGGTCATTGGAGCCATTGCCATGCTGTTTTGCAAGGCAGCATTTTGAATTTTTGTTTTTTGTAAAAGTTTCATTTCTGTTTTTTAATGTTTTTCAAATAATGGAGAGCTATCAATGTAAACAAGGAATTCTTTTACCTTTCCATTCTCATCAAAAGTTACCACATCCATACAGGGTAACGTTAGTTCTCTGCCGTCTTTAAGTATATGTAGAAGTTCCATCTGAGCGACAACGGTATTTTCGTTTTCCCAGGTTTGCAAAACTTTAAAATCCAATTGAGCAATAAAATCAAGATGTGAACTATTAGCCAATTCTTCAATTGCTTGTTTACCCACTACGTATGGTAAACCGCCGTACCGATAAATTGCATCTTCTGAATAATAGCTCATCGAGCTTTTTATATCAAGACTCCTGAATAATTCAATCATTTCAAGAAAGATTTTTGTGTTATTTGCTCTCATTTTTCTCTTTTTAATATTAAAACTAAATTGTACCCTTTTTACCGTGTTGATAATCCATTGTTACCTGATTTATTTGCTATTGTGTATTCATTACGTATGATGCGTAACCTACAATTGGTTCATTGAGAGGTGTTCCGCCAAATAAGATGAAATGACTGTCATCATTTGCACTTACAGTTATTTTGTTTCCTTTTTTTTCAAAAGCATCTATTTGCGCTCTCGCATAAATACCCGGTGTAAAAGGACTGCCTAATGCCTGTAAAGAAATATTAATGCCTTCAGTAATTAATAAGCCGACACATGCTCTTTGTGCATAATACAAAGCGGATAAATCGCTGTTTATTCCGTTTATGTCAGCACGGCTCCTGGTCATGAGAGCCATTGCCATGCCGTTTTACAGGATTAAATTGCCAATTCTTGTTTTTTGTAGAAATTTTATCTCTTGTACATTTCCCTTTTCCATTATTTATTTTTTTCTCTGCAAAATTGCTGAGAATATAACTACTGGGACGGTACATAAGTCATAATTGAGGGTAATTATCTTACCAATTGCTTTTTGAAATGTAGAGGAGTCATGTTAAACTGCCTTTTAAAAACTTTGTTGAAATAAGATGGGTCATCATAATTAAGCTGGTACGCCACTTCAATAATGGACAAACTGGTATGCATTAAAAGTTTTTTTGCTTCTAGCATATAAATATTAGTAATAAATGCTGAAGGCGTTTTGCCTGTGGTCGCTTTAACTATCTCGCTTAAATGTTTGGAACTGACGGAAAGTTTTTTTGCCAGGTAGGTTATGCTTTTTCGTTCCGGCATATTTTGAGCAACAAGTCTTTCCAATTCTACAGTTAACTCATATTTTTTATTCCGAAAGTTTGAAGTATCTGTTTTTTTTAAATAATGCCTGTTGGCTAAATTTAAAAGCACCAGCAAATAACTTCTGATAATGTTCATGTACTCTGGCTCTTTTGTATGGTATTCTACATTTATTGCCCTGAACAAGATTTTAAAATGATTGCCATCTTTGTTAATCACCGGTAAACTGTCGGCATTTAGTTTATAAAAAGGAAATTTCTTTTCAATGGTTTCAGGGTAATGTTCATTTAAAAATTCAGATGTAAAGAAAATGGTATAGCCATATGAGATATTATCTACTTCCAGCGTTATAATCTGTCCGGGACTAGTAGCAATCAGCATATTATCTTCAAATTCATAACAGTTGTTGTTAATACAAATTTTACCTTGACCGCTCTCAATAAACGTGAGCCCATAAAATTCGGTCCTGTGTGCTTTCCTTTTCAATCCCGAGCCTTTTGTTCTCCTGATTTGACTAATACTAAACTCAGAATTTCCTGACTTAACTTCAGGTCCGTTTGCCTGCAAAAGGCTATTTATATTTTTATAGATAGGGATATTCATGAATCGCTTATTTTTTTATTTGATAGCTCTGTATTTTGGTTGGTTGTGACCGGTACAGTAATTGTAAACTTCGTTAGTTAGCCATTTCTTTGTGATTTGTCTACCCATTTAAGGAGGTTTGGCAAATAAATTTTCATAATACCATTTTTCTTCCGATGCTATTGTTCAAAATTGACCTACTGAAGAATTCTGTGCCTGCCTTAAGGCCAAGGTCATAGCATCCATGATTAATGGAATCTGCAATGTCCAAACGAGTTTTAGTTAATAGTTTTTCGGTTAGTGTTTATAGTTGAACAGTTGGTCTTTAGAATGAGGCGTAACACAATGATTTACGCCATAAGACGATACTCCTTAAATCATAAACCATTGTAAATTAATATTCTGTTACTATATTTTGTCTATTGTTTTGTAGCGTCAATGATAATAAAATATATTTATAATATTGGGGGTTGCATGAATGACCAGCCGGTGCATAGTATCACTACTTATGGATCAACTTCTCCAGGCGCTCTTCATCTCTTCCTTCTCCTTCAACATCCGCTCATATAACGCAATTTTCTCCTCCTGCAATTGTACAATCTTGTTAATATAAAGGGTTATTATATAAAATGTATTATAAGTTTAAAGTTAGTTTTATTTCTGCCTCATTTATTCCTTTTCGTGGAAACACGAACAGGTGTGCTCCAACCGGGGCGATATTGTGTAACAAATATAATGAATGCAGGAGTTTAAAGAAAGAGGAGAAAACTCATCGGTGGTAATAAATTATGCCCCCTTTTATTTTACCGCAAAGATGCTTAGTCGCAAGGGATGTTTGTTTGATCCATTACAATCCAAAAAAAGGATAATACTTTTCATGTCTTCTATTTTGCCTCTGAAAATAGCATATACTGCCAACAAAAGAAAAGCAACAGCAGCGGAGCAAAAAAGGATTGGTACCGGCTTTTAACCTATATTCCGGTATGGATAAATACATCCTCTTACTCAGCATCATTGGCCTGGCAAGTTTTGCTATGGCCTGGATGCCGGCTATTACCAAAAAATCAGGCATCTCCTACTCCATCATTTATGTGCTGGCGGGTGCGTTCCTGTATTGGTTGTTTCCTTCCTACCTGCCTTCTGCCCTGCCGCAAAACAATGCGTCACTTACCATTCACCTGTCAGAACTCGTGGTCATTATTTCATTAATGGGTACGGGTTTAAAAATAGACCGTTCCTTTACGCTGCGTAACTGGGCAAGCCCCCTGAAGCTCGTATCAATATCCATGTTGCTTACCATTGCTGGAGCAGCGGCCGTAGGCTATTATTTTTTGAAATTAGATATTGCTGCAGCAGTGTTGCTGGGCGCAGCCCTTGCTCCAACCGACCCCGTGCTGGCGGCAGATGTGCAGGTAGGTCCGCCCAATAAAGGCGCCAAATCAGAAACAAGATTTACCCTCACCGCTGAAGCGGGCATGAATGATGGCATGGCATTTCCCTTTACATGGCTGGCGATTGCCCTGGCCATGATGATGAATGGCAAAGATGCCGGCTTAACCAGCTGGTTGTTATATGATGTATTATATAAAATTTCAGCAGGACTTATCATGGGGTTTATCCTGGGCAAGGGAGCAGGTTACCTGGTGTTTTCGCTTCCCAAAAAATTCAGCTTTTTAAAAACCAATGATGGCTTTTTGGCCATCGCCCTTACCCTGGTTGTTTACGGCCTTACCGAACTGCTGTACGGCTATGGATTTATAGCAGTTTTTGTGGCTGCCATTAATTTTCGCCATTTTGAAAAAGGGCACGGGTACCACCAAAACCTGCACGATGTAACTGACCAGTCGGAGCGTTTACTCATTGCCGTGGTGCTTATTTTATTTGGCGGCAGCCTGGTAAGTGGCATACTGGATGCGCTTAGCTGGCCAATAGTCATTTTTACTTTGTTATTCTTATTTATTATCCGCCCTGTGTCGGTGCTGGCAGCCCTGTTCACCGCCCGCATACATAAAAAAGAAAAACTCGCCATTAGCTTTTTTGGAATAAGAGGCATCGGTACCATCTTTTACCTGGCCTTTGCATTAAATGAAACGGGTTTTAATCATCAGTCGCAATTATGGGCGCTGGTATCTTTTACCATCCTCGTATCGGTATTCATTCACGGGTTAACGGCCCAACCGGTCATCAGGCATCTAAAAAGGGAAATGCCGGTGGAGCGCACGCCGGAGTGAGGAGATAAAGATTGGTTGATTAGAGATTAGTAAATTAGAAGAGTCTCATGGTTAGAAGAAAGAAATACCATCTCTGCTGTCATCCTCAGGCACGAAGGATCTCATGAATAGAAGAAAGTTTTTTTCATCTTTTATTTATATCAGCGTTTACGTTCCTATACCGGATATTGTTCCGCAAAGCGGTCCACTTGTGCCTGGCAATTCAGCCCTGATTGTATCAGGGAGTTAGCCGGCTGAAAATATTATGCATACAGGGTTCATCTAATCATTCCATCAACCTTCTCCTGCTACAAAAACATTTTCTCCGCCACATCTTTATCATGCCCATAAATATCCTCAGCAAAATGCAAGAGGCCATTGGCATCTACCCAGGCAGTATAATAAGTTATAAGCACCGGAATTGCTTTTTGCAATTTCACATATTTTTCTTCCCCGCTGTTCATGGCAGCATCAATTTTATCATCGCTCCAGGCAGACTGATCTTTTAATAAATACCTCGCCAGTTTGGCCGGCTCTGCCAGGCGGATACAACCATGGCTAAAAGCCCGCTTGTCTTTTTGAAATAATGATTTAGCCGGGGTATCATGAAAATAAATGTTGAAACTATTGGGAAATAAAAACTTAACCTGGCCGAGCGAATTATCTGGTCCCGGTAATTGTCTCACTACCGGCAAGCCGCCGTCTGTACCGGTTTGCTCCATGTTGTGGCTAGCCAGGTAGTTAGGATCCCGTTGCATGGCAGGATAGATTTCTTCTTTAACAATATCCGGCGTCACATTCCAATAAGGACTAAATACCACCTGGTTCAGATTGCCCGTAAACATTACGGTATTGTTTCCTTGTTTTCCTACCACTACAGGCATTTCAAATGCTTTATTTTTTCCTTCCATTACATGGAGTTTAAACTCAGGTATATTCACCATTAACAATTGCCCTTCCGGTTGATGAATAATCCACTGCATACGGCCCATATTAACCAATAGCTGTTTTACCCTTTCAACTACAGGCACGTTCATATCCTTTAATTGTGCATCGGTTAATTGCCCGGTAGCTGCATATCCATGTCGTAGTTGAAAATTATTAATACCGGCTGTCAGCGCGGCATCGTATACAGGCAATGTGTCCTGCGACATATCGCCGCTAAGAAACAATCTTTTTTTGAGCAGTATGATATCAGCCCCGCCGGCACCGGTTTTCAGCGATTTTGCGCTGGCATCAATCATGGGCCAGCCACCTGCTTTGGCTACATCATAATAATGCTGCAGTTGCGTTTTCAATTGTTTGTAAGGCTCATTTACATCAGCATAATATTTACCATCCTTGTGTTTTTTTGTAAGCAGCGAATCTGCCAGCTGCATCGGGTCTTCTTTAAAACGGGGAACGAAGCGCTCCATCTCTTTTCTTTTAATAAAACCTTCTTCAACATTGTTGAGGGTATATAAAATAAAATGGCTGGTAAGCGTCAACTCTGCCTGCAGCATATTTTTTTGTGCAGCGCTGAGTTTTACGGAAGACGCATTTAGTAAAGTATTGATTGTTTTAGATAATTCTTTATTTACTAAAAAGCTATCGTTGGAATAAGTGGCAGCATATTCATGCAGGTTCCAAAACCCCCGGCCCTGTTCTGTGAGACCTGCTGAATTAAACCAGGCATATTGATAATTGCGGGTATTGTAAAAACTGGTAATGCGCCTAACCAATGAGTCTCCGGGTTTTTCCTGTATAAAGAAACTAATCATGGCTGTGCTGTCCAGAAACAGGTCGCTGTAGGCATTGGAGGCATTGATGGTAAGATCTCTTTTGGATATCTTTTTTTCTAACGCTGTTTTGGCTGATTTCTCTTTTTTGGTTTGGGTGGTCTCACTGTTACAGGATATAAGGGTTATAACAACAACGGCTGCGAGGATTTTTTTCATGGCATGGTAAATACAAAAGATATGCCATTGAGTTTTTTACGTTTCAGCATTAGGCTTTCGACTACGTTTTCTTCTTTACTGTGTTCCTGAGGAACGAGGATCTCATCATTAGAAGCGATAATCTTCCTCTTTACTTTCTTCCCGAAACGAGGGATCTCATTATTAGATGAAAGTAATACAATCGTACTGTCTTCCTGAGGTACGAAGGATCTCATCATTAAAAGCAATAATCTTCCTCTTTACTTTCTTCCCGAAACGAGGGATCTCATTATTAGATGAAAGTAATACAATCGTACTGTCTTCCTGAGGCACGAAGGATCTCTGATCCTTATTTTTAAAGACTGCCTTATTTTTTGCCAGGCTGGCAAGCGGTTATTTTCTAACTTTACGCCGGCATCAAAAGATAAAGGTCACATTAATCTTCCAAACGATAAGTCAGACCATTGCCATATACGAAGCCCACTAATCCTTGTTGGAGGTTGTAATAAGCCCTGGTTATTTTGTCGGGCTGGTTGCCGTTTGTTAATTCAATTACATCGGTAAATGTGCGTCCGTTTAAGGTTACAGAAGGCAGGCAGACCTGGTTGCCGGTATTGCACAATAATGTGGCTGTGCCGTTTGCGGTCATAAGATCGAACCCTGTGCCAAGCTGAAGATTTTCTGTAGGAGACCAAATGGTCATAAAGATTATGGGCCTGTTATCAATATTCATTTCTACCATCAGCCCACCATTTGTATTAAAGCTATAGCGCACTTTTTCTACTACGGTTTCTTCACAACCGCTGCAGGCAGCCTGGCTTTGAAAGTGCGAACTCACATTCATCGTTACGTTGATAATGCCGCCGCCGCTGGCTTTGTATTTAAAGGTTTGTCCCTGTACATAGGGCACAATGGCTTTTAGATAAGCAGGCGTAGCAATTGTTGTTGATTGATCATCTTTACAACCGTATCCAAAGATGATGAAGACCAAAGAAATCAACAGGAGTTTTTGTTGCATGAGGCAGTTTTTTAACGGATGGTAAATGACTCAAAAATAGCCAAAAAAAGTGATCTGTTTAAAGGATGCCTTTATCTATGAATATTATACCCGTGTTAGAACCAGCTTGCCTGGCTGAAAAAAGGCCAGAAAAAAACACTGAACTTTGTCTGCATAACGGTGGTAGCATTTTTGGCGCGGCTGGCAAGAGTATACCTGCCACAGTTTAATTTAAAAAAGGCCTTCGAGGGCAAACGCCGCATCAGCGAAGATGCCCTCTTCGATTCCAAAACAAGTCTCATCATTACGTGGGCAGGCATGAGGGGCATTGTATCGCTGGCCATTGCGCTGGGTCTGCCATTGACGCTTTCGGGCAATACAGCTTTTCCCATGCGGGATGAGATCATTTTTATTTCTATTGCTGTTGTATTGTTTTCTTTATTGGGGCAGGGACTAACGCTGCCCTGGATCGTGAAGAAGTTTGGAGGAAATAAGGAAGATAAAGCGGCTTTGAGTAAGGCGGATAGAAAGCGTTTTAATTCCGCCCGCTATGCTCCTGCTTATGCCGATGCCATCATGGAGGCATTGGACCCCATAAATCATTAATAAAAAAACTATGCATCGGGGTTCGCTTAATGAGGTCCTTCTTGTTTGGGAAGACAGTAACGATTTTAATCTTTGCGTGTACTGCTAACGCTGTCTTCCCGCCCGCCCCGATGCAATCATGGGAGGCACCAGGGACCTCCTCATTAGAAGCCGTTATTTTAAAAAATTTTATCAAACGTAGAACAACTTGTTAGAGCATTATTCATGGCTCGAAGCAAAGCCGGCAGTTAGCTATGCCTACCGCTCTTAAAGGAGACACAACTTTGAAACACTTACCCAAACCTCTTCTATGTCAACCAGAGTGCGTTTTGTGGCAAAGGCAAAAAATACATAAAGTTTTAATTACATATGAATATTTCTTTATAAATTTGATTCCAAACCGGGCGTATGAAAATTTTACTACTCTCCTCTTTTTTTTTAATGAATGTATTGAATTCATCGGCTCAATGCACCGGGCCGGCAAATGATTGTGACGGAGACGGGATATTGAACACAGCTGACCTGGATGATGACAATGATGGGATACCAGACATAACGGAATGTAGCCCGGTAATAAATACAGCTGAATTCAATGGTAGTTTTGGAAGCATCTTGAATACAGCCAGGGACCTGGATGTAACACCTGCGGGTGGATCTTATATTTTTGGTGGTACAGGTATCAATTCGCTCAACCCGGCGGGCACCTACGTGGTTACCAGTTATTCCTGGTGCAATAATATTCATTCCACGGAGCAGCATTGGCAAAATCTCTACGGTCATACCACCGGTACGGGGGACGATTCCTACCTGGCCGTAAACAGCTTTTCAGCGCAGGCTATTTTTTATCAGCAAGACCTGACGCTTTCGGCAAACAGCGATTATACCGTGTCTCTCTGGGCAATTAATGCGATAACCGATCCTTCCTATACCGGCACCCTGCCTAACCTGGAAGTAAGGATGCGCAGGCTGACCGACAACCAGGTGGTAGCGGCTTTTTCAACCGGTGAAATATTACCAACGCAACTTCCGGTAGGATCCAATGTTCTCCCTTCCAACTGGAGACGCGCAGCGGGAGATTTCAATTCAGGAGGGGTAACTTCATTCCGGTTGGAGGTATTAAATATTTCATTGGGCGGAAACGATAATGATTTTGCGATAGATGATATTTCTGTTAGGAGATTAAATTGTTATGATACAGACGCTGACGCGATTTTCGATTATTTTGATCTTGATTCAGATAACGACAATTGCCCGGATGCGATTGAAGGTTCCGCTAATTTTACCCAGGCAGATCTTAACAGCAACGGATCTCTGGCCGGCGCAGTAAATACCGATGGAATCCCTCTATCAGCCGGCCCTGGACAGGGATCCGGTACGGCATACAATGCCACTGTTACCGCGGTGGAATGTGCTGTCGTGCCGGTTCAGTTATTTTCATTCCGTGCAAAGGAAATAAATTGTGGCGTAGAACTGGCCTGGCAAACAGGCATTGAAACCAATGCGGCATTTTTTGATATTGAGCTGAGCACCGATGGCCGCAATTTTTTCAATGTTCATAGAACACCTGCAACAGGCAGTTATTCAGCGTATAGATATCTTTTTAAAAATATTAATTTTACTGCCGGTCATTTCCGCATCAAAGCAGTTGATATAGACAATGGGTTATCGTACAGCAGTAATATTTTCAGCAATAGTACCTGCAAAGCCAACACCTATATATACCCCAACCCTGCCCGCAAACTGGTTTATATAAAAGGGTTGGAAAACACTGATAACATCATTGAGATATTTGATCTTGCCGGAAAGCTGTATCATACGCAAAATGCCTCTAACGGAACAAGCATGCTTGATATTGGCTTTTTAAATACCGGCTCCTACCAGCTCCGCATTACCCCGTTGAAGGGTACTTCAAGGGTTTATACTCTAATGAAGTTGCCCTGATGCTGCTGGTTATAGAACGGGTGCGCAAATGCTTTGGAATGTGCAGGATGGTCCATCCAGAATGAACAGATGTGGTATC
>JACMKX010000050.1 GCA_014379905.1 Ferruginibacter sp. | reverse complement strand
TTTAATAGTATTGGAAGAGGCTGTTAACTGGGCTTCAGACAATGGCATAAGCACAGTAAAAATAAAAAAAATAAAATCAGCAACAGATAGTAGCGGAAGACTGCCTTATGTACAAAGAGAACAAATAGAAGGCGCCCAGCAAATGAACGGATCTATATTTGGCGCTGAGGTTGATCTCACACATCCATTGGCTTATGGCTACCATACCAAAACGGTGAGTTTATTTAAGCCCAACAGGGTATTTATGGAAAAACCTAAAAACCCTTTTGCATCCCCTTTTTATTATGGCAATAATCCTTTGCAAAGTGGCTACGTAAGCAAAGAAAATGCAGACGCTATTAAAAACAGTGCAGCAGTTATTGTAAATACAATTGGTGCGGGCCGGGTAATCAATATTTCGGAGAATATTAACCTGCGGGGTTTTTGGCTGGGAGGAACCAAATTATTTATGAACGCATTATTCTTTGGAAGAACTATTGATGCAGGAAGCGCCAGGACAGAAGAATAGAGATTAGTTAATGAGAGATTAGTCTGGCAGATCGATAGCAGACCCCTAATTACTAATTACTAATTACCAATCTCTAATTAACTTTGCCTATCAAACCTCCTTCATTGAACAAAACAGTTTTTTTAATAACGCCCCCGTTCACCCAACTGAATACCCCATACCCGGCTACTGCTTACCTGAAAGGATTTTTAAATACAAAAAACATTAATAGCTACCAGGCCGATTTAGGTATAGAGGTAACGAATGTATTATTTAGTAAAGAGGGATTGGTGCATTTATTTGAACAGGTGGGTAACTGCGGCAAAGAATTATCTGCAAATGCCAAACGGATGGTTCAGTTAAAGGAAGATTATATTCTTACTATTAATGATGCCATTCTTTTTTTACAAGGCAAAAATCCAACACTGGCACATTTTATTAGTAAAAGAGATTTTTTACCGGAAGCAAGCCGTTTTCAACAATTGGATAATATGGATTGGGCATTTGGTAGCATGGGTATTTTAGATAAGGCCAAACACCTTGCCACCATGTACCTCGAAGACCTGGGTGACCTGATACAGGAAACCGTTGATGAACATTTTGGTTTTAGCCGCTATGCAGAAAGATTGGGAAGAAGCGCCAACAGTTTTGATGAATTATACGAATCTTTACAACAGCCGTATACTTATATTGACTCAATTCTTATAAATATTTTAGAAAAAAGAATTCAAGAAGTTGATCCGATACTGGCTGCCTTATCAGTACCCTTCCCCGGAAATTTATATACATCTTTTCGTTGTGGACAATGGATAAAGAAAAATCACCCGTCTATAAAGGTTGTTATGGGTGGAGGTTTTGCCAACACCGAACTGCGTTCATTAAGCGATGTAAGGGTGTTTGAATTTTTTGATTTCATTACATTAGATGATGGCGAAGCACCGATAGAAAATTTAATAGGTTTTGTAGAAGGAAATAGAACAAAAGAAGAATTGAAAAGAACTTTTGTTTTAGAAGATGGAATAGTAAAATATACAAACAATACCAGTTGTAAGGATTACAAACAAGGCGACGTAGGCACTCCGGATTACAGTGATTTATTTTTAGATAAATATATTTCGGCCATTGAAGTGGTCAATCCTATGCATCGGATGTGGAGCGATGGAAGGTGGAACAAACTTACCATGGCGCATGGATGCTATTGGGGAAAATGTACCTTCTGCGATATTTCGCTCGACTATATAAAAAATTACGAGCCCATTGCAGCCAGCCTGCTGTGCGACAGGATGGAAGAAATAATAAAACAAACCGGCCAGAACGGCTTTCATTTTGTAGACGAGGCGGCACCGCCCGCATTGATGCGGTCGTTGGCCATTGAAATTATCCGAAGAAAATTAGTGGTAAGCTGGTGGACCAATGTTCGATTTGAAAAAAGCTTTACAAGAGATCTTTGCCTGTTGCTAAAGGCCTCCGGCTGTATTGCGGTAAGTGGCGGATTAGAAGTTGCGTCGGATCGTTTGCTGGAATTGATACAAAAAGGCATAACCGTTGCACAAGTAGCAAAAGTAAATAAACATTTTACACAGGCGGGTATTATGGTGCATGCTTATCTTATGTACGGGTTTCCTACACAAACAGCCCAGGAAACGATTGACTCACTGGAAATGGTTCGCCAGTTATTTAAAGCCGGCATTTTACAATCTGCCTACTGGCACCAGTTTGCGATGACAGCTCACAGCCCGGTTGGTATGAATCCGGAGAAATATAAAGTCGTAAAGGAAACGGAGCTTATTGGAACTTTTGCCAACAATGATATTGTACACGAAGATCCTACAGGTACTGATCATGAAAGTTTCAGCTATGGCCTCAGGAAATCATTGTTCAATTATATGCACAACCTGGGTATTGATGAACCGTTGCAAAAATGGTTTGAAATAAAAATACCTAAAACAAAAGTAGATCCCGGGTTTATTGAAAATGCATTGAACAATGATGATGAAACAGGTTTTAAACTAAATGCCAAAGTTATATGGCTTGGCAAACAGCCCTCCGTTGAATATTTTACTCAATCAAAAAAAGGAATGAGCAGGGAGATGGCGAATCTTCAGTTTACATCAAAACAAAGCAGCCACCAGATACAGTTATTAAAACAGCAGGCTGATTGGTTGATCGGAGTATTGGATAAAATCAATGTGAATAACCCGAAAGCATGCACGCTGAAAGAATTGATGGAAGACTATGAAGCTGTAACCGGAATGGATGATTTTGAATTGTTTTGGGATAATAAGCCAATGAACACAATGTCAAAAGCAGCATTGCTGACCGTATAAAGGTCTTTTACACAAAAAAAACCTTTATGAAAAAACTTCTTTTTGTTGCATTATTTTTTGCCGGCCTTTATTCCTGCAAAAAAGACCGTGGGTTTGACGGAAATTGCACAGGCAGTTGCTTTACTTTTGAAGGCAGGATTCTTGAAAAGCAAACAGGCAGCGTATTAGAAAATGCAGGCATCAAATTTTACTACAAGAAGCCTCCTACTCTTTCAGGCGGCACCGGCAGAGATTACCTCGGTGTAGCAACTTCGGGTAGTGATGGAAGTTATTATTTTAGTTTTCCGAAATCTTCTACTTACTACACGGGAGGAAATTTTATTGTGGAGACAAGTAAAGAAGGTTATATAGCCGGTATATCGGAAGTTGATATCAGTTATGGAGCAGATTCCGTTTTCAGTAATGACAGATCTCTTTGGAAGGCGGCACCTCTTACAATAAGGGTACGCACAGTGAACAATACTAATTTTGACCGCTTTTATTTCAACCAGTTTTATGGGGATGTCAGTCTTTTTAATTTTGACCCTATCGACAAAAACCGTCAGCCATTTGATGTAACCTATAATCTGCAAACTGCGGCAGATATTCCAACAAGAATTAATTGGAGAACGACAAATCTTAATCCAAACACCGGCAGCACTATACTCCAGGGGAGTGATACGATCATTGTGGCTGCGGGCACTTCAGGGAATTTATTGATCGGGTTATAAATTAATCATAACATCTTCAATCCATAATGGCCCACTGCGGTAAACACCGCACATCTTACCAATACCCCTATACAACACCAGGTGATCAGTTTTTTTAACGGAGCATTAAAGCCCACACCCACCGCTAAACTAATGGGTGCACCCACTGTCATGGTTCCTAAAAATCCGAGCCCGATGATACCATACTTATCCCAGAGCCGGTAAGCCAGGCCTGTTTTTGGTTGCTCTTCTTTAGGAGGTTTATTTTTTCTAAAAAATGCACGGATCCTGTCGCCGAGAAAGGCAGCCACAAAAACGCCGGTCAATCCTCCAACAACACTTGAAATAAAGATGGTCCCCGGATGCATGCCGAAAGCAAATCCTGCCGGGATAGCGGCGTACACTTCAAATGTTGCTAAACCCGCAACGGTTAATATTTCTAACATGAATAAAGGTTCAAAAGTTCAACGGTTAAAAAAGTTCAAAGTTATTAATGCCCAGGAAACAGCATAGCATTCAAACTTAAATAAATCATAAATCAACAATTAAAATCAGCATGCTCCTAATACCCTCTCACATTTTTTCCCTCAATAAAATTCATGAATGCTTTATTGCAAACCTTGTTGCCCCCCGGCGTTGGATAGTTGCCTGTAAAATACCAGTCACCTTTATTATTCGGACATGCATCATGCAGGTCTTCAATGGTTTGATAAATAACATCTACAGGAACAGTGATGTCGGCAGCGGTAATGAGCTGCGCAATTTTATCAGATACCTGCTGGGGCGTAAATGGTTTATATAAATGACGCACTACATTTTCTGTATGCAATTGATTGTTGCGTTGCAGCTCCTTACATTTTTCAAGCAGTTCATTCAGCAGCCTTTCGTTACCTGCCTCTTTCAATAATTCTACTGCTGCCCGAAAGGCAACAAAGTCGCCCATTTTGCTCATATCTATTCCATAACAATCGGGGTAACGTATCTGCGGTGCAGAAGAAACAACAATTATGCGTTTCGGTCTTAACCTGCTCAACATGCGAATAATACTTTCTTTCAACGTTGTTCCCCGCACAATGCTATCATCAATCACTACGAGTGTATCTATATCTTTTCTAACGGTGCCATAAGTAACATCGTACACATGCTGTACCATTTCGTTGCGGCTGCTATCTTCCGTAATAAAGGTGCGGAGTTTCACGTCTTTGATTGCAATTTTTTCAATCCTTACTTTGCGGTTAATCATTTCAGTCAACTTCTCTTCGTCATAATCCTTACCCCAGCTAAGTATGCGCTCTACCTTGATTTGGTTCAGGTAATCTTCAGCCCCTTTTATTAAGCCATAAAACGCAGTTTCAGCCGTATTGGGGATAAAAGAAAAAATAGTATTCTTTAAATCATAATCCACAGCTTTTAAAATAGTACTGCTGAGTTTATAGCCCAAGGCAATTCTTTCCCTGTAAATTTTTTCATCACTTCCGCGGCTAAAATAAATGCGTTCAAAACTGCAGGCTTTCCTTTCTTTTGGTTCCACTATCTGCTCAACAGCTACAGTACCATCTGCTTTTACGATCAATGCATTGCCTGGCATTAATTCCTGCACTTCATTTTCTTCGAGGTTAAATGCTGTACGTATGGCAGCTCTCTCGCTGGCACCCACTACTACCTCATCATTATAATAATAGTAGGATGGGCGAATACCATGCGCATCTCTCATTAAAAAAGCATCGCCGTTTCCAACAATGCCGCCAAAATGAAAACCACCATCAAATAAAGGAACTGCCTTTTTTAATACGCTTACAATATCCAGTTGACCGGGTTGTTTTTCATCCTCCTTTACCAGGAAATGATGTAATACTTCCATCATAGCCGCAAGGTCGCTCTGGCTTTGAAATTCGCCGGGAGCCATGTTTACCAGACCAAAAAGTTCTTCTGTATTTACTAAATTAAAATTACCCGCCAGCGCAAGGTTGCGGGTAGGAATGATATTTTTTTTAATAAAAGGATGACAAAATTCAACGTTGTTTTTCCCCTGTGTACCATAACGAAGATGACCTAATAAAACCTCACCCATCACCCCCAGATGACCTTTCATTAAACCCGGGTGTTGCAAAATGTCAGGCTGATGTTTTTCTACTTCGCTGATCTCTTTGCCAATTTGTGAAAAAAGATCAGCAATGGGTTGTTGTGCATTGCTCCGCAACCGGTACAAAAAAGGATAGCCCGGCTCTGTATTTAGTTTTACAGCTGCCACACCAGCGCCATCCTGGCCACGGTTGTGTTGCTTCTCCATCAGCAGGTATAGCTTGTTAAGGCCGTACAAAACTGAATTATATTTTTGTTGATAATAACTGAAAGGTTTGCGCAGGCGAATGAAGGCCAGGCCACATTCGTGTTTTATTTCGTCGCTCATTGTATATTGGTTCCGGTGTACACCGGTATTGAATGAGTTGCAAAATTAACTCATTGCAGCTTGCAAAAAAAATCCTCCCGAAGCGGGAGGATCAATATTATACTATAGTAATGTTAAAGACCGCTTATAGTAAGGCCAATCTGCAGCGTTTTCATATCCGCCGCAACGCCATCTTTAAATACGCCGGTGAAGCTATACGCACCAAACAAGGTGAAATTTCCGTATCCAACCCGGGCAGTTCCAGCCAGGCGGGTAGTATTAAAAAAGTTTTTACTTGACACTTTCACTGTATTATCATTCAAAGTTCTGTCGTTGGCATCCCTTAGTATTTTGCCCTTGGTATGAGCATTTAACAGGGTACCCGCCTTTACACCTATGGCAGCTTTAAATGTTTTATTAGGCATCTCCGGGTTTAATGAGAACCTCAGTTCAAGCGGAACTTCCAGGAAAGCCGTACTCAGTTTGAATTTTTTGTAATTCTGCGCACTGTCTACATCACGAAAAGGCAACAATGCAGTTCCCGTAGCACCAATATCCACTATCATCTTTTTAAAATAATAATTATTAGTTCCAATACCTGCACCAATGGCAACACTAAAGCGGGGATTGCCCTTGAAGGGTTTATCAAACATCAGGTAAATATTAGCACTTCTTTGCAAACCTTTTATGTTGCTTTCAACACTGTCTGGCGCACCTTGCAGGCTGTTGAACCCCAGTTGTATCATAAAATGATCTCCGGCACGATTGGTAAGGTCAAACTTTTTCTTTGTTTTTGTGGGAATGTCTTGTGAAAAGGCAGGTACAGTTGCCATAAAAGCGATCACCAGCACTAATAATTTTCTCATAATGTTCTCTTGTGGCGCAAAAATACTGGGCACCACGGTTAATGAAAGGTTAAATGATTCGGGCGCAAAAGTAACGTATTCATGTCTTTTATAGGGTTGCGACCGATATTTTTTAAAAATAAATTACGACAGATAATTTGACTGTAAATCAAGCAATTATTTATTCAAATGCCCTGCTGGCAAGGCTTTAGTGTAGAGATTCTTTCAATAAAATCTTGTCATATCAAATAAACATCCTACATTTACACCCGCAACCTCTTACAATCAAAGCTACTTACCGGCTTTGCGATCACAAGATCCTCTGACAAATCATCAAATCATTTATTAAGCAATTAAACTACCGCATTAGTTCATGCGTCATAGTTTTAACTGCAATCCTCTGAACGACCTGGCAAATAATAGGGATGAGCCATCATTTTTAATTATTAAACTCAGGATCATGAAACACACAAGACATTTTGTAAGCCTTCCGGCATTTTTTTACAGGCTATAGTATTAACTGTAAATGTAAAAAACAATGCAGCGCACCAGCTGCCTATTTATTATCTAAAAATTTAATTATGGAACAAACATATACCTGGACATACAACGTAATAAGAAGTTGCAATAATGATTACCATTTTGATTGTGCAGATGCACTCATTCATTTATTTGCCCGTAAATATGGCGAAAACTCCAGCCAGGTGCTGCAGCTTAAAACGCTAAGGGCCGACAAGTGGGTTTCTGTGCATGGAATACTAATGTAGAATGTGTTCACGTTGAATTATAATTTAAAAGATCCGGCTATGCCGGATCTTTTCTTTCGTATCAATTTTCCTTTCTTATATTCAGGCTAATACAGCATAATCTGTGTAGCCTTTTTCTCCCGGCGTATAAAATGTTGATTGATCTGCTTCTGCCAGGTCTGCATTTGTTTTAAACCTTTCCACCAGGTCAGGATTTGCCAGGAAAGGCCGGCCGAAGGCCACCAGCTCACCTTTACCAGCTTCCAGGTCTGCTTCCGCTTTTTGCGGATCGTAACCTCCGGAAATAATAATAGTGCTGCCAAATGTTTTCCTGATGGCGTCCTTTGTACTTTGCGGCACCGGCGGCGTACCCATACTTGAATGATCTACAACGTGTATGTATACAATTCCAATTTCTTTCAAACCTGCTGCGAGTTGGGTATATTGTTCTTCCGTGGTTTCATCCGGAGCAATCTCGTTGAAAACTCCAAAAGGAGACAGGCGGATGGCGGTTTTTTCTTTACCAATAGCATTGGCTACTGCGGCAGCCAGTTCCAGTACAAAACGGTTGCGGTTTTCAATAGATCCGCCATATTGGTCAGTCCGCTGGTTGGTAGCGCTGTTTAAAAACTGTTCTAATAAGTAGCCATTGGCTCCGTGCAGTTCCACTCCGTCGAAACCAGCCGCCACGGCAGACTTTGCGCTATGTACAAATTCCGCTATCAATCCGGGGATCTCTGCTGTAGCTACCTCTTTAGGTACCGGCTGCGGCTGCATACCCTCCTGGTCGGTATGCATTTGGGTATTGGCGGCGGCTATGGGGGAGGCGCTAATGATGACTGCACCTTCTGGTAAATTCAATGGGTGTGCAATGCGGCCGGTATGCATCAGCTGAACAAAAATGTGCCCGCCTTTGGCATGAACGGCATCTGTTACTTTTTTCCAGCCTGCAATTTGTTCTTTGCTATATAATCCCGGGATACGTGCATAACCCAATCCAGCGGGCGAAGGCGACGTGCCTTCCGTAATGATCAATCCTGCACTGGCCCGGCTGCCATAATAAGTAGCCATTATATCATTGGGAATATTGCCAATGGCCCTGCTTCGGGTCATAGGCGCCATAACAATGCGGTTGGAAAGGATATTGTTGCCTAATTGGTAGGGGCTGAATAAATTTAAATCTGCGCTCATAATTGTATAAAATGTATTTGAATTATAGAAAATTTTGAACCAATCTGCACGCAAAAAATGTACCTTTGCTTGCAAATTGCAAGACAAAGCTATGCGAATACTTGCAAATTGCAAGTTATTATGAAAAAAAATATTCCCGAAACTTTTGAAAGGTCATCATGCGCTATCAGTAAAGCGCTGGAAATAGTAGGTGACAGGTGGTCCCTGCTCATTTTACGTGACCTTATGTTTACCCCAAAAAGATCTTACAGTGAATTACAGACCTGCGGTGAAAAGATCGCCACCAATATTCTGGCTTCCCGGCTCAGTATGCTGGAAGCCAATGGCATAGTGGTAAAAACTATTGATCCGGAAAACAAACGCAAAGTATTGTATCATTTAACAATGAAAGGGATTGACCTTTTGCCCGTGATAATGGAATTGAAGGAATGGATGAAAAAATACAGTGCGGATACAACCGACTGCCCCAACCAGCCGAATTTTGAAAATGCATCAAGAAAAAAAGTTTTGAAAGAGTTTAGGAAGAAGTTAAAGAAGGAGCATTTAACTACGGTTGAATAATGAACTACAATTAAAGGGTTTACCCGCCTTTTTTTGTAAAGTTTATTTAACAAATTTAGAAACTGTCACAAAACCTTTCAGATTCTTTTGTGACAATTTTTATAGCAATTTTTTTGTGAAATCTGTAAAGCCTGTAATGCATCAATTTGCCGTGCATGAAAACATTCAAACATTATAAGAAGATGCAGGGAATTGGGGCTACCCGTCTACGCCTGGGTTTCAGCTATACGCATTAGCATTCTACGTTAATCCGTTCTCATCAAATTTTACAAAAGTTTGGGCTTGATTACAATAAAATGATAAAAAGACCATGCTGCAAATGAAAAATCTTTTTATATTCAGAATTTTAAATAATTACTTTATAAATGAACCGATTTAATTCATGAAAATTATTTAAATAGAATACAGAGCACTGCCGTGAAGGTTATTTTATCAGATCTGACGCAAGGGCAAACCCATGCCAAACCTTTCCTTGATATATCCAGCTGGATTTGTTTGGCCCGGTCGCATAATCAAAACAAATAGAGTAGCCAATATTTATATTATTGAACCCAGGCATGAAAAAGCCACCTAAACCATGAGATAAAACACTTCTATCTACATCAATAACGGGAGTACGAGTATTTGCCTTCGTCAAACTGGTAGCCCCTAAACCATAAAATACGCCTGGAGTAAATGATACCTGAGTTGTTTTTAAACCTAACAGATTTGGTTTCGGTTTGTAAAAACTTCCATCCAAACGCCATTCCTAAGTCATCCTTCAATCGTCTAAATAATTCTTTTAAGATGCGTGCAAATTGCGTGCAAATAAAAAAGGGTTTCAAACTGAATCGTCTGAAACCCTTGTCATTACTGTGGGCCCACCTGGGCTCGAACCAGGGACCACCTGATTATGAGTCAGGTGCTCTAACCAACTGAGCTATAGGCCCTTTATTAAATTTTGCTTATACGAAATGATCCCTGTTATCCAAAAATCCGGTAATCATACAATCC
>JACMKX010000049.1 GCA_014379905.1 Ferruginibacter sp. | reverse complement strand
TATTTGTATTTACTTAAGCGCATTGTTATGGTAACTTTACAGGGTAAAAATACTGTATTAAATACCCCTTCAACCGGGTGTGTCAATGTTGTGTAAAAAAATGTATAAAACCTCTTACGTTTTATTAATTCAATTGCTTATCTGGTATACAGATCGGCGATCTGGCGGTCAGCCGGGTGTAAATACTGTTTTTCGATCCTGTTTTCCGGCTTTTCATCAACGCAGTATAATGCCAGAAGAAATATCCATTCCGCTGGTTTCATTAAAATATAAGTAAAATCGGAAACGATCTTTATATTAAAAAAATGATAATACTTATGAATATAATTACCGACTTTATTATAACGGTTTCTGATATACCTGTGTAGTGCGGGAAATTTCTCCTGCAACATATCTTCAAATGCATTTGCAATTAGTAATTGCCTGTTGCAAGTAATAAGTTGGCCATTTCTTAGCCCAAGGCGCCGTGGTTTTACCAGTTTTTTATGCCCTTTAGCTGCAACAGAACAAAGGTAATGGCCGCCACATGCTACATTATCACATAAGTGATCTAATTCTGAAAAACCCTGCCGATAGGTGTCCGTAAATGCTCTTATTGCTGAATCTGGTTTCTGCCCAAAGATCATTAAGAATGCAGTAATGATACTTAATAATGGTAAACAAAGAACAAATAGAAACGTAATTTTAATAAAAGGTTTAAGCATTAGAATTTTCCATGCACAGGTTTCCATAAAACCGGCTGAACCAGAAGGCCCTTCATTATTTAGAGCCAGAAAAGACCGGTGATTTTTTATGAGTTGCATAATAAGCAACATTATAATGGGTGCATTTCCAAAGAGCCACAAAAATTCACCATCAATTTGTCGGGCAATGAAAATATTGAATACCAGGGATATTAATAAAATTGAATTCTTTATAACTTCCGGCACAGGGCCCGATCTACCTTTATGAAGACTCGAATAAAAATAATTTAAAACGCATATAATTATTAGCGTATAAATGTACAGTTTGTGCGGGGGCGAAAACGTAGCTGTGTCACCACAGCAATCATTTACTTTTCCATCAAAAAGAAACAGGTAAACAGCGGGCAATACAATGAAAGTTGCTATTTCGAGTGTAAGATTTGTACCCGGCCCGTATAAACGTCTTCCTGATACGATGAAATTTATAAAATCTATGAGGATGAGTACGGCAGGTAAGCCAAAAAGAATAACTAATATGAACATATGAATACCGTTAAAGCATTTGTTAAATAGGATGCTGGTCTGTTATGAAAAAAGTTAAAAAAACACAATTGCGATTTCGTTTATCCTTTAGGTTATACCTTTCACATAAAGTAGCAAACTTATATTCAAAATGAAAAGAAACAATCTAATCCTTTACTTTTTTTCTCTTTTATTATCTGCTATGGCTTTATCATTTACCAGTCAAAGGCCGGCAAGCATTGAAGCAGATGTACTTAATTACACAAATGAATTCCGCCATTCCAAAGGCCTCGATAATTTGACCACCAATGCAATCCTCAACAATATCGCCCAAAAGCACAGTGAAAACATGGCTTCTGGTAGAGTAAAATTTGGTCACGATGGATTTGCTAAAAGAAATACCGCAGCCCAAAAGCAGTTAGCTATCAGGAGCTTCGCAGAGAACGTGGCTTTTGGTGTTACTACAGGCGAAGCAGTGGTTGATCTCTGGAAAAATTCTGAAGGCCATCGCAAAAATATGCTCGGCAAATTTAACCAGGTGGGCATCGGTGTGGCAAAAGATAAACAGGGCCGCATTTTTTTCACGCAGCTGTTTAGCGATTAATATAAAAGGTTATATTTTACAATCTGCAAATGACTTTTTTTCAACAAAACTATATTTAATCATACCCCATTTACAGACAGCATCATTTAACTTGCATTAAATTGTAGAAATGATGAATGCTTCTATTAAAGACCTGCGTAGGTTTATGCTCATAGCCCTGCTGGAAGGTATCTCCTATTTGTTATTGCTCTGTGTGGCCATGCCACTGAAATATTATGCAGGTATGCAAGGGCCTGTAAAATATATTGGGTGGGCGCATGGCCTGCTGTTTGTATTATTCTGTTTCTACCTTTTAAAAGTATGGATGGGTTTTAAATGGAGTTTCTGGAAGGCCGGCGTTGCATTTATTGCATCGCTACTGCCCTTTGGCACATTTTTACTGGACAGGCAACTCAGGAAAGAATACCCGGAAGCAATTTAAAAAAATATGGCCCAAAATGTCCTCTGATTGACTCTTGCGAATAGCTCATGCCTTGTATATTTGCACAAGGAGAATGATTATATGCAAAAAGTAAAAATAGTATTCCTGGTGATCCCCCAGGTACACCTGATGGACCTTGCCGGGCCCAACCAGGTTTTCATGGAAGCCATCGGTTATGATGCGCCCTTTGAAATAGAATATTGTAGTTTCGAAAATCTTATAACCACATCCGCTTTGCTGCCATTAGGTAAATTACCCGATTTTAAAAAAGTGAAAATAAAAGCGGGTGATTTTTTATTTATTCCCGGGGCATCCATTGACTATATTCATTCTGCTACATTCAAATCCAATACCCGCCTGTTTAACTGGCTTAAAGCGTGCAATGATGCTGGCGTTGTTATGTGCAGTATTTGTACCGGTGCATTTGTATTGGCCGAATCCGGCATCTTAAATGGCAGGAATTGCACTACCCACTGGAAATGTACCAAAGAATTACAAGAGCGGTATCCCCGCCTGAACGTGGTAGAAAATGTGTTATTCACCCATGAAGGCAGTATTTACACCAGTGCAGGTATAGCATCGGGAATGGACCTGGCTTTGCATATTGTAGAACAATTTCAGGGACCTCTTTTTGCTAACAAGGTAGCGAGAGAAATGGTGATGTATAACAGGAGAAGCGGCCACCACAAACAAAAGAGTGAGCTGCTCGATTTCAGGAATCATATACACAGCGGTATTCATAAAGTACAGGATTGGCTGCAGGAAAATCTTCATCAAAAACATGTGTTACCAGACCTGGCTGCTATCGCCAACATGAGCGACCGGAACTTTACCAGGATCTTTAAAAAAGAAACCAGCCTTACAGTAAACGCATACATCACACTATTAAGGAAGGAAAAAATAAACCAGCTTATCAGTAACCCCGAGCTGTCCAGGAGCGAAATAGCCAGCCATTGCGGGCTGAAAAGCGAACGCCAGCTCAGCAGGATCATTCACAGCAGATAATACAATAAGCCTGTATAAAATAATAGCGGTAAAGTTTACATTTTCCCGGATGATATAATTATGTAAAGTATAAGCAAATCCTCTTAAAATTTTAAAAGAAATCAATTATCTGATAACTAAACTAAATAATCATGAAAAGATCCGCACTAACAGAATTACCGGATTACTTTGACCGCTATATTAATTTAAGTGATGATGTGGAAATAAGCGAAGCACTACAGACCAGCATTGATGAGATATCAAATGCCCCGGTTGAAAAATGGTCAGCATTGGGTGATAAGGCTTATGCGCCCGGCAAATGGACCATTAAAGATATGCTGCAGCATATGGTTGATACCGAACGAATTTTTTGCTACCGTGCATTGGCGATTTCAAGGGAGGAACAGCAATTATTGCCTGGCTTTGATGAAGATGCTTATGCAAATGCTGCCCATGCAACTCACCGAACCCTGCCGGAAATACTGGATGAGCTGCTGCTCCTGCACAAGACAACCAAGGCATTGTTTGATTCCTTTACACCGGCCATGTTGCATAAAAGAGGAAGAAGTTTTAAAGGATGGTATTCAGTTGCAGACATTGCTTTTATTTTGGCCGGTCACCAGCGCTGGCATTTTAAAGTATTGGAAGAAAGATATTATCCCTTGTTATAAAGAGGGGTGAAAAGGCTTATATCAATTCAGTATCTTCGGGTTTCCGAAAAAAATAATTGCTTCAACCATAAATAAGCACAATGAACCTGGAAGTTAATAAGAATGAAGATAGCCTGAAAATGGCCTGGAGCCAGGTAAGGCAAAAACTGGAAAAGATCTACGAGGGAGGAGGCAAAAAATCTGCCGAAAAACAAAAAGAAAAAAATAAACTCGTTGCACGGGAGCGCATTGCTTACCTGTGTGATGAAGGCATGCCTTTTATTGAAATAGGTGCTTTTGCCGGTTACGAAATGTATGAAGAGCAAGGGGGTTGTCCCGCAGGAGGAACCGTAGCAGGCATGGGTTATATAAGTGGGAAACAATGTATTATTGTTGCCAATGATCAAACGGTAAAAGCTGGCGCCTGGTTCCCGGTAACAGGCAAAAAAAACCTCCGGATGCAGGAGATCGCCATGGAAAATCATTTACCCATTGTTTATATTGTTGACAGCGCAGGTGTTTTTCTTCCGATGCAGGACGAAATATTTCCAGACAAGGAAAATTTTGGCCGCATCTTTCGCAACAATGCCCGCATGAGCGCCATGGGTATTACGCAAATTGCTGTAGTAACAGGTGCATGCGTTGCAGGTGGCGCCTATCTCCCTATCATGAGCGATGAAACCATTATGGTGGAAGGCGCGGGTTCCATTTTTTTAGCAGGACCCTACCTGGTTAAAGCTGCCATTGGCGAAGAAACGGATGCAGAAACATTGGGTGGCGCAGTTACGCATACAGAAATTTCCGGTATTGCAGATTATAAATTTAAGACGGAGCAGGAATGTCTCGACCAGGTAAAAAGCATCATGAGCAAATTGGGAGCACCGGCCGTTGCAGGTTTTAACCGCATTGCCGGCAAATTGCCCAGGCTCAATAAGGGAGAAATTTTTACCCTTCTCAGCGAAGGAAATGGCAAGCCTTATGATATGCTGACGCTGATCGATTGTATAGTGGATGATGAAAGTTTTGAGGAATTCAAAGCAGACTATGGAAAAACAATTGTGTGCGGTTATGCAAGGGTTGATGGCTGGGCTGTGGGCATTGTAGCCAATCAACGCCTGATCGTAAAAAGTAAAAAAGGCGAAATGCAATTGGGTGGCGTTATTTATAACGATAGTGCCGATAAAGCCGCCCGCTTTATCATGAATTGCAACCAGAAAAAAATACCACTGGTTTTTATGCAGGATGTAACGGGGTTTATGGTAGGTAGCCGTAGCGAACACAGCGGCATTATTAAAGATGGCGCAAAACTCGTAAATGCAGTGGCCAACTCCGTGGTGCCAAAGATCACCATTATTGTAGGTAACTCTTATGGCGCAGGAAATTATGCCATGTGCGGAAAGGCCTATGATCCCCGGTTTATTTATGCCTGGCCTACCGCAAAAATTGCAGTAATGGGTGGCGAACAGGCCGCTAAAACCATGCTGCAAATACAGGTAGCGGGCATGAAGGCAAAAGGAAAGGAAGTGACTGCAGAAGAAGAAAAAGAAATATTAGACACTATAACGGCCAACTATGCACGCCAGACAAAACCTGAGTATGCCGCTGCCAGGTTATGGGTTGATGGCATTATTAATCCCGCTGATACAAGGATGCTGATAAGTGAAGGGATTAATGCTGCGAATAATAATCCTGTTGTGGAAGAATTTAAGATGGGGGTTTTGCAGGTATAATCCCGGTTCAAAAGTTCAAAAGTTCAAAAGTTGAACGTTTGGATGGATGAATGCTTAAACTTTTGAACCTTTGAACTGTTGAACATTTGAACTCAATTACAATTTACACCGACGGCTCTTCCCGTGGCAATCCCGGCCCTGGTGGCTATGGAGCATTACTGATGAGCGGGCCGCATAAAAAAGAATTGTCGAAAGGTTTCCGGTTAACAACCAATAACCGCATGGAACTGATGGCAGTAATTGCAGGACTGGAAGCAATTAAGAAACATGATATACCCATTACCATTTATTCTGACAGCCAATACGTGGTAAATTCAATTTCAAAGGGCTGGCTGGATACCTGGATCAAAACAAATTTTAAAGGCGATAAAAAAAACCCGGATCTATGGAGAAAATATTACCAGCTCTCCCGCCCTTTCAACATCAAAATGGTTTGGGTAAAAGGGCATGCAGATAACCCGTATAATAATCGTTGTGATGAACTGGCTACGGCCGCGGCGGATGGGAAGGAGTTGGGAATAGATGAGGGATATGAAATGAAATAAGAAATAAGGAATTAAAATAAGGAACAAGAAAGTTGAGATTGTACTGCCTAAAGCTAATGGCTAACAACTAATAGCCTGCTGCTTTCATAATTCGTGTTATAAATATAAACGCAGAAAAATAAATTAAATGCTGTAAAGCTAATTAGAAGCAACTTTTATAATTCGTGCAATTCGTGTAATCCGAATAATTCGTGTTATAAAAAATAAAAATCCCACCTAAGGTGGGATTCTGTTATCCATTTCTTAATTATCAATTATCCATTAAACTATGCCACTGCTTTATTAGCTGTGGTTCTTCCAAGTAATACATACCCGCCAAAAAATACCGCACTGTAAACAAGGTCGGCAACAAGCCCGGTTTTTAAGAAGGGAATGCCTGCCTCAAGACAAGCTATATAACCGGAAAATGATTTTGGATAAGTGTTATAAATATTATTTTC
This sequence comes from Ferruginibacter sp., assembly GCA_014379905.1. GTDB lineage: Bacteria > Bacteroidota > Bacteroidia > Chitinophagales > Chitinophagaceae > Ferruginibacter. The sequence continues at coordinate 21,713 of JACMKX010000049.1, read as the reverse complement.
CAATAAAAAGTAGCTGCTGTTACTGAGGAAAAAGAAAATCAAAGAAGAAGCAATGGAGAAACCCGCTACATTTATTACGCTGATCTTTTTAAGATAAAAACCAACAACAGTGATCAGTCCTAAAATGATATAACCAGTCAGTTGTCCCCAACCCCAAAAGCCCTGCGCTATACCAGATAATTCAAAAAGAACATCTGCCAGGAACATAGAAACGATTGGCATAATAAAAGCCAGCTTTTTATCTTTGATAACGGCGCCGCTGAATAAAGCCATTGCTATTACAGGGCTGAAATAAAATTCCTGCTGATAAAAAACCACCCTTGATACTGCAGCTAATACGATTATTATCACAGCAATCAAAATCATTGTTCTATTTTGTTTCATCATTAAATGAGTTATTTGCGCAAAAATAGGTAAAATTCATTTTTCCCGCCCGGTTTAATTCATTCCGTATTTTTAATATATGGCAAGGCACAATCGAACAGGAAAAGAGGGGGAAGAACTGGCTGCGGCATGGCTGGCAGCAAATGGTTATACCCTGCTACATCGTAACTGGCGGCATGGAAACTGGGAAGTAGATGTTATCGCCCATAAGGGAAAACGGCTTCATATAGTCGAAGTAAAAACAAGAAGAGGCGAAAACTTTGGCTACCCCGAAGAAAATATGGATAATAAAAAAATGCAGTCATTGATCAATGCAGCGGAAGAATATATGGAACAGGATGACCGATGGCAGCAACTGCAGTTTGATATATTATCAATTAATATCTCGCCACATAAAACGGATTATTTTTTGATTGAAGATGTGTATTTGTAATTACACGAATTTTTGAACACGAATTATTCTAATTACACAAATTGCGCGAATTATAATGCTTGCTGAAAAGTAGTTTATTGGCAACACCACACAACTTCCTTATTTCTTATTTTTCATTCCCTATTTCTTATTTTTTATTCTCGTAGTTTTCCATCAACATCTGCACCATCGTAAGCGTAGCCGGGCAATACTCAATATTTTGTTTATGTACATGCGCATACTCATGAAACTTTCTTTTGGTGAGATGTGGAAAGCCGGAACAATCAACAGGGCGTATCTCGTAGATACTGCACATATTTGTTTTTAAGTTAAGGAACTGGCAGGGCTGAATTTTATTTACCCAGTCGTTGTTTTTATCCAACTCCAGCCATTGGGCTTTGAATTGTGCAGGCGTTTGTCCAAAGTGTGCGGATATACGGGTGATATCCTGCCGGGTAAAAGTTGGTGTCATAGTCCTGCAGCAATTTGAACAACTTAAGCAGTTTATTTCTTCCCAAACTTTAAGTTCCAGTACAGGTGTAAGATCATCAATACCCGGAGGTGATTTTTTTTCAGCCTTTGTTAAAAAACTTCTGTAGACTTTACGGTTAGTGTTCAGCTTTCTTTTTAATAAGCGAAATTGCGAAGGAAACATTGTTTGAAAGGGGTTATTTTGTAAAACGAAAATAATGTTTAATTAAATTGAACAATCAATCAAAAGAGCGGGCAAAAAAAAATTATGTGGCAGGCTTATAAAAAAGGATTCAAGGCATGGCTTCAACTCGAAAAATCCTTATCAGATAATTCGGTGGAGGCATACCTGCACGATATTGAAATGCTTACTGCATGGCTCTTACTCAACAGCATGGAAAAAACGCCTGCTACACTTGAGTTAAAAGACCTGGAAAAATTTATCCGTTATGTAAATGAACTAGGTCTTTCTGTTGCTTCCCAGGCAAGGCTGATCTCCGGCTTGCGAAGTTTTTTTAAGTATTGCTTACTGGAACAAATCTCCCTTACCGACCCTACCCTTTTACTGGAAGCGCCTAAAATGCAACGCAAACTGCCGGACACACTTGCTTTTGCAGAAATAGAACAACTCATTAATGCCATAGACCTGAGTAAACCGGAAGGCGGCAGAAACAAAGCCATTCTTGAAACTATGTACAGTTGCGGCCTGCGCGTAAGTGAAGTGGTTAATTTAAAGATCAGTTGCCTTTTTATGGATGTAGGTTTTATAAGAGTAACCGGTAAAGGAGATAAAGAAAGACTGGTTCCCATTGGCAGCGATGCTATAAAATACATCAATATTTACCGGTCGCAGATTCGCCATCATATTCCAATAAAAATGGGAGAAGAAGACATTTTGTTTCTTAACCGGCGGGGACAACGACTGAGCCGGGTAATGATCTTTCTAATCATTAAAGACCTTGCATTCAAAGCAGGAATTGAAAAGAATATTTCTCCGCATACTTTCAGGCACTCTTTTGCCACACACCTGGTAGAAGGGGGAGCAGATTTGCGTGCGGTGCAGGAAATGCTGGGCCATGAAAGCATTACTACAACAGAGATCTATACACATTTAGACAGGGAATTTTTAAGAAGCACATTGCAGCAGTTTCATCCGGCATTTAAATAGATGCCCTCTGTGTACTAATAAAATCTTGAGAAATTACTTGCCTTCCATCGCTATATCCGGCGGATAGATGGGCGTTATATTATTGGTATTGGTAACCTTACTGCGGTAATTTTTAAACATACTCTCCCATTTAAGGCGAAGCACGCCGAGGATCCCTTCTTTTACAATTCCCTTATTCATTTTACTGGCACCCAACTTACGGTCTTTAAAGGTGATAGGCACTTCTGCAATGTTGAAACCCAGTTTCCAGGAGGCAAATTTCATTTCTATCTGGAAAGCATATCCTGTAAAATGAATGCCTTCCAGGTTGATGGCTTCCAATACCTCTTTTTTATAACAAACAAAACCTGCGGTAGGATCTTTAATAGGCATCCAGGTAATCATCCTTGTATATAAAGAGGCTCCTTTTGATAACAATATCCTGTTGGCGGGCCAGTTTTCTACAGCACCCGTTTTTACATAGCGTGAACCAATGGCTACATCAGCCCCTGCTTTGCAGGCATCATATAAACGGTTTAAGTCGGAAGGATTGTGAGAAAAATCAGCATCCATTTCGCATATAAAACGATACCCCCTTACCAGCGCCCATTTAAAGCCGTGGATATAAGCTGTACCTAATCCTAATTTTCCTTTTCTTTCTTCTAAAAATAACTGGCCGGGATATTTTGGGAACAGCGATCTTACAATAGAAGCTGTTCCATCAGGAGAACCGTCGTCTATAATAAGCATATGAAAGCCCGTACCCAATTCACTGACTGCCGCAATGATGGTTTCGATGTTTTCCTTTTCGTTGTAAGTTGGTATAATAACTAGCTTCTCCAATACTCCTGAACATAAGTTTAAGTGCCAAATTTATAACTTTAAATTTAGCCGTAATTCAATTAAAAAAACCGTGTAAGTTTTTATTTATTTTTTAACAGCGCCCTGTTGAACAATTCGGTCAGTTTTTTCTTGGTATGCATCGGGAAATCTCCCTTCATCATCCAGTCGTAATACTGTGGTTCGTACCGTAAAGTATCGCAAACAGGTTTCCCCTTAAATTTCCCAAAGTTGAATACTTCCACCCCTTTATCATCAAAAATAAAGCGCCGGGCATAGTCAACAATTTTTTCCTCGCCAATAACCGACAATACAGTTTCCACACTTGTTCCTAGTTTTGGATAGCGATCTATCTGTGCTTCAAATACTTCTATGGTGGCATTGATATCCACTTCTGCACTGTGAGCGTTAACGAGTTCCTTATTGCAGAAAAATTTATATGCAGCGGAAAGGGTACGTGGTTCCATCTGGTAAAATATGTGCTGCACATCAATCATTTTGCGGTCGCCCAGGTCAACTTCCATTTCGGCACGCAGAAATTCTTCCATCAACATGGGAATATCAAAACGGTTGCTATTATAGCCACCCAGGTCGCAATTCTCCAGAAATTGTTTTATTTCGTTTCCGGCCTGTTTAAAAGTGGGCGCATCTTTGATCATTTCATCTGTAATACCATGAATATCACTTGATGATGCAGGAATGGGCATTTGAGGATTAATAAGTTTTCTTTTCGTTTGACGGGTACCGTCAGGCAGCAGTTTAACAATGGCGATTTCTACTATGCGATCGGAGGATAAGTTAACTCCGGTGGTTTCAAGGTCTATGAAAGCAACAGGTCTGTTTAATTGTAACATGTAAGTTTTGGGGTTATAATGTGTCTGTTTACATTGGTCAGGTCTAAGTTAGCCAAATATTAGCTTTCCTTTACAACAAAATTAGCTAAACGGCGTTTTAATGTCTGTCCCGAAGGATTATCTTTGTATAAATTAAAAATCTAACAAAAAATGAAAAAACTAGTATTGGCTTTAACAGTAATACTTATTGCCGCAACTGTTACGAGCTGCCGAACCGCAAAATACGGTTGCCCGAGTGTAGCATCTACCAAAGCTTCAAAACCTTTTAAAGCTTAATGAACTGGAATCAATTAAATGATGTTGCGCAATTAGAAGGCATTAAAACAAATTCTTTCCAACAACCGCAGGTAATATTCAAGCACAGCACCCGTTGTTCTATCAGCGGAATGGCCAAAAGCAGGCTGGAGAGAAGTGATGTACCCAAAGGGGTTGATTTTTTTTTCCTGGACCTTATTGCCAACAGGAATATTTCTAATAAAATTGCCGAAGATTTTTTTGTAGAACATGAATCTCCACAGATCTTAGTGATCCGTAATGGTGAATGTGTGTACGATGAAAGTCACAGTGGCATCAGTATGGATGAAATTGTGGAGCAGGCTACTAAGTAAAAAAACCTACATTATTGATAGAGAACCGTTCATTGATTTGAATGGTTTTTTTTGTGGGTTGTTTCCCGCAGAAAAATCCAAATCCACACCCTTGGTTTCTGTCTTCACGAACCGGAAAAGAATGTGTTTCGTAAGACACGAACTTTCAAAAAATGCTGTCAGACTGAGCCTGTCGAAGTCGGCATTAACTGCATTATATCTTTTAACACATTCGACAAGCTCAGTGTGACAAAAACAGATTTTCGCTGATCTAATCTGCGCAAATCTGGATGTATTACATCTGGGGAACTGTATTTGCAAATCTGTGGAAAATTTTCACCTCAGATTTTCCAGCATATCTTCAGTCATCTTCCCCAGGTCATATTCTGGTTTCCAGCCCCAGTCAGCGGCCGCAACAGCTGCATCAATACTTTGCGGCCAGCTGTTGGCTATTTGCTGACGGTAATCAGGTTTGTAACTCATCTCAAATTCAGGGATATGTTTTTTTATTTCTGCGGATATCTCTTTTGGCGAAAAACTCATAGCAGATAAATTATACGAAGTTCGGATGTTGATCTTTTCTTTGGGTGCTTCCATTAGTTCAATGGTAGCTCTTATGGCGTCAGGCATATACATCATTGGGAGGTATGTATCTTCTTCTAAAAAACATTCATATTTTTTTTCCTCCAATGCTTCCAGGTATATCTCTACTGCATAATCCGTGGTGCCGCCGCCGGGGGCAGATTTATAACTGATCAAACCCGGGTAGCGCAGGCTGCGTACGTCCACTCCATATTTATTAAAATAATAATTGCACCAGAACTCGCCGGCATATTTGGAAATGCCGTACACTGTAGTGGGTTCTATAATTGTTTTTTGAGGACAGTTTTGCCTGGGAGAGGTTGGGCCGAATACCGCAATGGATGATGGCCAGTAAACTTTAGTCAGTTTTTCTTCTTTGGCTATGTCCAAAACGTTCAGTAAACTCTGCATATTCAAATTCCAGGCGAGCGAAGGATTTTTTTCGCCGGTGGCGGATAAAATAGCAGCCAGTAAATATATCTGTGTAATGCCCTGCCGGATGACCTGCACGTGCAACATTTCTTTGTTCATTACATCCATAGACACATAGGGCCCGCTTCCATGAAGTAAAGGATTTTCTTCCCGCAGGTCGGAAGCAATTACATTGCTGTTGCCATAAATTTTACGGAGTGCCAGTGTAAGTTCCACTCCTATCTGGCCTGAGGCGCCAATAACCAATATCTTTTCTTTTTGCATATACAGTTTACAAGTTGATCCTGTTATTAATGAAGCCTCAAAAATACAATCGAAAAAGCAAATTGGGCTAATCATTAATAGTAGCTACACGATTCTTTTTCTTTTCATTCCTGGCATATAAACCTATTAAAACCAATAACACCCCTGCCGCGGTATACCAGCTCAGAGGTTCTTTTAACAATACTGCCGAAATGATAAATCCAAAAACAGGACAAAGAAATAACCAATAAGAAGCACTGGCTGCATTTTTTTGCGACAAATATAACCAGCATTGCACAGCACCTATAGATACCGGGATGGCCAGCCATAATGTACCAGACCAAAAATTAAAGTCATAATGATTCCACTCTTCTTTATATGTAAAAAATAATAGTGGCAATAAAAAGATACCACCAAATATTGTCTGCCAACCATTAATGGTAATTATATCCAGGCCATTCCATTGAGCTTTGGAAAAATAAATGGCACCGGCAGAATAAGCCAGCATGCTTATCAAAATAATAATAATGCCATCTACACTTGCATAACTGGTTTGTAACAAGGGATAGGCGGCAATAAATACACCGGCCAGGCATATTAATAAACTGATACTATTTTTGATCCCTACGGGTTGTTTAAAAATAAATGCTGCCATCAGGCTGATAAACACAGGGTTTAATGCCACGGACAGTGTACCCAGGCCAGCAGAAATTTTTTGCATAGCAATGATATATAGTCCGAGATAAATGCTGACGTTGAGCAAGCCGTAGCACATCAGTTTTTTCCATTCTTTTTTTTGCGGTAAACGATACTTTCGGATGCCATGTGCAAATAGCAGCATGATGAGCCCGGCAATAAAAAAACGGCTGACCGCAATTACAAATGGTTGTGCTGAAAGCAACGCAATTTTTGTAGCTGCAGATGCGGAAGCCCATAGCAGTGCAAAACTAAAACCAAGTGTGATCCATCTTGCTTTCATTAAAATACCATGGTTTTGCTGGCCGAAAAATCATCGTTGAAACAAATAAAAGATGCGGGGTAGCCTGGTGCTATTTGCCCCAGTTCATTTTCCATGCCTATTGCTTTTGCCACATATGAAGTGGCCATTTGAATGGCTTCCGCCAGGGGAATATTTACATGGTTAACCGCATTCTGCACTGCTTCTATCATCGAAATGGCGGCACCTGCAAGGTTACCTTCTTTATTGCGGTAAAACCCCTCCACCAGTGTTGCATCCAGCAAGGGAGAATCAAATGATTGTTTTTTTCTGCCCAGGAAAGCGGCGTCACTCAGCAGGAATAATTTTTCTTTTTTTATCCTATAGGCAATTTGTGCAGCAGCGTAATGACAATGTGCCCCATCTAATATAATGGGCGCATATACCTTATCGTTATTGAACACCGCTCCTACTATGCCCGGCTCCCGGTGTCCCAGCTGCGTCATAGCATTGTATAAATGCGTAACAAGATGAATGCCTTTATTAAAATAAAACTGTGCCTGTTCATAATTCATATTTGAATGTCCCGCCGATACAACGATGCCACTTTCCAATAACATATCCAGCTGGTCGCTGGTAAACATTTCAGGGGCGATGGTGATCATCTTTATTGCGTCTTTGCCATAACGGATGATCTCCCCGAGTTCGTTATTAGTGGGTTGGCGGATGATGGCTGCATTGTGAGCCCCTTTTTTATCCGGGTTTATAAACGGGCCTTCGAGGTGCATACCGATAACGCTGTTATTGGTAGCCCTGTAATTTTTTATCGTTTCAATGGCCTGTAATATTTTTTCTTTGGGAGATGATATGAGGCAAGGTAATATATGGGTGGAGCCATATTGTAAACTGCTGTGGCAGATATCCTGCAAAGCCGCTGCAGTTGGATCTTCCGAAAAATAAAATTGTTCGCCACCGTTGATCTGTATGTCTATCATGCCGGGGGCTATATTTTTTCCCTGCAAATCAATAATATTTGCATCCTGGGGAATGTCTTCCTGAACAGCTACAATCTTCCCGTCTTTCACAATGATGGTAGCATCATTAATGATCTGCCCCTTTGAATAGATGGTGCAATTAATCAGCGCTTTCTTCATGTATCAATTTAATGAAGGTGAAATTAGGCATAAAAAAAACGCCCCGTGAAGAGACGTTTTAAAAAAGTGGAGCCGACCGGACTCGAACCGGTGTCCAAACAAATTCGCCGCAAGCTTTCTACATGTTTATTTATGAATTAATTGTCGGGAAAAAGCAGGAACATAACAAACCAACTAAATCCTTAGAAGAATGTTCTTAAGCGCTGGTCACATCATTCCAGCACAGCATCCTGTAATTTTTTGATGTCGGCGGCGGCACTTGGAAACAGGAAATCCTGTGCGGCGGCCCTAATGGTTGTCTAATTAATAATTAGGCAGCCATGGCATACTGAGTATTGCCATTTAAAGTTTTCGTATTCAGATTAAACAGCTAATTACGCAACGCTGTACATGCTTACACCTGCAAAGATCTTTGCTGTCAAAACCAAAACGGCCCCGGGTAGAGGTTCAAAAGTTCAACGTTTAAAAAAGTTTAATGTTGAACCAGGTTTGAACAGGCGGTAAAGATACGGAAAAGGATAATTGTGGCTGAAAGTATGGTTGTTAATTTTAACTGCCCGGGTTGGGACCGAAGGTCTGACCAGTTTATTTATAGGCAAAAAGCCGGGTCTGACCTTCGGTCCCGACCCGTCTTTTACTATATTTGCGGCCCATGACAGCACAAACCTTTTACGAACGCCGGGTTTCTTCCCTGGAACAACAGCATAAAAAACTAGTACAAAAAAGAATGCTCTTTTCCTGGCTGCGCTTTGCCTGCATTGCAGCCATTATCGCAGTGTTTTACTTTTTTGTGCCCGACTGGGTGGTGGTGGCACCTTTTGCATTGGCGCTCTTGATTCTTTTCCGGTTACTGATATACAGGGATATTGCCAACAGGGAAGCGATTAGCCATAACCGTGAGTTGCTGGGAATAAACGAAGCAGAGATAAAGGCACTTAACCACCGGTATGATTCTTTTAACGATGGCTCCCACCACAGCATGCATGAACATTTTTATGCAAATGATATGGATATTTTCGGGCAGGCTTCTCTTTTTCGTTTCTTAAACCGTACTGTTTCCGAAATGGGTTCGGCACAACTGGCCAACTGGTTGCTGAACCCGGCAGATAAAAATGATATTCCTGCACGCCAGCAGGCTATTAAAGAATTAAGCACAAAAACAGAATGGCTGCAAAACCTGCAGGCTTTTGGCAAAGAATCTTCTGTAAATATGCTTACCTATAACCGCCTGCAACACTGGCTATATGAACCGGCGGGATTTACCTTTAAACCATTAAAATGGCTGCGATGGATACTCCCTGCAATAAGTATCAGCATTACCATTGCTACTATCTTCAGTTATGTTCCTATGAATGTTTTTTACCTCACTATCCTGGGTATGGCCATCATTGCTTTTAGGGTCGAAAAAAATGTTCAGGTCGTTCACAACCGGCTGGGTAAAATGGTGGATGAATTAAAAACCCTTTCCCGCAGCATTGCCTGGATAGAAAAAGAAAGTTTTCAAAGTCCGCTCCTGCAGCAATTACAGGGTGAATTTAAACAGCGCTACAATACTGCTTCACAAAACATCCAGCAGCTGGAAAAAATACTAGATCGCCTGGACCTTCGCTTTAATATTGTATTGGCTGTTCCGCTTAATTTATTATTTCTATGGAATATGCAGCAATGTCTTGAACTGGAGAAATGGAAAAAACACCACGATGCAGATGTAAATCATTGGTTCAACAACCTGGGCATTTTTGAAGCCCTGGGTAGTTTTGGCGTTATATATTTCAACAACCCAGGCTGGACTTTCCCTGTATTAAAAGAAGATCACTTTTTTATTGAAGCGGTGAATATGGGCCACCCGCTGATAAAAGCAGATAAAAGGGTGAACAATTTTATTGATATAGAAAACAAAGGCTCCATAATGCTGGTTACCGGCAGTAATATGGCGGGCAAAAGTACTTACCTGCGCAGTATTGGAATAAACGTAATACTGGCAATGGCCGGCGCACCTGTTTGTGCCGACAGGTTTACCCTTTCTCCTGTTCAGTTATTGAGCAGTATGCGTATTGCTGATAACCTGGAAGAAAGTACCAGCACTTTTTATGCAGAATTAAAAAAATTGAAAACAGTTATCGATAAAGTAAATAACAATGAACGGGTGTTTATTTTATTGGATGAGATATTAAGAGGGACCAATTCACTGGATCGTCATGCCGGTTCAGAGGCACTTATTAAACAACTGATAAAAAAAGAAGCCGCCGCTATCATTGCCACGCACGATGTAGCCCTGGCCACTTTAGAAAATACCTACCCGCAAAACATTCATAATTATCATTTTGATGTACAGGTAAACCAGGAAGAATTGTATTTTGATTATGAATTAAAACCGGGTGTTTGTACGAGTATGAATGCATCGATTTTGATGAAGAAGATTGGGATAGAGATTTAATTTGGAAATTTGAAAATTTGAAGAGGGAGGGGTAGTCAGAAATCGGTAACTGTTCCATATTTTCAAATTATCATATTTTCAAATTACCTGTTCTTCCCCGTCAACATCGGCACGAAACTAAAATTTTCGAAAACTTCTTCGCCGTAAGTGCCATCTGCATTTTTTGTAAGGCGCAACATTCGCTGGTGTTCGCCTTTTTCATCATCTACAGGTATTACCATAAATCCTCCCGGCTTTAACTGCTGAATTAATTTAGGAGGAATAAAAGGTGCCGCAGCGGTAATGATCACTTTGTCGAAGGGGGCATAAGTGGGAAGCCCTTCAAATCCATCACCATAAAAAAATTTGAGATTGGCATATTTAGATTTAAAAACAAATTGTTTTGTTTTTTCAAATAGATTTTTCTGGCGTTCGATGGTAAAAACTTTAGCGCCCATTTCTGCCAGCACCGACGCCTGGAAAATGCTGCCCGTTCCTATTTCCAACACTTTATCGCCGGGTTTTACCTGCAGCAACTGCGACTGGTAGGCAACGGTGTAAGGCTGAGAAATGGTTTGCCCGTCACTGATAGGAAATGCCCTGTCTTCGTAAGCAATATTATCCAACGCAGAATCCATAAAATAGTGGCGGGGAATATTATTGATGGCAGTCAATACATTTTCATCTGTAATGTGCTTGCTTCTCAATAAATCAACCAGTTTTTTGCGCAGGCCTTTGTGGCGGTATGTGTCTTCGTATTTTCGCAATGAGTTGATTAGAGAGTGGTTAATTAGTGATTGGTTAATTAGTGACTAGTTAATCATTTCAATGCGGAAGCTGTACTAATCCCTAATCTCTGATTTACCAGTCTCCAATCAACTAATCTTTGATCTGATTTCAAATGGTCTGACCTGCGTTCCCGACCCTACTTATACCTCGGCGTATGTTCATCAAAAAATTGATTTACTGTTTTATTCCAGTTGTTCAATGATTCTGTGCGTTGCTTATTAAAATCGTTGATGGTTTGATTGTACTTTTGTAATTTTTTATTCATATCATTCACAGCTGCATTGTAGCCATCAACCTCCGCTTTGGAAGGACCTGATTTTTTATCGAATTCCTTTTTGATCTTCTCAAAATTTTCTTTTGCCAGCATATACTCGCTTGCACCTGCGGTAGCATCAGCTTCCTTAATATAAAATTGCAACAATTGTTTACAGGCGGCAGTCACCCCATTGTCCCCTTCAAAAGATTTAATGGTTTTCAATTTTTCCAATCCATCCTCCGAATATTTTTTCAGTGTATTCCTGGTTTGTTCCATGCCGGTAATATTATTTTTACTCATGGCTTCTACCAGCGATTGTTCCTGCACATATGGCTTAAAGAAAATAAGGTACACTTCATTATAATATTTATTAAGGCCATGTACTTTTTCCAGTTTTTGCCCCAGTTCACTTTCTTGCCCGGCAATAAGGTTAACATTATGTGCTTTGGCAAAAGTTGACTGGGCATCTTTCACTCTTTTATTTCCATCTTCCAGTTTCTCATCAATGGCTTCTTTAATATTGAGCAACGCTTCCATTTCATCGTAACTGTTCTCCGCTATCTCTTCCATATTCAGGATCTTATTATAATCATCATTTAAAATGTTATAATACAATTTCATAAAACTTACAGAAGTATCGCGGTAACTTTTATCCCCCTTAAAAGAAGGCATGCCACCAATATTCATTCTTGCTTCCTGTACTTCATTTAATAATTTTTGGCGGATACTTTCCACTTTCCTGGCCTTTTTACCATGGGCAGAAGCACTGGCATAGGCCATAAACTTTTTCGAGATATTTTCCTGCTGTTTGCTGATGAAGCCCATATACTCCCCGGGATTATCAAAATTTTGGGAATAGGTTTTACCGGAATAAATTGTAAAAGCCAGGATCAAAACAAAGGGTAAAAAATTTTTCATCTGTTGCAGTTTATCAGTTTTAATTATCCCAAATATACAGGCAGTACACTTCTAAAAGTAATTAGTAATAAATTTTTTATTACTATAACAATACCAGCGGGAATTATATTTTCATAAAAAATAATACGGTTATTTTTTGCCTGTCCAGTCCAGCATTATATTACGGGCCTCGCTGATTACAGGGTCAGCACTTACATTTTTTAAATAAGCATCATTTACTTCCCTGCTATACCCGCCGGAAAGGCTGATGCGTTCTTTATCAAAAGAATTATTGCGTACAGCCAGGTGACCGGGCAAGGGTAAATTTTCTTCATCCAGCGATTTAAACAATGCTTTGGATGCCTTGTATTGTGCCAGGTACGCAGCCCAGGTAAGCGCCACCGTTCTGCCTTCCTGGTATTGAACAGTGAGGTCAGCATAGTTATTGATGGCCTTAAAAAAGGTATTACCCCTCACCCTTTGTATACTCTTGCCATTTAATTCAGCAACCGGCAAAGCAGCAAATGGTTTGTAAACGCCCTTTTTGCTAATATCTGGTTGCAAGGCACTCGCAGCCGACCTTTCCTTGTAAGCTTCATTTCCATACATATCCGGTAAAGCAATATCGGGCTCCACTCCTTTCCATTGCGTGGTGGAGCCATTAACCCGGTAAAATTTTTCACCGGTAACTTTTACAAAGTCCTCGTATTTTTTATTGGGATGGATGGTTGTATCCATCGGTTTTATTGTTTGGGCTGTGCCTTTGCCGTAAGTGGTACCACCTACTATAACCGCACGGTTATAATCCTGCAGCACGGCTGCAACAAATTCACTGGCACTTGCACTGGCACCATTGATAAGCACCATCAGCGGGCCATCGTATATCGTTCCCCGGTTAGGGTCTTTTAAAAATTGTACGTTGCCATCCCTGTCTTTCATAGATGCCACCGGGCCAATATCAATGAAGATACCGGCAAGCTGCATGGCTTCCCAAATGCTTCCGCCTCCATTGTAGCGAAGGTCAAGAATAAGCCCGGCAATACTGTCTTTTTTCAACTTTACAATTTCCTTACTTACGTCATTGGCGCAGCCATCATAATTAGGGCCTTTGGCTTTGGCTTCTCCTGTTTCCCTGCTGTAAAATCCCGGCAGATCAATATAGCCTATGTTGGCAGTTCCCTGCAACACATAACTTTTTACCACATCCTCTTCGTTGGAAATCTTTTCTTTAGCCAGTTTTACAATTTTTGTTTCACCGGCTACCGTGCGGATTTTTATTTCTGTTTCGGCACGGGCTGTACCGCCCAATGCTTCTTCCATTTCATCATCCGAAATGTCTGTAATATTCTTAAATGCTGTACCAATTTTTACCGCCACCAGTATATCACCTTTGTGCAACTGGCCACTACGCCAGGCGCTGCCTCCGGGCTGAAGAAAAGAAATAACGGCTTCGCTTTTGTCGTTCTCTTCAATTTCAAAACCAATGCTGTATTCCGAAGCGCTCATCTCTGTTTCAAATTCATCTTTCTTTCCCAGGTTCATGTAACTGCTATGCGGGTCGTAACACCAGGCAATACTGTTAAGATAATTATCCTGCCATTCCGTTTCAAATTCAGCGGGTGTGTCTCCCAATAATCTTTTGATGTATTTTTCTTCCCGGGTTTTTTGAAGGGCGACTGCTTTTTTTTCTGCAACTATAAAATCAGCTGCAGAAACATTTACAGAATCATTGTCATCTGCAATTGAGCGCAGCACCTGCCACTTGCAGTATTTTTTCCAGCGTTGCTGTAGTTCGGCTTCATTGACCGCAAAACCAGCGAAAGGAAATTGAAGGGTTTCGTTTGCAGAGAAATCGAGTGGCTTCGACAATACATTTTTTATAAGTGAATCAACCTTCAGTAACCGCCTGCGATACAAACCGGCCGATATTTTAAAAAACTGCCAGTTTCCACCGTTCAACTCATCATCCAGCTTATTTTTAAAGGGTTCCTGCAGGGCTATATCTGGCTGGGTAAAGATCAGTTTTTCGCCATCCAGCCATTTGATCCATTTGTTGTATAATCTTTCAGAACTGCTGTCATTCCAAACCAGGGGCTGGTAATGGTTTTTATCCATGAACCGTTTGAGGGTAATGGCTTTTTGTTGCAAGGGGTCTGTTTGCTGCGCAAGCGTAAATTTTGCGGAACAACATAAAAAGAATATTAAAAAATTTCTCATAGAATAATATTTTTTTGCCACTAAGACGCTAAGACACAAAGGAGAACAAAGGAATCAGTAATGCAAAAAAACTTTGTGCTCCTTTCTGTCTTTGTGCCTTCGAGGAATACGCTAAAGTCCCATCTCCTTCACAATTCTTTCAATCTTCTCGTCCAGTTTCTTCTCCGTTGCTTCAAATTCGGCTGCGCTATTCAATTTTTCGTTTGTACTAAAATAAAATTTGATCTTAGGCTCCGTTCCACTTGGCCTGGCACTGATGCTCGTGCCATCTTCCAGGATAAACTGCAGCACATTGCTTTTGGGTAACCCAATCTTCCAGGTTTCACCACTCTGGCCACCGGATACATTTTTACCCAGTTGCAATTCATAATCCAGCAATTGAACCACGGCCTGTCCATCTAAGGTCTGCGGCGGGTTGTTGCGATAGCCTTCCATCATATCAGCAATTTCTTTGGCTCCATTCATTCCTTTTTTTACCACGTTCACCAGGCTCTCTTTGTAAAAGCCATATTGCAGGTACAGGTCGATTAATTTATCAAATAAGCTGCGGCCTTTATTTTTTTCGTAGGCCGCCATTTCGCAGCAGAGGGCTACGGCACTTATGGCATCCTTATCTCTTACTTTATCTCCTATCATTAAGCCAAAACTTTCTTCACCGCCAATGATATAATTTTCTTTTCCTTCTTTATTGCGGATGAGTTCTGCAATCCACTTAAAACCGGTAAGCACGCTGTAACTTTTTACATTGTTGGCAGCTGCAATGGCATCAATCATACCTGTAGTAACAATTGTTTTTACTACCATATCGTTTGGCTGGGCTATCCCTTTGGCTTTGCGGGCTTCCATCATATAGTTAAAGGCGATCATGGCAGTTTGATTGCCGTTCAGCAACACCCATTGGCCTTGTTGATTTTTTACACCAATGGCCACCCTGTCTGCATCCGGATCTGTACCCAGTAAAATATCAGCATCCAAAGCTTTTGCTTTTTTCAAACCCATGCTCATGGCTTCTGTTTCTTCGGGATTGGGATATACAACCGTTGGAAAATTTCCATCGGGCACCGCCTGCTCTTCTACAATGTGTACATTATTGAAACCAAATCTCTTTAATGCATCGGGCACCAATGTGATACCTGTGCCGTGTATGGGTGTATAGACAATGGTAAGATCCTGTTGTGCTGCACATACTTTGGGGTATACGCTAAGGCCCTGCAACATATCCAGGTAGGCTTCATCCATTTCTTTACCAATCAGTTCAATCTTATCTTCACCGCCATTCCATTTTACATCATCCACGCTTTCAATTTTATCTACCTCAATGATCACATTTTTATCATGGGGTGGTACCAGCTGGCTGCCATCGTCCCAGTAAGCCTTGTAGCCATTGTACTCTTTTGGATTGTGGCTGGCCGTCAACACCACGCCGCCTTTGCAACCCTTTTCCCTTATAGTGTAGCTTAATTCCGGCGTGGGGCGCAGTGCTTCAAACAAATAAACTTTAATACCGTTGGCAGCAAATACATTGGCCGTTATTTCGGCAAAGCTGCGGCTGTTGTTGCGGCAGTCGTATGCAATAGCCACGCTTATCTCCCCTTCAAAAGATTTTTTTAAATAATTGGCAAAGCCCTGTGTAGCCATGCCTACGGTATACTTATTCATGCGGTTGGTACCAATGCCCATAATGCCACGCAGACCGCCGGTGCCAAACTCCAGGTTTTTATAAAAAGCGTCTGCCAGTTCATCGGCATTGTTGCTTTGTTGTTTTTTTATTCCTTCTTTTGTTTCGGCATCGTAGTTGCCGTTCAGCCATTTATCTACCTTCTGTTGTATTGCAGCATCCATGTTATTTGTTTTTTAGTATATATCCCGGTTATTTACATCGGGCAATCAAAAATATATTATTCGTATCTGAATAACCAAGTTACCGTTAATTTTGTTTTTAATGAAGCGAGCATTTCAATATATCTCATCTCCGGTTGTGTCACTCACTTGTACGGTATCAAATAATTCAGCCATAAAACGCCGCATTTTCTTCCTGTTATTTGCCTTTTTTGCCGCTATTTTTATTTCTCCGGCAGCAGCGCAGGATAGCGCTGCAAATGAAACCCCTAAAACTTTTACGCCCGCAAATATTTCATCAAACTTATATAACGACAAAGTTTTAGCCGATACATTATCTGATCAAGAAAAAAATCGCCGCATAAAAATCATTACCGCAGCCAACATCGCCGGTTATAGTGCAGCCACATTGGGTATTTACCATGCCTGGTATAAAGACTACCCGCAAAGTAAATTTCATGTATTCAACGATATTGGTGAATGGCAGCAGATGGATAAGATAGGGCATGTGTACAGCGCCTATGCTGCCAGTAAAGCCAGCATGGAATTGTGGCGCTGGACGGGCATTGACAGAAAGAAACGCATATGGATCGGCGGCCTCAGTGGTTTTGTTTACCAAACCACTATTGAAGTGCTGGACGGTTTTAGTACCGAATGGGGCTGGAGCTGGGGCGACTTTACCGCCAATATCGCCGGCAGTGGTTTAATGGTAGCGCAGGAACTGGCCTGGGATCGCCAGCGCATCCAGATGAAATGGAGTTTTCATCGTAAAAAATACAACGATGCCATGCTCAACAGCCGCAGCGATGAACTATTTGGCAAAAGCACACCCGAACGTATTTTAAAAGATTACAATGGCCAGACCTATTGGCTGAGCGGCACCCTTAAAGATTTTTTTCCGAAAAGTAAATTACCTGCCTGGTTACAACTCTCTGTGGGCACCGGCGCCGAAGGCATGTTTGGCGGCTATGAAAACATTGCCTACGATGACGGGGGCAACCTGGAATTTGACCGCCGGGATATTAAACGCTACCGGCAATGGTACCTGGCACCGGATATTGATCTCACCCGCATTAAGACCAATAAAAAAGGCATCCGCATGGCCTTGTATGTATTGAATATTTTTAAGTTCCCTACCCCATCGCTGGAATTAAGCAGGGGAAAGCTGGGTTGGAATTGGTTGCATTTTTAGACGAATGTTTTTTCCCCTGTTGTGGCCGTATTTTTCTCCCGGTATGATTGATAATACCTTTTATATTGCCACAAAGACGCAAAGACTCAAAGGAACACTAAGAAACCTTCGTGCCTCTTCGAGCCTTTGTGTCTTTGTGGCATACCAAAATAAAAACCCACCTCCAATGACTACAGCTATTACCATACACGACGAAAAGATTGGAAAACAAATTGTTGATATTGCATACAGCATTCATAAAGCCTTAGGTGCGGGATTATTGGAAAAAATTTATGAGGCTTGTTTTTGCTATGAATTAACTAAACGGCAAATCCCATTTTTAACCCAACAAAAGGTTCCTATAGTATATGACAATTTGAAATTTGAGGAAGCTTTGAGATTGGACATATTGGTTAACAATACCATCATAATAGAATTAAAAGCACAGGAAAATTATCATCCTGTTTGGGAAGCCCAATTGTTAAGTTATTTGAGATTATCAGGTTTACATTTAGGCTATCTGATCAATTTTAATGTTCCGCTAATAAAAGGTGGGATTAAAAGGATGGTTTTATGAATATTGCCACAAAGACGCAAAGGCTCAAAGGAACTAAAACAAGAACTTTTTGCTTCTTTGTGCCTCTTTGCGCCTTTGTGCCTTTGTGCCTTAGTGGCCCGTCATTGCCACAAAGACGCAAAGGCTCGAAGGAACTAAAACAAGAACTTTTTGCTTCTTTGTGCCTCTCTGTGCCTTTGAGTCTTTGTGGCCGCTATCACCTGCTTCACATAATAAATTAAATAACTATATTTACCTTGCTTGTGGCAATTTGGCAAAGCGTTCAAACAATTCAACTATATGCTAAGTAAACTACCTTCCGGCATGGCCCTTGTGCGTATTGACCTGGGCATTACCCAACAGCAGCTGGCCGATACCCTGGGTATATCCCGCGCCGCCCTGAGCATGGCCGAACGGGGAACCCGCCGCTATCCTCAAAGAGGACTGGCTTACCTGGATGGACTGAGGGAAATAGCCATGCGTATACCCCAGGCCGCTGCTCCGCCCCGCCGGCAAAGACCGAGCGTTGCCAGCAAGCGCCCGCTCTATAACCGCATTCACTTCTCCAGCCGTAATAATAAGGCAGATAAAGTGCATATTGCCACAGTAAGAGCCTTAGAACCAGTACTTTCTGCCGGGGAGATCCGTGCTGCCGGGGAAAGGTTAAGAGACCGGCTTTACAATGAAGGCAAAAGGGCTGCTACATCGCAGGATGGTCAGCGGGAGTTGTTGGCTACCCTGGAACAAAAAACAGCTATCACAAAATGCCGGCTGGAGGTGCTGGAACTGGAGAAAGTTGCCGCCCTCGGGAGGGCAACAGACATAAAAGCAAACCTCACATTAATAACCGCCAGGCTCAAAGCATTCCGGCAGATTTACAAGGCTTATCCCGACATGCGAAAAAGATACCGCAGAAAGATTGCTGTGCTCTATGTAAAAAAACTTCGCTGCCAGGAGCAGCTGGAAAAATTTAACAAGCCTGCTATACAAAAACGAAAGTTGCAAATAGAAGCGCTGCAACTGGAGTTGGAAAACCAGCTGGGGTTGGCAGAACATATAAAGAAGCGAATGGACGGTTGCGGTGGAGGGGTAGTTGCGGAATGACAGGTAAACTAATGATACCGGCCTTACAACTTTAGGTAATACTTATCCCGGTAATTTTCCCCTTATATATTCCGGTATTTTACCCTTTTTGTAACCATTGATCGGGAGTATATTTTCACTATGGCCCCTCCTCCTGTAATTTTAAAGCCAATGTTGCACCGTAACCTTGAATGTATTGCTATACATTTTGCGGCAGCCGCAAAACTAAATGCCATTGCCAGGCGCATTACCGGCGTACGCTGGAGCCGGCAACATACCTGCTGGTACCTTCCCTTGCTGCCCGAATCGATCGACCTTATTAAAAGGGCTTTTGAAGGGATGGTCATCGTAGATGATTCTCTCTTAAAAAATTACCTGGAGAAGCGCAGCCGGGTAAAGGAAACATTGGAGCAGGAAGGAAAGTTAAAACAAGCAGTTGTGGCTAATTCTCCCGCCTGGAGTTTGAGCAAAGAAAATACCGAAGCTTTGCGGCAGTTGGTGCAACAGCTCAAGTTGAAAAGTTATAGCAGCAGTACGATCAATACCTACAGGAATGAGTTTTTGCAATTATTGAAATTGCTGAAAACAAAGCAGGTAAATGAATTATCGGTAGCAGAGATAAAACGATTTATGGTTTATTCGATGGAGAAGCTGGGCATAAGTGAAAACACGGCCCATAGCCGGATCAATGCTTTAAAATTTTATTTTGAGCAGGTGTTGAAAAGAGACAAGTTTTTTTGGGAAATTCCGAGGCCAAAGAAGCCGATGCTTTTACCTAAACTGCTGAATGAGGATGAACTGGCCAGGTTGTTCAATGCGCTTACTAATAAAAAACATAAAGCCATGTTGTTTACAGCCTATAGCGCCGGCCTAAGGGTAAGCGAAATTGTACGTTTAAAAATTGCAGATATTGATAGCGGGCGCATGCAGATACGGATTGGCAATGCAAAAGGTAAAAAAGACCGGTATGTAAATCTCAGCCCGGTGCTTTTGGATATTCTTAGAAAATATATAGGGAGTTACAAACCCACGCCAAAGGTTTACCTTTTTGAATCTGACCAAAGTCTGACGGCCTACCCCACCCGCACAGTGCAGGAAATTTTTAGCAAAGCCAAAAATACAGCAGGCATATTAAAGGAGGTAGGTATCCATAGTTTGCGGCATAGTTTTGCCACGCATTTATTAGATAAAGGCACTGATATAAGATACATCAGGGATTTATTGGGTCATTTTAATATTAAGACAACCGAACGTTACCTACATGTGAGTAAACAACAGCTTGTCAATATCATTAGCCCGCTGGATGATCTTTTTAGTAAAAGATCTATTGACTGGTAAAGATTGCTGGTAATAAAATAAACACTAATTTACTTTCGAAAGGACCAGCAGACATACATATTAAATAAATATTACAATGTCATTGATGCTACAAACAATACAAAATGTTGATCGTTAATTTATTAATTATCAATGATTTATTTTTTGAGGAGTAGCGCCTTATAGCATAAATCATTGTGTTGTGTGCTATACGGCGACAGACATTCAAAACGAAGACATTAATTTTAAGTTTGAAAAATACAGCACTTATCTTCCTGTTTTTTTGTTTAACATCTAAGTTGTTTGGACAATCAAAAACATCCGAGTTAGAAAACATAATAAAAAGTATAGATAATTCTTGGGAGTTGAAAATAGATACACCAAGAAAAGATCAAAATAGTTTTATTTTGAATGGACAAAAAGTTGAATTTCTAACTGTCACAAAAGGTAAACAGGAAATAACATTTTGTTTGTCACAATCATTCGGTGAGAAAACTGAAATTTCAATTCGCAAAGCTCAAAACCTTGCAAGTTGCGGTGCTATTGGTTTGAATGAGAAAAATCAAATTGCTAAAATGGGAGATCTATTTATTTTCCTTTCTATTTATCCGTGTTGGTCAGAATATTCAGATGCTGAAAAAGAATTTATTCAAAGAATATTTACAAAACTAAAAAGTAAAGTTTGAAGAAATATTTTGTGTATAGACTAGATTGAAAGTACAGCACACAACATGCGGTTTGCTGCTATGCCGGCTGGACGGAAGAAACATCGGCTTCAACTATCTATCATCTTCAGCTTCGGCTTGACCGTTTTATAATGGAGTTTTGTACTAAATTTAATCATCACAATTCTAATCGGCTTCAGTTGCCGGGCTGACCGTTTTTCAAATACCGGCACAGCAGCAAGCCGTGATCGTTGGCTGCAATTTAACAGGACAACATGACTTGTACTTTTACAGACAAACTGCCGGACAACATTGACTTAAAACCAATTCTAATATCGGGCAATGAATCCCATGAATTAAAAGGAAGAGAATACATTATTGTAACAGGCGCAGATGATAAAACATCATTGTATGAAATTAGATTTAAGGCCCATTGCAGTCCTTTCAAAGAAGTGATAATTGCT
>JACMKX010000048.1 GCA_014379905.1 Ferruginibacter sp. | reverse complement strand
GGCAAGTGCATACCCTGCTTCGGCTACTTTTTCTGCTGACGGATTATAGTCTATTGCGATAACTATTTTTTTCATGATTTATTTATTTTAGCATTTGTTAATACATTTATTACTTCCTTCCACGCCGCCGCCCACTATTGCTGTTGTTTCCTGAAAAACCAGCATTTGAACGTTGTACCGGCAGTCTTTCAATATTAGCTTTTTGTTCGGCTCTTTGCATTACCGGCCTTTGCTCTTCTGTACTGATAGGTTTTGATTGTTCAATTGCTGCTTTTCTAAATTCCTGTGGCTGTAATATTTGCTGCGGATGTTTTTGTGCTGTTTCTTTCGGATCCTGAATGGCAGGCCTGTAAACATTCATTGTATTTCCATTATGCTTTACCTGGTTTATTTTACTTACATCTCTTATGGATGTTTGCTCAATATTTTGATGCACATATTTTTGAACTTCGTGCACATCAGGGCCCTTTGAATAATATAAATTATGTGTTCTGGTGGTATTAAAATTATTTATGACTGATATCCTGTTTACATAATTTGCAAAATGGGCTGGTTTTTCCATAGCTCCATAAAGGTTCCTGTCATAAATATGGTCGCGGCTGCAGGCGTTCCAGTAAAATGAATGCGGCCTCCATGATCCAAATCGCAGACTTACATTTATCCCCGGCATCAATGGTGCCCAGCAATAAAAATTGTCTACACTTCCCCAGGTTACCCATGCAGGAGACCAGTCATATCCGGGAATCCATAACCAACCGTACATATCATCATATAACCAGCGGCCATAGTGAAATGGTGCCCATCCCCACTTATAATCAGATGCCCATGCCCAACCTTCGGCAGAAGAAGCCCAATGGCCATTTGTAGCATACGGCCTGAAATCACCTTCAATACGTGGGTTCCATACATGGCCATAATTGGGATAATCTATCCAGGTTCCATAAGGCGATAAATTATCATAAAAGGTTTGATAACTTACAGAAATACCTAAGCCTCCTTGGGCATTTGCTTTATTAGTAGAAAAGCTTAGGAACAGGATAGCAACTGCCATCATTACTAATCCATTTTTAAATATTTTTTTCATTTTGTAATTTTTAAAAGTTAATAATTTCTTTGTTTGATAACTCAAAGCTATCACCAGTTTAAAAGGTTCTATTTACCCAATAGTTGAACAGGCAAAAAGAGTAGGTGAAAAGGAAATGAAACTGAAGGCTGGGAAGATGAAATATTAATTTAACCCGGCAGCGGGTGGAGAAATATTAATTTAACCCGGCAGCGGGTGGAGGGGTAAATATTTGTTGCAACAGATCAAACAACACTGGATGCTTTTCTTGCATCAGGTTTGGACCTTTAACACAAAGGGTAAAGAATCTACACTATACAAAGCACTTCCGCAGTTGCTTTATACCCTGTTCACTTTAGCGTTGTTTATTTTAATGACATATTGCGCATTGCTATTGGAATCATCAAGGTTAAAACCGGCAGCGTTGAATTGAATAGCCATATAAATATTAAAGTTGCCATTTTCCTCTGTGCCGGAGGCTACAGGCATATATGCAACTGTTACTGCTTTAGTAATATTATTCAATGTGAGAAAACCATGTGTACTAATTGTTTTACTGGATGTAAGCACTTCCTGTATCTCGATCGGATCAATATTTAATCTAAGGCTAAACAACATTGAAGCAACTGAAAGACCGGCATCTGCAAGGGGTTTATTATAAACTTCGTTGCAGGGGATATTGATTGAAACATTTAATTGGTTAGAGCCATTGGGGAAAATTATTGTAGCCCCTTTTAATGTATGGTCAATACGGCTGGTTCCCTGTACCCGCAACATACCGGCATCAGCAGCCCGATAGAAATTATCATTATGTTGCTGGGCATCTGCTAATGAACTAATTAAAATCATCAGTAAGATGGAGGCGGTTAATTTTACTAAATGATTCATAGCTTTTGTTTTTAGAATATAAAGCTACAATCACAGATGAGCTGAGAAATCTGGCAGTCGGTTAATGGGCAAAAGCTGTCGTTCAAAATCGCGGCTATTGAATAATCCATGAAAACTAAGCGAAGTAATATATCTTAAAATAATTCACCGGCTCCGCCCTGGTGATGACTATATCTATAGGTTTGTGGTAGCATTAAACGGTCTTTAAATCTCTCCTTCCATTGCTGCTGCTGAATAAATGAATTGCTTTGTCGACATGTTCCAGCAAAATGCTTTCATCTGCATTTTCAAAGACATCTTCAATAACCCGGCTAAGTGCAGGTATTTTACTTAAAAGGTGATCCGAAATAAATGTAAAAATATAGTTGGCATCTTCCACATTGATGCCTTTATCAGTGGCAATTTTCTCTATTAGCTGGCACATCTTTTTATTGATAAAGTTTACTAAAATGAATATTCAGATACTGATATAACTTAAAGCTTAAAAAATCTTAAAAAAGGCCCTGTATTGCTACAGGACCTTTCAGCTTACCCTTATGAAAACCATGCCTGAAAATTATTTTTATCCTGGGTAATCAAACTTTTTAAAAATAGATTTTACCTGCGCTGTTGCTTCCTTTGTAGTAACATTTTTGCTGTTTATTTCACCTTGTGCCCATCCCTGCCAAATAAGCTTGTTTGTTTTTGCAGCTACCATATTGATGGTAAGTTCACCTTCTTTAAAGGGTACATTATAAGAATGGTAACCCATTAAGGAGTAGGGATACCACATGCTAAAAGCTCCTCTGCGGCCATATAAATACGAAGTATAGGGATAGGCATAAACAGGCTCGCTTTCTCTTTTAGTTCCTTTTTTTACCGCTACAGTATAATCGAGCAGGACATCCGGATTGTTGTCAGCTTCAATCCAACCTTTTTTTGATAATTCCTCACTTACGGAATTTTTGATATTGTTGTCAATAATATCGTTGTCGGCACGGTCTGCTTTTTTTGCATTGGTTGTACTTGTCCAGGCAAATGTTTTATAATTAGAAAAATTTACACCGGCAGCTTTTTCTGTGTGGCTGGTCACATTGCAACTGGTAAGGGCCAGCGAAGCGGCTACAATAACCAGCGTTGATTTGATGAATGAATGTTTCATGATTTCTTATTTTATTTTGATTATTAATTTAATGATATAAAATTACCGGAAGGTGCAGGGTGGATACAAGCTGCAATCGCCGGTTTGGCAAAAGCAATCGGTGAATGCGGATTTTGTTATCTTGTAATTTAACTAACGATAGATTTATCATTATAAAAAGCCTCACTGTAAATAAGAAAAAAATTATTATACTTCGCAAAAGATTTTAATTATTTATTGAACTTGAAGGAATAGATAATTCAACACTTAAGCTATTTCACTATGGATTATGAAATACCTGGCCGCTTTTTACTGGCCGCATTATGGGGTGGCATTGTAGGTGCGGAGAGGGGATACCATAGTAAATCTGCCAGGGTTCCGCACCATGATAATGATTTCATTGGGATCCTGTTTTTTTACTATGATGGCGGTGCTTATAGGTAGCAATGGAAATACCGCCCAGATTGCATCCACTATTGTTACCGGCATTGGTTTTTTAGGAGCCGGAGTAATATTCCTTGGAGAGAATAAGGTAAATGGTATTACAACTGCTGCTACCATTTGGGCAGTAGCGGCCGTGGGCATCGGCATTGGCGGAGGCTATTATTTGCATCAGCTTCAGCCAGCGTGCTTATCCTGATTGTGCTTGCTGTTTTGCCTTATTTTGAAAATGTAATTGACCGGCTAAATCAGTCAAAAGTATATTCCATTCAGTATGATTTTGCAGATGGTAAAAGAGGTCAGTATGAGCAATTGCTAAATCAGTATAAATTGAAATTCAGACTATCGAAAGAGATAAAGGAAGAGAATAGTTTATCTGTAACCTGGCAGGTGCAGGGCCATGAAAAAAACATCAGCAATTTATTGATGAGGTAATGAGAGACGAAACTGTAAAAAGATTTGAGTATTAGCTATTACATATTGGTTATTTTAAAAAAAGTTCCCGGCAATTGGATTGCCGGGAACTTTGCAAAATGTATGCTATTGCTGTATAATTATGTCAGCCTTGTAAAATATGAAACACCGCCATCCATGCCTACCTGAACTACAATTTTCTTATTGTCTTTTTCCAGTTCAACGAAATATGAATCTTCATCATCAAACTGGTAGCCGAATAGTACCATATCTGTTTCATTAAATTCGTTGTCATCATACATCAAAACATCAACAGGAGTATAGCCAGCGTATTTTTCACCAATATATTTTTGTGCTTTGGCCGGCAAATCCGAAAAAGACTTTTTAGTAGTAGTACCTACCAACTTTGAATCGAAATCATAAAAAGCCGACATGGTTTGCCCGTCTTTTGAAAAGGTAAATTCATCAAAATTGTCCAGCCTTTCAGTACTAATGGATGTAACACCTGCAAAGTCAATTGCAAATGCCTGTTTTGCCTGGTAGCTTACTTCCTTGCCTTTTAGTTTTCTTAGTTCTTTCCTGGCTTCTTTTTTTTCTTTTTTAATGTTGGACTCTACTTTTTTGTCAATTTGTATTTCACTTTTAAGTGAAGCTTGTGTTACTTGTGCATTAACTGTGGCAGTTAATACAATAGCTGCTGCTGATAAAAAAAATAACTTTTTCATTTGTTTAAATTTTTTGATTGTTTTTAAAATATTTTTTAGCATTGCTTTTTTTGCTGACGTAAAACTACTGCCTGTTGCAACCCTAATAAATCCCCGGTCGCTGAAAAGGCAAAACCTGTCGGCTAAAAAATAAATCAAAACGATGCTGCAATTTCTAAACTTAAATAATGTGTATTTCGCAACTATCCTGCATGATAAATTAAGGCTACTAAAAAAAGATAATACAGAAAGCCACTCACTTTGATATTTAAATACCGGAGCAACAGTTAGCAGTTAAGTTCAACTACTGATTTTGCCTGCTCAGCGACCGCCTTATCCAACAATATATATAGAGAATATTTTTGCCTGTTTAAAAAATGTAAGAATGAACGCAGATATCAGGCTTCTTTTTTTATCCCTGCAGGACCAATGGGACGGGCAGCAATCCAGGGAAATCATTAATCAGTATGAAACTTTAGATAATGATCTTATAAAGAAGAGCGGTATGATATGGCTGAACAAGCTTATCAAAAAACTTTTAAATTATCTGTTAGCAAACGGTTGGATCTTGAAACAAAATGGCTGGGTGCAAAAATAAGCAGTTGAAAATGACTACCTGATAAATCTGGGTTAGAGATAAGAACCCTGCATCAGAAAATTGACTTGCTGCCGGAAGAACAAATAAAAATTTTGTTTGACAGCCAGGCAAAGCAACTGGAAATATTGAAAAGGATTGAAGCCGAAATTAAAAAAACATGAAAGAAATTAGTAAACTACCGGCAATTACGATTTCATTTTGGATAATGAAAATCTGTGCGACAACTTTAGGCGAAACAGCCGGAGACCTGCTTTCTATGACCCTGAAGATTGGCTATGCCATTAGTTCTGTTATTCTCCTCTTCTTTTTTTTTACAACCCTGGCTACACAGCTTTTTACAAAAAAATATCATCCCGTGATCTATTGGACTGTTATTCTTTCCACCAGCACTGCCGGTACTACAATATCTGACTATATGGACAGAACCCTGGGTTTGGGATATGCAACAGGTTCCTTTATTTTAGTTACGTTGTTATTGGTTACTCTTGTTATCTGGCAGGTAACTGAAAAATCATTATCAGTGACAGGCATAAAATCCTTACGGGGGGAAATGTTTTACTGGACAGCAATTTTGTTTTCAAATACCCTTGGAACTGCTTTAGGTGATTTCCTTGCCGATAATTCAGGGCTTGGGTTCGCAGGGGGTGCAATTATTATAGGAAGTTTATTAACCCTTGTAGTTCTGGCTTACTTTTTCACAAAAGTATCAAGGATATTGCTATTCTGGATAGCGTTTGTACTAACCCGGCCTTTTGGTGCAACATTTGGCGACTTGCTTACCAAAACACATGAAAAAGGCGGCCTAAATTTTGGAACAATTGGTTCATCATTGGTTTTGTTTATAATTCTTGCTGTGCTGGTGGCTGTTGCTATCAGGAAATGTAATGAAACCGAAACAACCAATCAAATTATTGTTTAGTACCAAAAACCGGAAACAAAAAAATCATGATTATCCGCATACTTAGTATTTTAAGGAGTTATGAAATTATGAAGGCTCGTTGCTTATTTCTTTTTTTATTTCTCAGTTCAGTTGTTTTCGCTCAAACTGCAAATTTTGCATCTGACAGGCCGGGTTTATCAAATGTACCAGATTTAATTGAAAAAAAATCATGGCAAATTGCCACTGGTTTTGATATTTCAAAGTATAATCATTCCGGTAATTATCAACCTTCTGAAAATACATTAAAGTACGGCATTAGTAAACGTTTTGAAGCAAGGCTTGATTTCGGCATGCAATACAATCATTCAGCAAAAATATATGGAGCGTCAGGGCCATCTTTTGGAATGAAAGCCTTGCTCTTTAATCAGCATAAAGCATTTCCAAAAACTGCACTTATCATAGAATATTATCCGCCGCCATTTTCAACTACACAACAGTTTTCGGGTTTAGCAACGGAGTTTTGTTTTAGCCATACTTTTAAAAATGGGAATAATCTTTACTACAATGGGGGAGCCAACTGGCAGGATATTTATCAAACAGCAATACTAAATAGTTTAATAGGCTTTTCCTGTGTAGCTAATGCAAAATTAAATTCGTTTATAGAGTTTTATTTATACAAAGCGCCATTAATGCAAATAAATTATGTGTCAGATATCGGTATTACTTACCAGTTAAATAAACAACTGCAAATTGATTTTTCTGCTGGCCTTAATGTTGTTCAACCACAGGGGAATTATTACTATAGTGGTGGTTTTACTTATAATTTTTAATAAATTGGTATGATAAAAAGTTTGGGTATGAAAAAACATTCATCCGCCTTAATACTAATTGCTACAGGATGCTGTTTTATAGCCTGTATTGGCGATTTTATAATCACATCCATTATTGGTTATTTTTATAAGGACTATAATTTTCTTACCCAATCAGAAAGTTATTTGGGCACTTCCGACAGCCCAGTGGCGGTGTACATGAATACCTGGGGAGTTGTTTTCAGTTTGTTGTTTTTGTTATATGGTTATGCATTACGGAAAACAATTTTTAAAGAAGGGCTGTGGCAGCACATTGCAGTATGGCTGATTGTTATCTATGGAGTTGGTGAAGGTGCAGGCTCCGGATTATTCCCTTACAATCATATTGGTAATGAGCTTACATTATCAGGCAAACTCCACAGTATTTTCAGTGCTATTGGTGATATTGCAATGGTACTATTGCCATTTGTAATAATAAAAGTATTTCCCAAACATCTTTTTCCAAAATTGAATTTGTATGCATGGTTTACAGCTATCAGCGGACCATTGCTTATTATTATTTTTTTACTGGCAGGAAAAAACTTAGTGCCATTGAAGGGCTTGTGGCAACGTTTATTTTTACTGGATTATTATTTATTATTGATAGTAATAGCAATTGATATGCTGGTTACTAATTTCAAAAAATGAAAACACGAAAAATGTACCCCCAATCTAGAAACTGTTTGAGATAATTTTCTTTAATAGGTTATACGGTCTGAAATGTTGCCATACTGTATACCGATGAAAGGATTGTGACTCAAAAATGATGCTATGAAATACTTCTGCTGGTATTCAAAATAATTAACTCAAACAGCTTTTTAGTTGCGATGTTTTCAAGGTTTCATTACAGTATTTAATGCCATCGGCAATTGTAAGAGGTCAAAATCATTATCGTAAATCAAGTACTTATTTTCCCATAATGTCGCATACTTATCTTTAAATTCTTTTAAACCTTTGTAATGCTGAAAGCGTTTGATTTTTTCTGCTGCAAGTTTTATAATTTGTTCAGCAGTGTTGTAAGGCTGCGAAACACCCATCATCGGAACCATACCCAGGTTGATGTACAATTTATTTTTGTCTTTTGCATAATCAATCAATTTAATAATCAGTGCATCCATTGCCGCACCCGGCGCATCATTGGTTTTACGGATAAGGTCGTAAGTGCATTCAGCTTCTGCATAATCGGGAATTATATTCAGAAAGGCTTTTATGTTTCCTTCAGCATCGGCCACAGTTATAATGTCCTGCTGCTGCAATTCCCTGCTGTAGAACATACCCTGCGAAAAAACAAGTTCCGCTTTTTGAAAACCAGTAAGCCATTCATCTGATACTATTTTAAGCTGAGAAAGGAATACTTCTGTATGCGGTGCAAT
>JACMKX010000006.1 GCA_014379905.1 Ferruginibacter sp. | reverse complement strand
GCAAATGGAACAATCAATGACTTGTGTATCCGGATAAACCAATCCGTCAATACAGTTTAGATATAGTTATTGAGGTAATCGAGTGCCAGTATGGTTTTTTCGGCTGTTACTATTTTTACGTACTCGCCGCTGCCTTCAATAAAACTAATATCAGCGGTATCAATCTTCGCAATTTTATAATCTGCCTTAACCATCAGATAACGTTTATCTGCAATCGCCTTTGAATCATTCATTTTGTAGTGGTAATATTCGCTTGCTTTTTCAATGGACTTTTTAAAACGTTCAAAAGAAACCGGTTTAACGAGATAATCAATTACATCCAGCTCATAAGCTTTTACGGCATACTCCGGGTTGGCAGTTATAAAAATGCACATTGGTTTTTGTGGCAGCCTTTTCAATACCTCAATTCCGCTCATCATCGGCATTTGAATATCGAGCAGTAAGATATCTGTCTTGTTTTTTTTAAGGTATTCAAAGGCTTCCAAAGCTTTTGTAAAGGTTGAAACTACTTCAATGGTAGCCATGTCGCGGCAGTACTCCCTTATCAGCTGAATAGCTGGAAACTCATCATCGACTATCACCGTTTTTAATTTCATAAAAAAGGAATTGTGAGTTTTACAGAAAAGGTATTGTCATCCTTTACCACATCCAACGAGTGCTTGCCGGGGTAGTTTAACAGCAGCCGCTTAGAAATATTTTGCAAACCTATGCCTCCATACTGGCCAATTTTTTCATTTACCTGCATATTGGAATTGACGCAACTAAAAATAAGTTGTTCATCATTCTCTTTGATAGTAATATGAATAAATGAATTTTCCTGCACGCCAACGCCGGAATGCTTAAAGGCATTTTCTACAAGGCTCATTAATAACAACGGTTCAATTTCTTTATCGCTGTTTTTGATGCATTCATCAAAGGAAATATCCGGCGCATCCTGAAATTTTAAGGCAAATAGACCAATATAAGATTGGATGATTTCCATTTCTCGTTTTACCGGAATTTTAGCGCCATTGCTTTCATACAAAAAATATTTTAGTATTTCCGATAGCTTCAATACAGCGCCCGGTGTTTGGGGTGAGTTGGTGACTGCAAAAGAATAAATGTTATTGAGAGCGTTTAGTAAAAAATGGGGACTAATCTGCGATTTAAGATAATTCAACTCGCTTTTTAAAAACTGGTTTTGTGTTGCCTGATATTTTCGTTCGTATTCATATTTGTCTTTGGCCACTTTCATTAATGAACTGATTAATGCTATAGTCAATTCGGATAAAACAATGATGGCAACCTGCAGGTTGGCAGAAATATTGATTTTACTTACCTGCATAAAATCAAAAACATTGTTTTTTAGATACACCCGCAATGCAGTAATCACAGTTATTAAAAGAAATAATAAAAGATAAAATTGTACATACCTTTTTTTTTCAAAAAGCTGAGGTACCAGGTAAAGGTAACAACTGTAAAACAGGATGGCATTCAGCAACACCAAAATAGCCGCCCTTATCACACTGCTGCCAAATGGTGCTGTTTGGCTAAATGAATAGGTTGATAGAAATGCAAAAGATACCCAAAATACAATCTGGAGGTTGCTGATGACCGAAAGCTGTTTTATTCTTCGCATGATAGTTATTACTGCGAATAAATATAGCAACAATTGGAGCTGCGGCTGATAAAAAAATCGGTTGTTGAACGGTTAAACAGTGCAGTTGGCTGAATTGATTGATACATCCCTTAAACCTTTTCAAAATTTGCAGTCAGAATATCAACTATACTTAAAAACAAATAAAATGAACGAGCAATTTTGGAAATCCTACCTCTTGCACAATATTGTACAATTTGGGCGCTACTTTGTATTTGCCGGTCTGGCATACCTGGTATTTTACATCCTGTTTAAAAATAAATGGATTGATAAAAAAATTCAGAAACGTTTCCCGGACAACCAACAGATTAAAAGGGAGATAAGAGATTCACTGGTTTCAATTTTTATTTTTTCACTTGTGTTCATAATAATTGTTGCCGCCAGCAAGGCGGGCTACACAAAGTTGTACAAAGACTTTAGCTATATCAGCAAATGGTATTTCTGGTTCAGTATTCCGTTGCTTATTTTTTGGCACGATACCTGGTTTTACTGGACACACCGGCTGATGCACCACCCTAAAATATTTAAAATTGTACACCGGCAACATCATCTTTCGCACAACCCTACTCCATGGACTGCCTTTGCCTTTCATCCCATAGAAGCCTTTGCTGAAGCAGGTTTTGTGTTTATCGTATTCCTGGTTCCTGTTCACCCGGTATGCCTGCTGATTGTAATAACCTGGCAAATGCTCTTCAATGTGTATGGCCACATGGGGTATGAGTTGATGTCCAAATGGGTGCATCATTCCTGGATAGGCAGGTTGTTTAATACTTCTACCCATCACAACATGCACCACCGCCTTACAAAAGGGAACTATGGATTGTATTTTAATTTTTGGGATACAATTATGCATACCAACCACCCGGACTATGAAAACCAGTATCACAAAAATGCTCAAACAAAATGAAAGAAATATGAAAACAGCAATTGCGGTATTATTATTCCTTTTCCCCATTGTTGCCGCTGCAACCGGCCCAGATGATATTGTAGGCGTATGGCTTACAGAAAACGATGAATCCAAAGTTCAGATTTACAAAGTGGGCACCGAATATTTTGGAAAAATTACCTGGCTGAAAGAACCGAATGATGCAAGTGGCCGTCCAAAAAAAGATAAGAATAACCCGGATGCCACAAAAAGAAACAATCCTGCAATTGGCATTCTTATCCTGAAAAATGTGCACTATAAAGAGGGTAAATGGAAAGGTACCATCTATGGCCCGAAGCGGGGCAAAGAAGTGGATTGTATACTGAAACTAAAAGGAAATGATGTACTCGAAGGAACGGCTTCCTATGGGTTGATAAGTGGCAGCAAAACATGGCGACGGGTAAAGTAAAGTTTTTATAGCTATGTCGGCACAGTAACCTTTATGGGTAACCAATCAGCTACAACTTCTAAACAACGGGGTGATTACAATGTAAACTGACAGTTCATGGTAAACAGGAGATTATTTTTTAGAAACATGCATTCAATCTTTTTATAAAAACACATCAATAAATATACAGTTATGAGAACATATTTACTACTGATCATTTTTACTGCAACACTTAGCACATCCTTTGGCCAGGGATTCTTTACCAGTGCAGTCAGTGGAGACTGGAATAATGCTGCTAGCTGGACATTGGCCGGAGGAACGAGTACGCTCAATTACCCTGTGGCAGGGGATTCAGTAATTATTCAGAATGGCCATTCCATACAGGTGATTAGTAACACTCAATGCCAGAGCCTGACCATCAAAGGGGCTTCTTACCTAAGTATTACTTCAAATACCAGCTTTCTTACAGTAACCAATGATTTACTGATTACCGAAACTTCTTTTACTGATATTACAGCCGGGCTTTTAACCGTAACTGGTAATTTAACCATCAATCAAAAATCAACCGTTACACAAACCGGCGGGGCATTCAGCGTTATCGGTTTGGTATTTATTAATTCTCCATCCACATCCACTGGCAATACCACGTTAAATGTTGATGCAGGCGTATTCAGTTGCGTGGGAGGGATGGCAGTAACGGCTATCACCGTTCCTGCAGGCAGAATTGCAGAAGTGAAAATAGGTAATAGTGCAGTAACTGTGGTGGGCGCTCTAACCACCATTTCCGCCAATGCCAAAATAACTTTTACCGGTATTGGTGCATTAACCCTTGCAGGCATTATCACCATATCAAACCCCTTAAGTTTTACTGCAGGTAATGGCAGGGTAATATATGTTGGTATCCCAGGTGCCTATCAAACCATATCGCCCCTCACCTACAACCTGCTGGTGATTACAGGTATTGGCAATGGTTCTAAAACAATCACTGGTAATGTAATTGTTACAGACAGTTTAACACTGCTCACAGACACACTGCTTATTAATGGATCTGGCTCACTTACCTTAAACAACAATGCAACCATCGTAAAAACTGCGGGTAAATTATTATCTGTACCCACTTTTCTTGGGCAGATAGATATTCTTTACAACGATGTACAAAAAGATACAACAGGGCCGGAAATGCCCACTTCAGCAAATGTGCTGCGAAATTTATTCATCAACAATATTGCCGGGGTAAAGCTGGCAAACAGCATCGCGGTAAACAACCAGCTT
>JACMKX010000047.1 GCA_014379905.1 Ferruginibacter sp. | reverse complement strand
TAAATAAAAGGCTCCCGTTTACCCCGGCTGAATAAGCAACATTTTTTGCGGCTTTGGATGCAAACACTTCATTCACTTTAGCTGCATAATCGGCCTGCGTACTTTGATTGATGGATGTATTGACTGCATTGTAATCCAATTCCTGCTTGCTTACCACGATGGCCATAATTTCTTTGTTTCCAATTTCATCTGCCATAATAGATTCTTTTCTTGGAAACAAACGATAGCCTGTAATGCCGCAGTAAGCAGAATGGATAGGTTTATAAGGGAATAGTACAAAACTTTTATTGTTTACGTCCGGTGTAAAAATATAGATGTAACATTCTGTGGCATTTTTTATTTCCATTTTAAATTTGGAACCTTTTGCAATCGGCGTTGTTGTTCTGTACACATTATTACCTGCCGATGTTAAGGCAATATTTTGTTTGGTATCATTGTTTATTAATCCAACCTGTGCTTCAAAGGGAACATTGAGTGCTGCACCGGATTTTGGCAAAGGATCTACGCCGTATGCTTCGCGGGCAAACTCCGCAAAATCTGCATAGCGAACAAAACCAATCCCGTTTTGTCCCCATTCTGGTCCCCAGCTGTTCATGATCTCGAATGAGCCGCCTTCCAGCCGGTCATCGTAACCCACCACGCACATGGCATGACCACCAAAGCCGGTTTGCTGCCTGTCTTCATTGGTTGGGTGCCATACTTTCTGACCCATCATACCCTGCATAAAAGACCCGCCTACCATCATCCCAATTACCACCGGTGCATCTTTAGCCAGGTGTTCTTTAATGGCCCGGATGTTTAAGCCATTTACATTGTCGCTTTCTGTAAGGCGATGAAAGCCATGAATTTTGCCCAGGGCTGCTTTTTGAAAAACGGTATTGTTTGCCTGCCTGCTGCAATCATTTTCATCATATTGAAAGTCCTGGTAAGGAACAGCGCCTGCTTTTTGCATGAACTCCATAGCCCGCTGCAGGTAGCTACCCTGGCAACCTTCCAATGCAATGTTGTTGTATAAAAATGCAGGGCTGTAAGCATTCTGGTTGGGGTCTGTGCGGGTAGCAGCACTCTGCAAAATTGTTCTTGCAGCATAGGCACTGCTCCAGGCTACGCAACTGCCTTGTTTGCCCTGGTTCATGCGCTGTGGTGCATAGGCAGAAAGCGATACGCTTTCGGGCAAAGGATTTTTTGCCTGGTTATCTTCTAATCCTTCATATACACTGGCCTTGCTAAATTCCTGCGGACTATAACTGTAACCACTTTGCGAAAATAAATTTTGCGCAGCAGAAGCTATATTACAATTGCCGCGGCCAAACATAAAATAAGCACCTGCTCCCAATAATAATAAAACGAAAATACCTTTACCGCCACCGCCTTTAAACAGGCTGAATATTAAGGGCAAAAAAGCAATAAGACCACCAGCTCCGCCACCACCGGTATTTCTTCCACCACCCCCGCCGGAGTTCTCATTATAATCATCATTTTGATCCTGGGGATCATCTACCATGTGTAGTGCCATTGCAAAAGAATTAAGTGTTCATAAAAGTGCAATGAAGATAATGCAATTTAAAACTACCCTACTATAAACCTGGCGCTATTTCGTCGCCGCAACTTGTAAATAATACAACAAATCCCCTACAGTGAATTTTATGTGCGGTAACAACAGGGTTGATTTATTATTTAGTTTTGAGGATCAAAATTGTAATATGAAATGTTCCCATAAAATGGTGTTTGTGCTGTTCCTGTTAATGGCAACCGGTTCGGCTGCCATTTGCCAGGATAATTACCGGTATAGTATTGACCTTACGAAAGTGGAAGACGATAAAATTTCCGTAGCCTTGCTGGTGCCAAAATTGACCGGCGAAACCGTAAACTTTTATTTCCCCAGGATTGTGCCCGGTACTTACATGAACAGTAACTATGGCCGCTTTGTACACGAATTAATGGCATTTGACAAAGCCGGTAAAAGCATTCCCGTAAAAAAAACGGATGACAATACCTGGGAAATAAGTAAGGCAAACAAGCTCTATAAAATAACTTACAAAGTTGAAGACAGCTGGGATTCAGAGTTGGATAAAAAGCCCTACACCATGGCTGGCACCAGCTTTGAAGCCGGAAAGAATTTCGTATTGAACACTTGTGGCATTTTTGGTTATTTGGAAGATAAGAGAAATACTGCCTTTGATTTGCAATTTACCAAGCCTGCAGGGTTTTATGCAGCTACGGGCCTGGAACCTTACAACAGCAGCAATACACAGGATATGTTTAAGGCCGGTAACGCGGATGAATTGTACGATTCCCCCATGATGTTTTCCCTGCCTGATACTACCAGCGTAAGAGTAGCCCAAACCGATGTATTGATAGCGGTGTATTCACCCAAAAAATTAATATCGTCGGCTTACCTGGCACAAGGGCTATCTAAATTATTATTGGCTACAAAGGATTACCTGGGTGGAAAATTGCCGGTAAAAAAATATGCGTTCATTTATTATTTTAATGGGGAACAGGCGCCGCTTGCTTCTGCCGGAGCATGGGAACATTCTTATTCCTCCTTTTACAGCATGCCGGAATTACCTGTTGAACAGATTGGCAAGACAATGATCGATATTTCCTCGCATGAATTTTTTCATATTGTAACACCACTCACTATAAGTTCAAAGGAGGTAAAAGCATTCAATTTTAATAAAACGGTATTGTCAAAGCATCTCTGGCTCTATGAAGGAAGTACCGAATACGATTCTCACCATGCGCAGGTTTGGGGCGGATTAATTACACCCGATGTGTTTTTAGAAACCCTTGCAGAGAAGATTAAAAATTCCCGCAGCCAATACAATGATAGTTTGTCTTTTACCGAAATGAGTGTGGAAGCTGCAGGCACCTATGCATCACAATATAACAATGTATATGAAAAAGGGGCGCTCATCTCTGCATGCCTCGACCTGCTGCTCTTACAACGCTCCGATCTTCAATATTCACTTAAAAATCTGAAGCATGACCTGGGCGTTAAATATGGCAGGGATAAATATTTTATAGACAATGAATTATTTAATGATATAGAGAAACTTACCTGGCCGGAGATCAAAGATTTTCTGCTTACCTATGTGCAGGGTAGCAAGCCCATTCCTTATGAAAGGTATTTTGCACTGGCAGGTGTGGATTATGTTGCCAGGGAAACTGTCAGTAAATTTAGCCTGGGTCATGATGATAATTTGCGTATCAACACTGAACAAGAAATTGAATTCGAGTCAGACGTGACCGTCAATCCAACCGGGGTAGCCCTGGGATATAAAAAAGGAGACATCATTTGGAAGGTTGGGGGCAAAGAGCTGTCTATATTGAGTTTCAGGGAGGTTTTAAAAGATTATCTCGCATCCTTAAAAGAAGGAGACCAAATGTTCGTAACAATAAAAAGAAAAGATGCAGCAGGAAAGATGCAGGTACTTGATCTAAAAACTCCGGCTAAAAAACAGGCCCGTGTTGCAGAACATCTTTTACGTTGGACAACCAACCCAACGGAACAGCAAATTAAGTTGAAGAACAAATGGTTGAATGTGGGGTGTAGATAGATTGAATTATGGTGTAGGGCGGGTCTGACCTTCGGTCCCGACCCTTACAACTGCCCTCTCAACAAATCTTCAAACACATCTCTTTTTCTTATAAGTATTGCTTCGCCGTCTTTAACCAAAACTTCTGCTGGCTTATGCCGGCTGTTAAAATTGCTGCTCATTTCAAAACCATAAGCACCGGCGTTATAAAAAACAAGGGTATCATCTTCTCTTATTTCGTTCAACGAACGATCTGTAGCGAAAGTGTCTGTCTCACAAATATTGCCAACAATAGTATAGGTTTTCTCGGGGCCCGCCGGGTTGGAGATATTTTTTATTTCATGATACGCATCATAAAACATAGGCCTTATCAAATGATTGAAACCAGTATTTAAACCAACAAAATTGGTATTGGCGGTTTCTTTCATCACATTTACATCTGCCAGTAAATAGCCGCTGCCACTTACCAGGAACTTACCGGGTTCAAACCATATTTGTAAACCTTTGGCCACCGGGTGGCTGTCGAAGGCTTCTTTTACTTTTTGTGCCAGCAATGGAATATCCGTTTCAGCATCGCCGGTTTTATAGGGAACTTTAAAGCCGCCACCCAGGTCAATAGAAGATAGTTCTTTAAAATGTGGAATGATATCAAACAACACTTCAATTCCTTTTACAAACACTTCCACATCTTTAATATCGCTGCCGGTATGAATGTGCAGGTTTTGAATGTGAATATTATTTTCAGCCACTACTTCCAATACTTCATTCAACTGGTCAACCGGTATTCCGAACTTGCTTTTATCATGCCCGGTTGAAATTTTTAAATTGCCACCTGCCATAATATTGGGTCTAAGGCGGATACCAACAGGATAACCATGGCCATATTTTTTCCCAAACTTTTCCAGGTTGCTGATACTGTCAATATTGATATGAATACCCAGCGATACTGCTTCTTCAATTTCGCTGAAATGAATACTGTTGGAAGTATACAAAACCCTGCCAGCTTCAAAACCAGCCAACAAAGCGAGTTTGGCTTCATTAATAGAGCTGCAGTCTACATTGCAGCCGATGGCTTTAATGTGTTTTAAAATATTGATATTGGTGAGCGCCTTGCAGGCATAAAAGAAAGTTGTATTGCTGCCGGCAAAAGCGGCCGTTAGTTTTGCATATTGTGCAGTGATGTAATTGGCATCATACACATACAGCGGTGTGCCAAATTTGGCAGCAATGTTTTTTAACTGGTCTGCTGTAAGCTTACTCATATTCCTTCTTCTATTTTTAGGCAATAAAAAAGGCATCCATATAAATGCAATGCCTTTAATAAAATGTATAGTAATTTTTATCAGGCTTCTTCTCCCGGTTTCTTTTCGTTCATTGCTTCTTCATCAGCATCTTCTTCAGCTGAAGTTGAATCTTCTCCTGTTTCCACGCTCTCGTCTTCCTCATCGGCATTATCTTTTGTTACTACTTCTTCCGCATCTTCTTCTACAATTTCCGTTGTGTTTGTTTCTTCTAATGTTGTCGCTATATCTTCTGTTTCCGCCATCTCATCTATAGCTGCTTCTGTAGTTGCATTAAAAGTGTGATCAATAATGCCATCGTTGTTTTCGTCTTTTACTTCTGTAGGAAGAAATTCTTCCAAAGTATCGGCACCCAGCATATCTTTTACAGCTGTAGCTCTTTCAAATTCTTCCATCAATACTTCGCTGATCTTTGGTAATTCATCGGCACTATTAATGCCAAAATAATCCATAAAAGATTTTGAAGTAGAATAGATCAATGGTTTACCCACCGAATCTTCATTACGCCCGCTGATGATAACCAGGTCTTTCTCCAATAACTTCTGAACAGCATAATCGCAATTTACACCACGAATGCTTTCAATCTCACTTTTGGTAATGGGTTGTTTATAGGCAATAATGGCCAATGTTTCGAGCGAAGCAGTTGATAATTTTTTTATGAATTTATCACCGTTCAGCAATGCTACCGTTTTGTGATAAAAAGGCTTGGTTAAAAATTGCCAACCGCCACCGCTTTGTTTTAATTCGAAAGCATAAAACTCGGCATCGTATTTTTCTTTAATGCCTTCCATGGCAGCTTCTACCTGGTCGAGGCTGGCACGGTCTTCAATAAAACCCAATGCATTGTTTACGTACTCTGTTACTTCCAGGGCCGTTAATGGCTTATCACTTGCAAAGATCAAAGCTTCTATGTGGGGAATTATTGCGCTTATTTCCATTAATTCAATTTGATAATTCGATAATTTGATAATTCGATAATGAAAGAAGCCTTTCATTGGCTAATTATCACATTATCACATTGGCTAATTCTTCTTATCCTTTCAACGCTGCCGCACCACTCACAATCTCCGTCAACTCAGTAGTAATAGCTGCCTGTCTTGCACGGTTGTAACTGATCTTAAGGGATTTTAATAATTCGTTGGCATTATCACTTGCCTTGTCCATGGCCGTCATACGTGCACCATGTTCGCTGGCATTGCCATCTAATACGGCTTTGTATAATTGGGTGTTCAGGATCTTTGGCATCAGCTCCGCTACCAATACTTCTTTGCCCGGTTCAAAAATAAAATCCGATTTTTTTGTAGAACCGGCATTGGTCACTTTTGGAACAGGTAAAAATTGTTCAGCAATATATTGTTGTGTAGCAGCATTTTTAAATTCGCTGTATACCAGTTCAACTGCATCAATTTCTTTATTGGCAAACGCTTCCATAGCATAACGGGCAGCAGCCTGTACTTTTTCAAAACTCAGGCCGGTAAAAAGTTCCCAGAATTGCGGAACTACTTTATAACCATTTTTAGTAAAATGTTCGAAAGCTTTTTTACCGATAGGTAATACCTGTACATTTCCTTTGCTGTGCTGCGCAGCATATTTTTCTTTAATAACCTGTTTGGTTAGTTTAATAAGATTGCTGTTGTAACCACCACAAAGGCCCCGGTCGCTGGTAACAACAATGATCAACGCTTTTTCCACCGTTCTTTCTGCCGCCAGTTCCATAGATACTTCACCATCGCTGTTGCTAACGATATTGCTCAGCATTTCCTGCAGTTTTTGAGCGTAAGGACGCATCTGTGTTATAGCATCCTGGGCACGGCGCAATTTGGCCGCACTCACCATTTTCATCGCTTTGGTGATCTGTTGGGTACTTTGAACACTTTTTATCCTGTTTCTAACCTCTTTTAATGCGCCGCTCATGTATATCGATTTTAATTGGTGTGCAAAATTAAGGCAAAAACCTCAATACCGGGAGTAATTATGAGAGTTTTTGAGGATAGATACGCTTATTACGCAGATACACCGGATTGAACTGATTTATATATAAATACCTTATGAAATCACAGAATCTGTGAAAATTTGTCTTACCCGGTTAATCAGTGTATCCTTTTCATCCTTGAAAAAGGGTAACCTCCGCAGCCTTTTTTTGGATTGGCCCGGTCAGCAGCGGCCGTTTTTATTGCTTCTTCTATGGTTGCGGCTTTGTAAGCAGTGAGGCAAAATCCCCATTGCCAGGGTTCCATATTGCTAAAACGCATAATATCTATCCGTGTATACAGACCACCATCGCTGATATTGGCCGAATCATTCTGAGCGATAAAATATTGCTCTTTTTCATCGTAGTAGATGAAATTGTATTTTACACCGGGGTGCTGTGTGAATACACTATTACTAATGCTGTAACGAATCTTATAATCATCTGTAAAATTGCCAAGGAAAGTAGTATCCAAATTTTCTAAGGAATTAATAGCTTTTTCCAGTGACATGCCTGTCATTTGTTTTGATGTATTGCACCCCAGGAACATTTGAAAAAGGATAATGACCCACAACGTTGTTACTCTATTCATTCAATAAAAATACTTTAATTGCAAAGTACTTCTCCAAAATTTTTATCCTTCCACGCTTTTAAAATGCGGTATTCCCTGGAAGCCGGTGTTAATTTTTTAGATACATCGTCCAGGTCCTTCTTATTTTTCTTTTGTAACACCAGGGTATCAGCGTTCATATAAATTCTCATTTCATTGGTATCTGCCGGCAAGCCTGCGGGGCCACCAATATTTTGCTCAAAACTAAAAATGAATTTGCCCTTGCTGTAATAATATTCCTGTATCCATCCGCCATCGCCAATGAAGCCGGTTTCAATCACTTTCACAATTTCGTCGTTATTTAAATAGTAAGTGATGGTGCCTACATCTGCACAGGAAGGTTCGCTCCAGTTAAAGCTTTGTACCTGTAAGGTTTGTGAATTAATGGCCTGAACAGCCGTTCTTATAGCAGCAACTTTGCTGTCGGCCGTTAATGCAGTATCGGCATCTTCCACCGCAGTTCCCTTTTGTTTAAAACCACTGTCAACGAAGGTTGCATCAATTTTTGTTTCCGTGGCAGGATTGCAGGAAAATAAGTATATACAGGATAAGACCAGTAAATTTTTCATTATTATTATTTCAGGCATACAATAAATCTATACAATGGTTACTTCAATTCCCATGCCCTTTAATTTTTCGAGGCTATGTTCAGAAATGCCTTTATCTGTAATGATCTGGTCAACTTCTTCCAATCCGCAAATTCTTCCAAATCCTCTTTTACCAAATTTGCTGCTGTCGGTCAATACTATTGTTTTTTGTGCTGCATCAATCATTTTACGGTTCAGCTGCGCTTCCATTACATGGGTGGTACTGATGCCAAATTCCAGGTCAATGCCATCAACCCCTAAATATAATTTGCTGCAGGAAAAATTTTCCAGCATTTTTTCTGCATACAAGCCCGTGCCGGAGGAAGAACTTTTTCGAAGGATTCCTCCCAAAACCAATATTTCAATATCAGGGTGTTGATTAAGTTCTGTGGCCACATTGAGCGCTGCTGTAATAACCGTTAATTTACCGGTTGGATTTATAGACCGGGCTAAAAACTGCACGGTGGTACCCGAACCGATAATAATGCAATCATCGGGCTCAATTAAAGAAGCTGCTAAAAGACCAATCTCCGTTTTTTCGCCAGCTTTTATTGTTTCCTTTTCATTCACATGCCGGTCGGTAGTGTAAGGATTGGATAAAGTAGCTCCGCCATGTGTGCGGAACAACAGGTTTTTAGTTTCCAGCAATTTCAGGTCTTTCCTGATGGTTACAGACGAAACATTTAAATCATTACAAAGGTCAAGCACATTCACTTTGCCTTCTTTTTTGATGGCGTCAATTATAATATGGTGTCTTTCTGCAAGACTTAAAATTTCTGTAGACATATTTCAAAATTGACGTAAATAGTTGAAATTCAAAAAGAAAATAATATGCTCCCTGTTGAAAGCAATATGAAAGCAAAAATAATTTCAAATTATATTTATTAAGTCCGTTATTATTTATTTAAATTTCATTTTCTTAGTTCTAACTGTCTTTCGGAACAAAAAGAAATATATCAACACTTAACATTTGTCTCCCGTTTCAACCAAAAGGAAAGATATTATCCAGAGAATTCAATCAGTCAGTCAATGGGACCTGCTGGTGATAGGCGGTGGAGCTACCGGTTTGGGCATTGCCATGGATGCTACTATGAGGGGTTATAAAACTTTATTGGTAGAGCAGTCAGATTTTGCCAAAGGAACTTCCAGCCGCAGCACAAAACTCGTGCATGGAGGGGTACGCTACCTGGCGCAGGGAGATATTAAACTGGTGAGGGAAGCAAGTATTGAAAGGGGGTTGCTGCATAGAAATGCCCCGCACCTGGTAAAAGATCAAACTTTTATTGTACCCATTTACACATTGTGGAGCAGGTTAAAATATACGCTGGGTTTAAAATTGTATGATAGAATTGCCGGCAGGCTTAGTCTGGGTCACTCCGAATTTATTTCAAGAGAAGAAGCATTGGATAAATTGCCGGGGGTAAAAACAAAGGGCCTTAAGGGAGGCGTTTTGTATTACGACGGGCAGTTTGA
Organism: Ferruginibacter sp.; assembly: GCA_014379905.1. Taxonomy (GTDB): domain Bacteria; phylum Bacteroidota; class Bacteroidia; order Chitinophagales; family Chitinophagaceae; genus Ferruginibacter. Next base: position 12,674 of record JACMKX010000047.1, on the reverse strand, counting down.
TGATTCAAGACTTGCCATCAACCTGGCACAAACGATCGTAGAAAAAGGAGGGGAAGTTATTAACTATATGAAAGTAACCGGTCTCCGAAAAGACCCTGCCGGTATCATAAACGGCGCTACATTACTTGATACCGAAGAAAATAATGCCACTACCATAAACGCGAAGGCTGTAATTAATGCCACCGGGGTTTTTGTGGATGATATTTTACAGATGGATAAACCGGGGATTGCTAAAAGTATTCGTGTGAGCCAGGGCGTGCACCTGGTATTAGACAGGTCTTTCTTTCCTTCCCAACATGCATTGATGATTCCCGAAACCCCTGATGGCCGTGTTTTGTTTGCAGTGCCCTGGCACCAAAAGGTTGTGTTGGGAACAACGGATACGCCGGTAGAAGCTGCTTCCCTTGAGCCTGTAGCACTGGAAAAAGAGATCAGTTTTATCCTGCAAACTGCAGGTGAGTACCTAACGGTAAAGCCTGCACGAAAAGATGTGTTAAGCGTATTTGCAGGACTGCGACCACTTGCAGCACCGCAAAACGGGAAACAATCAACAAAAGAAATTTCCCGCAGTCATAAAATAATTGTTTCCGGCTCCGGGCTCTTTACCATACTCGGCGGTAAATGGACTACCTACAGGAAAATGGGAGAAGATATGGTAAACCGGGTAGAAAAGGAATTGAACTGGGAGCATCAACAACCTGCTACAGAAAACCTGCACATTCATGGTTACTGTAATGATACCAAGTGGAATGACCGCTTGTATTTTTATGGAAGCGATGCTCCTTTGCTGAGAGCACAAATGAATGAAACTTCTGATAAATGGTTAAGCGAAATTTTAAAAATTCACGAAGAACAGGTTACCTGGGCCATTCGATACGAAATGGCCAGGACTGTGGATGATGTGCTAAGCAGGCGAACGAGGGCCTTGTTCCTGGATGCGAAAGAAAGCAGGCGTATTGCACCGCAGGTAGCCAATATTATGGCCATTGAGTTGAATGAATCTGGGGAATGGAAAGCCGCGCAGCTAAAGGCATTTAACGAAATATCTGAAAAATATTTGCCGTAGTATTTTTTCTATAAAATGATCGAACAGCAAAATACTGCATAACGCTTAGCCATTCGGCAATAATCAATAACGATTTGCTCGGGACAAATCTTACCAAACACCGTGGATTTGCTGAGCCAAAAATTACCGATCACCTGTTCAAAGCGCTGTGCCAACAGCTGCTAAAGAAATAAACATTCACGCAACAGGCAGGTTTGGCAATAAATTTACAGCGGTACAAAAAATGACAACATGAAGGGATTGAAAATAATTGCAGGACTTTTGTTGTTCGCGGCAGCAGTATCTGCGCAGCCGGTAAAATGGGACAGTACGTATCGCCCCTCCATCTATGCACAAAAAGTTGCCAATTTTAAAAGCTACGCGAACAATGAAACTGACATTATTTTTTTAGGCAACAGTATTACAGATTATACAGACTGGAACGAACTGCTTCAACTGCCGGAAGCCAGGAACCGCGGCATTTCCGGGGATATAACTTTCGGAATTTTAGAAAGACTGAATGAAGTAACAGAGGGCAAACCAGCCAAGATTTTTATCCTCATTGGAATTAATGATATTGCCCGTAATATTCCTGACAGCGTGATTCTCGACAATTATAAAAGATTGATCGCGGGAATAAAATCTTCTTCCCCTAAAACAAAAATATACTTTAACAGCCTTCTTCCCGTAAATAAAACATTCCCCGACAAAGCACACTTTAATAAGGATGAACATATTGCTACAGTAAATGAAGGTTTGAAAAAATTATGCGCCAGGGAAAATATCACTTTCATTGATATTCATCCCCGTTTTTTAGATGCAGAAAAAAAACTGAAAGAAACGTATACCTATGATGGGTTGCATTTAAACGCAGAAGGATACAGGCTGTGGGCTTCTATACTGAAGCCTTATGTAAAAAAATAAGATATTGCAGTGGTGCTTACGGAACACGATAGCTGCGTAGAAATATAAACACGAATGGCAGGCACGAAATACACGAAAAAGGAAAAAGAGATAACACGAATTCCAGGCACGAATTACACGAATTTTAGTGTTTATGCCCGATACGCTGTCTTCGTTCATGAACGTGAAGTAATTCGTGCAATTCGTGATTATAATTCGTGTTATTATATATTTTTAATCGATTAAAAACTTGCTATGTCCCAATTCATTCTGGCCCTGGACCAGGGTACTACCAGTTCCCGTGCAATTATCTTTGATAAAAAAGGCAGTATGGTTGGCGTAGCACAAAAAGAATTCAAGCAAATTTTTCCTCAATCTGGTTGGGTAGAGCATGATGCCAACGAGATATGGAGCACGCAATTAGGCGTGGCTACCGAAGCTGTGTTGAAAGCCGGTATCACCATTAGCAATATAGCGGCCATCGGCATTACCAATCAAAGAGAAACAACCGTTGTGTGGGACCGGGCAACCAGCCAGCCGGTGTACAATGCCATCGTTTGGCAAGACAGGCGAACTGCAGCGTATTGCGATTTTTTAAAAGCAGGAGGTCATGCACAAAAAATAAAAGATAAAACAGGGCTTGTAACCGACGCGTATTTTTCCGGCACCAAGGTAAAATGGATTTTAGATAATGTAAAAGGAGCCAGGGAAAAAGCCGAAAGAGGGGAGTTGTGTTTTGGTACCATTGACAGCTGGCTGTTGTGGAAACTAACCAACGGAACCGTGCATGCCACCGATATGTCCAATGCTTCCCGCACATTGTTGTACAATATTCATGCATTACAATGGGATGCTGAACTACTTGAATTGTTTAGCATTCCTGCATCCATGTTGCCGGAAGTAAGATCGAGCAGTGAAATATATGGTTATACTCAAAACATTTTAACCGCCATAAAAATTCCCGTAAGTGGTATAGCCGGCGATCAGCAATCTGCTTTGTTTGGGCAAATGTGTATAGAGCCCGGCATGGTAAAAAACACTTATGGTACAGGTTGCTTTATGCTGATGAATACGGGAGAAAAACCTGTGCGATCCGATAATAATTTATTGACCACTATAGCCTGGCAGGTGAATGGTAAAGTGCATTATGCGTTGGAAGGAAGTGTATTTATTGGAGGCGCGGTGGTACAGTGGCTGAGAGATGGCCTAAAGCTTGTCCAGACTTCCGGCGATGTGGAAGAGCTGGCTGCAAAGGTAAAAGACAATGGCGGGGTGTATGTAGTTCCGGCATTTACTGGCCTGGGGGCGCCCTACTGGAATCAATACGCAAGAGGGACCATTGTGGGTTTGTCGAGAGGAAGCACAGATGCTCATGTAGCCAGGGCTGCATTGGAAAGTATAGCTTTTCAATCGATGGATGTATTAAAGTCAATGGAAGCAGATGCAGGCATTTCCATTAAAGAAGTGAGAGTAGATGGCGGGGCCACTATCAACAATATCCTGATGCAGTTCCAGGCAGATATTTTAAATACCAACGTTATTCGCCCGCAGGTAACAGAAACAACCGCTTTAGGAGCGGCTTACCTTGCCGGCCTCGCTGTAGGTTTTTGGAAAGATATGGATGAGGTACAACAATACTGGCAACAGGATAAAATCTTTGCTCCAGTGATGAAAGATGATGAAAGAGCCGGTCTTCAAAAAAACTGGAAGAAAGCGATAAGAGCTGCGCAGGCCTGGACGGAGGATGTTTAAATGTTCAAAAGTTCAACGGTTCAAAGGTTCAAAAAGATCATTCATCTTCCGTTGAGTAAATAGCAAGGATTCGAACATTATGCTAAAAATAATTTTTATGTCAGCATCTATCGGTGAATTTATCGGCACAACTTTATTAATGATCATGGGAAATGGTGTGGTGTCTAACGTGGTGTTGAATAAAACAAAAGGCAATAGCCAGTGGCTGGATCGTAATTACGTTTGGCTGGGCCATGGCTGTTTTTATAGGTGTTTACATTTCTAATAAATTAGGCGGAGGTGGTCATTTAAACCCTGCTGTAAGCATTGCCCTGGCAATACATCTTACAATCGCACATACAACCGGATATGGATGTAGTGAATTTATTAATGTTCGTTTTTTTTACAATGTCTATTGTAGCTGTCTTTCCGAACGCAGTGAGGAATCTGCCTGGTTTATGCCAATGTTTTTAGGCAAATAATATTTGAATTTGTATGTTTGATAGTATGCAGCTTAAACAAAAAGTTTACCATCATTACCAACAATTATTAGAAGATAAAATTTCAGCACTACAGTTGGTATTAGATGATTTGAAAGAAAGCGGCGCCAGCGAAACCAAAAGTACTGCAGGCGATAAGCATGAAACTGCTTTGGCCATGGTGCAGATTGAACAGGCAAACAAGCGTGCACAAATGCAGGAACTATTGTCACAGAAAGCAATACTCAATAAAATAGATCCGGCGATTAATACCATTACAATTGTTACCGGGAGTCTTGTTAAATCAACTTCAAACTATTTTTTTATCAGTGTCGCATTAGGGAAATCCATAGTAGAAGGCCAAAATGTCATTGCATTATCGGCTCAATCTCCCTTAGGCAAAATATTGATGGGTTTAAAAAAAGGGGAGGGCATAACTTTTAATCAAACGCAATATATTGTAGAAGAAATTTATTAGCAAGCTGGTCCATAGCCAATAGACCATAGTCGATATACCCTCAAAGGAAATTAATAACTAAACTCAACAGGTTGTGTAATAAATTACCAATCCGCACGACCGTCTATGGAGTATGAACTTTTTAATTCGTGAAATTCGTGCATAAAATTCTTGCTATAAAAATATAAAATATTCTTCTCAGGTCTGACCTTCGGTCCCGACCCAGATAATTCGCGCAATTCGAAAAATTCGTGAAATGGAATTATAGCTTCCTGTCCAGCAGCAATATCATCTGTGCAGCAAGATTGGCATTTTCATTAACACGTGCCGGGGATACTTTGCTGAATTCATCTGTTACCTTATGATAGTCTGCATGATCTTCTACTCCAAGATATAAAAATGGAATTCCTTTGGAATGAAAACTTCCCTGATCACTCAGGTTAGTCCAGTCCTGCGGGGCAGCAGCATTATCAAAACCTGCCTTAAACTCAACGGTGGTTTTCCCTTGTAAACTGTCCACTAAATATCTAAACGCCGGGTAGTGAAAAGTGCCGCATCCCCATATTTTATTGTTGTCACTGCGGGCAATCATATCCAGGTTAAGGTTAAATTTTAATTGTGTTAATAATAAAGTGCCGGGCAGGTTATCTGTAAAGTATTTCGAACCTCTAAGCCCTACTTCTTCTGCAGCCCACAATGCAAAAATGATAGAATGTTTGGGCGGGTGCGTTTTAAAATATTTGGCTGCCGCCAGTACAGCTGCCACACCGCTGGCATTATCATCTGCGCCATTGTATACATCCCCATCTCCCGCTCTTACGCCAATATGATCGTAGTGTGCACCCATCACGATATATTCATCTGGCTTGCTGGTTCCTTTAATAACTGCCAGCAGGTTTTTATGTTCTATACCACTTAGGGTAAATGGTTGAAAGAAACCGGTGGCAAAGCTGTCTACACCTGCCTGCCTGAGGCGGGTTTGTATCAGTGTGTGTGCCAGGGCAATTTCCGGGGTTCCTGCTTTGCGGCCTTTAAATGCATCAGAACTTAATTGCTCCAGGTCGGTGATCATTTGAATACTGTCCAGTATTTTAAATGGGGCAACCACAACAGGGCTGTCAACAGGGGGGGCAATTATAACAGGAGTAGTGGAACTCTCTTTTTGACAACCCCAGAAAATAAGCCCGCAAAAAAAGGCAGTACAAAGAAATAAGTAGGTTTTTTTCATAAATAATTATCTGTTAATGGGAATTAGCCCAGGGCATAAGCATTGGGTTAAAGATAGCGAATCCCTTGATGCCCTTCATTTTATTATGAATATTTTAAATAACAAGGGTTCGGGTACAAATTCCTGCCTGCTAAACTACTTACTAATTATTACCTTTGCGAACCTGTCAATTTGGCTATAGAATATCCATAGCACCATATTTGACTGGGTATGCTAATCTTAATTATAATTTTTTCAACTATATCAACTTATGTTAGGGATCATTTCCAAATTATTCGGCGGCAATAAAAGCGAGAAAGACTTAAAACACATATTACCGCTGGTAGAGAAAACCAATCGTTTTTTTAATGAATACCAGTCGCTAAGCCACGACCAGCTCCGCAACAAAACCAATGAATTTAAAGAAAGAATAAAAGCTCACCTTGCTGAAATAGATGCTACGGTTACTGCTAAAAAAGAAGAAGCGGAAGCATTGCCAGTAACGGAAATAAATGGCCGTGATATTATTTATAAAGAAGTAGATGATCTTAAAAAGAAAAGAGACGAGCAGATTGAAGAAATACTAAAGGAACTAATGCCCGAAGCTTTTGCCGTTGTAAAGGAAACCGGGCGCCGTTTTAAAGAAAATGAAACCATTGTTTCTACAGCTACAGAACTGGATAGGGAACTGGCTGCAAAAAAAGACAGCGTAACAATCGTTGGCAACGAAGCACATCATAAAAATACCTGGACGGCCGCAGGCGGCGCCGTAACCTGGAGCATGGTGCATTACGATGTGCAGCTTATTGGTGGTGCAGTATTGAACTCAGGTAAAATTGCCGAAATGGCAACGGGTGAAGGTAAAACCCTGGTGAGTACTTTACCCGCTTACTTAAATGCATTGGCTGGCGAAGGGGTACACATTGTTACCGTAAATGATTACCTGGCCCGCAGGGATAGTGAATGGAATGGCCCCATCTTTGAATGGCTGGGTCTTAGAGTAGATTGTATCGACAAACATGAACCCAACGGCGATGCCCGTCGCAAAGCCTACAATGCTGACATTACTTATGGTACCAACAATGAATTTGGTTTTGATTACCTGAGAGATAACATGGTGCATAGCCCCGATGAAATGGTTCAGCGCAAACATCATTTTGCCATGGTGGATGAGGTAGATAGTGTATTGATAGATGATGCCCGTACACCATTGATCATAAGCGGCCCTATTGGTCACAGCGATAACACGCAACAGTTCTTCGATCTTAAGCCAAGGATTGAACGTTTGCTGGAAGCGCAAAAAAAAGCAACCCACCAATACCTGCTGGAAGCAAAGAAAAAAATTGCAGAAGGTAATGATGATCCAAAAGATGGCGGACTGGCTTTAATGAGAGCCCACAGGGGTTTACCTAAAAGTGGTGCGCTTATAAAATTCCTGAGCGAACCGGGGATGAGAGTTAAACTGCAAAAAACAGAAAACTACTACCTGGCAGATCAGCAAAAAGAAATGCCTAAAGTAGATGCGGAATTATATTTTTCTATTGATGAAAAAAATAACCAGGTTGAACTGACCGACCAGGGTATTACATTGATCACCCGCCAGGGTGAAGATCCGGATTTCTTTATCCTGCCGGATATTGCAGTGAAACTAGGGGAGATAGATAAAACAGACATGAATGCAGATGAAAAATTGCAGCGCAAAGAAAACCTCATCAGTGAATATTCATTAAAAGCAGATCGCATACACACCATTCAACAATTGCTGAAAGCCTATACCTTGTTTGAGAATGATGTGGAATACGTGGTGATAGAAGACCAGGTGAAGATCGTGGATGAACAAACCGGTCGTATCATGGAAGGCAGAAGGTACAGCGATGGTTTGCACCAGGCCATTGAAGCAAAAGAAAATGTAAAGATCGAGGCCTCCACACAAACCTATGCCACCGTAACGCTGCAAAATTATTTCCGTATGTATCACAAATTATGTGGTATGACGGGTACGGCCGAAACAGAAGCAGCAGAGTTGTGGAGCATTTATAAATTAGATGTGGTATCTATTCCTACCAACGTAAAGGTGATAAGGAAAGATGACCAGGATATGGTGTATAAAACCAAGCGGGAAAAATTTAAGGCCGTGATAGACCAGGTAGAAGCCAACCGCCAGGCAGGAAGGCCTTCACTGGTGGGTACTACTTCGGTTGATGTGAGTGAATTGCTGAGCCGTATGCTCAAGCAAAAAAATATTCCGCACAATGTGTTAAATGCAAAACAACATAGCCGGGAAGCACAAATCGTAGCCGAAGCGGGTATGGCAGGTGCAGTAACCATTGCTACCAACATGGCGGGTCGTGGTACAGATATTAAGCTCGGACCCGGCGTTAAAGAAGCCGGTGGTTTGGCTATCCTGGGTACAGAGCGCCATGAAAGCCGCAGGGTCGACAGGCAGTTGCGTGGCCGTGCCGGCCGCCAGGGAGATCCCGGTAGTTCAAGTTTTTATGTTTCGCTGGAAGATGACCTGATGCGTATGTTTGGAAGCGAACGTATTGCCAGTTTGATGGACAGGATGGGGTATAAAGAAGGCGAAGTGATTCAGCACAGCATGATTACCAAGAGTATTGAAAGAGCGCAGAAAAAAGTAGAGGAAAATAACTTTGGCATCCGTAAACGTTTACTGGAGTATGATGATGTAATGAACAAGCAAAGAAATGTGGTGTACGGAAAACGCAACCATGCCTTGTTTGGAGAAAGACTGGCGCTTGACCTGGATAATGCATTTTATTCGGTAGCCGAAGGGCTTGTAAATTCCTTCAGGGAAACAGAAGACCTGGATGGTTTTAAACTCGCCGCTATCATGAACTTCGGAATTGATACAGCCATTACAGCGGAAGAATTAAGCAAAGGCAATATCAATGATGTGGTGGAAAAATTATACCAGGAATCTATTGAACAATACAGCAGGAAAAAAGAAGCCCTGGCACAACAAACCATGCCGATCATTGCCAACATCCGCAAAGAGCAGGGCAATCATATCGAAAACGTAGCCGTACCATTTACCGATGGTAAAAGAGGATTGCAATCATTAACCAACCTCGATAAATACCTTGCAACAAATGGTTTGGAACTGGGCGCTTCGCTCGAACGCAGTATTACTTTATCACTCATAGACGATGCCTGGAAAGAGCATTTGCGTTCCATGGACGACCTGCGTCAAAGCGTGCAGTCGGCCACTTACGAGCAAAAAGATCCGCTGGTAATCTATAAAATCGAAGCCTACAATGAGTTCAAAAAAATGGATGACCAGGTGAACAAAGACATTGTAAGTTTCCTTTGCCATGCCGCTATACCAATAGAACAAAGCAACTCGGGGAAAATTAAAGAAGGACGTGAAGAGAAAACAGATATGAGCCGCATGAGAGAGAACAAGGCGCAGATAGATGCAGCCGGTGATGATTATGCAGCCAATGAAAAAGATTATTTCGATCCTTCCACACCTGTAAAACAGGAGCCTGTGCGGGTGCAGCCTAAAATAGGCAGGAATGATCCTTGTCCTTGTGGTAGTGGTAAGAAGTACAAACAGTGTCACGGTAAGGAGGCGTAAAGAAAGTTGGTCAGTTAAATAGTTAAGAGCATTCAGAAATGAATGCTTTTTTTATATCAAGACTGCTAAACAATATCTATCAATTTTATACATCATTGTTTATATTCGATAAAATAGTAATATTTTTTATCAAAATCTACCATTATTAGACAATTAAACATTTTTCTTTACATGTTCATTTTTTGCATTATTAGTAAGTCGTGTAAGACCCAAAATGACGAATGCACCATATGTAAAATTACACCGGGTGATGAAAAGAGACCTTACTATCTTGATTCCACGTTGGGTAGTATAAATCTAAAATTGAATGTTTGGTATGCTAAAGATGTTGACAATGACTATAATTATGCAGACATATTTAACAATTCTAACTTTCCATTTGAGAAATTATACAGTGAATTAAATAGAGATATAACAGGTATTCCAAATGTGAGCGAAGTCGTTGCTACTACGTTTTTTCTAAATAAAATTTTAACATCAGATAGCGTTGTGTCACTACATGATATCTCAGCAATCAGTATTTATCTTGTTCGTGGCGGTAAGTTTTATCATGATTTTTTTCTATACGATTCAGCTAAGAAAACTTTTAAGAAAATTGATGCCTTGCATGCCAGAATCGGAGGCATAAATATCAACACTATTCATAAATTGATGACTTCAGTAGTAAATCCAAAGACAGGTTCTTCTTCTCTTTTAATTAGGAACCCAAGAAATTTTAGTAAAATTAATGGAATGACATATCCATCAAATTCACTTGATGAACTTATATATAAGTATAACAAAAAATATGTTGCGCGGGACGAGGAGGAAATAGGTTTCAGTGAAGCAACAAGAAGTTGATCAAGGTTTATACCTAAGTCCCTGCGCTATGCAAGGTATGACGGCATGTTATACCTATGAATATGGTTATAGCTGTAGAGGTCTTGTGCCGATCTGTTCACTGAAAGAGGCTTATTATAAGATTGATGAAGCTTCTACCTGGAGTGAGCATGATTCAATTAATATTACTGTTAAGCCCCCTTAGCATATGATTTTAGAGATTCCATACTTAGTCAATCAAGCTTCGGAGAAAAATATATTAGCGACTATTATTTTGTAAGTAATGTATTGGTTAACGATTTTAATGTCCCTAACAGTTTAAAAATTTTGAGAATCATGCCAACAGTATATGATGTTATTGGTAAAATTAAATCAAAAAATCTAACTGATACAGGTTATTCCATTGCCAAAAAAAATGAAATAATTAGTGTAATTAATGATTTTAAAGGGCTTGTAACAGATACTGCGGCAATATCAATAATGAATAATATCGTAGTGGATGTTACTTATTATGCTAATAAACCAATATCCGTATTGAAGACTGATCTAAATTATTAAATTGTTTCATAAGAGTTGGAGCATTCAAAAAATGAATGCTCCTTTTTTATGTTGTATCTTTTGCCCACAAACATTTCTACATGAAACAAATCATTTTTCTCTTTGCATTGTTAATCGCTGCTAACGTTCATGCACAACCAAACAGCGATGTTATAACCATTGTTAACGTAAACCTCATCGATGTCGACAAACAAAAACTTATTCCGAATGCAACAGTGCAATTTGCCAATGGCAAAATTCAAAGTATCATTACAGGCAAAAAAAATATTACCGGTGCAAGGATTATTGACGGCACAGGCAAATATTTAATGCCCGGTATGACGGATGCCCATATTCATTTTTTTCAAAGCGGTGGTTTATACACCAGGCCTGATGCCATTGATCTCAAAAAATTTGTACCGTATGAAAAAGAAATTGAACAGGGCAAATCGGGTATGGCAGATGTAATGAAATGGACCATGTTGAATGGTATTACTTCTGTAATAGATGTTGGCGCCACTTATAATCTTTTATCCGAAAGAAAAAAATATGCTGATAGCAATTTTGCGCCCGTTGTTTACATGACAGGGCCATTATTGACAACCTATGAGCCGGCAGCATTTAAAGGCCTGGGCAATGACCGCCCGTTTAGTCTTATTCAAACAGAAGAAGAAGCCAGGAAAATGGTGCAGGAGCAACTCGCCTACAAGCCCGACTTTATCAAGATCTGGTATATCGTATTAGGAAAGAATAAAGAAGAAGTGGCCCGCAAGCATTTACCTATCATTAAAGCAGTGATTGATGAAGCGCATAAAAATAACCTGAAAGTTGCCGTGCATGCAACAGAAAGAATTACGGCGCAATTGTCGGTGGAAAACGGCGCTGATTTTTTAGTGCATGGGGTGGAGGATGAAGTGATCAACAACGATTTTGTAAAACTGCTCAAGGAAAAGAAAACAGTGCTCTGTCCTACAATGGTGGTGGCCGGCAATTATAATAAAGTGTTTGGCCAGGAAAATCATTTTCATAAAAGTGAATTTGAAAGAGCAGATCCTTTTGTATTAGGATCCCTATTTGACCTGCAGCACCTGAATGATGGAAAAATAAAAAGGTATAAAGATGGTACCCGCAGTGGAAAGCAGGCGGATAAAACAACGGACTCGATCTGTATTGTTAATCTTAAAAAATTAAGTGATGGCGGAGTAAGAATTGCTGCCGGTACAGATGCAGGAAATATAGGTACCTTGCATGGTGGATCTTACGTAACAGAACTATTGAAAATGAAGGAAGCAGGAATGAGTAACTGGCAGGTAATTCAATCGGCCACCATTAACCCTTCTTATATTTTAAGTAAAGAAAAAGAAACAGGCAGCATTGCAAAGGGCAAAACAGCAGATCTTCTTTTACTGGAAGCCAATCCATTGGACGATCTGAACAATCTTTCAAAAATTTCGATGATCGTTAACCGGGGGAATATTATTGATGCTGGTAGCCTGGTAAAAGAAACAGCGCTCGCTTTGGTGCAGCGGCAGCTCAATGCATATAATGCAAGAGACCTGGAAGCATTTATGGAGCCCTATGCAGATGATGTGGAGTTGTACGATTACAATAACGGTAAATTATTAGGAAAAGGAAAAGAGCAGATGAAAAAAGATTATGCTTTCTTTAAACAGGTGCCGGAATTGCATTGTGAAATAAAAGCGAGGATCGTTCAGGGAAATATTATAATTGATAAAGAAAGTGTAACTGGCTTTGGGGGCGCTGCCATGCAGGCCACAGCCATCTATCACATAAAAGACAATAAGATCAGTAAAGTATATTTTATCCAATAAAACAAATAAGTGGGTTATGGGTTGAGGGTTAAGTGTTGCGTGTTGCCAACGCGTAATACACAACTC
>JACMKX010000046.1 GCA_014379905.1 Ferruginibacter sp. | reverse complement strand
TTTGTTTATCTGTTGCAGGATGATACAATTTTACTTCACTGGAAGGGGCTTTGCCATAACTGGCAATATCCTGTGCTTGTATTATTGCAGAAAAAAGTACAAAAGCCAATAGCATTATTTTTTTCATTACTTTATTTTTATGTTGATGTATTTGTTTGAATTTAATTATCAACCAATGGTCTTATAATTACCTGGTATTCTTTAATACCAGCATTTTCTGACCAGTAGTCTTTCATTTCATGCTCCATAAATGAAATGGTTGTGGGAAGGCCAACAGTGAACGTACTCATATAACCTCTTGCCATACTGTTATTAATAGAGGATCCCGTACACTCCACTACAATATCCGGCATAATAATTTCTGGTTTTTTAAACCGGATGGTAATGCCACGACTTTGTTGTTTTGGCGGGTTGGCGGGCACTACAGTTATACTTTCGATTCCATCAATTTGTATTACGCCTGTTGCAATGGCTTCATTCCAGATAGTCAAAGTGCAGTTACCCCTGTTGATGATGGAATCTTTAAACATATTTTGAATGTTGGTTATCCTGCTTTTATTTCCATCAAGGTGTAAAATAAAGCTGGAAGTATCGGTAATAATCTGTTCACTTACACCCCCTCCCCCCCTTCTGTAATAGTCAGCTCCCATTTTTTCTCTTCTTAGATCTTTCCAAACGCCTATCACCGATATTTGATAGGCGTTGTCATAAATGGTTATGTTGCTTATCAGGCTGATTTTCTTAAACGTTTTCAGGTTTACGTTTAAGACCCAGTTTAAATTCACAGTTACCGCCACCGGGTTTGCATCAGGTACAGATTGAGGGGCGGAGAATAGTTTTCCATTTGTTTTACCAGTTATTCTCCCTATCGTTGCGTTTCCATTTGGAATGCCATTAACTAACCATTTCGATTCTGCCGCAATTTCATTTGACCATTGCAATTCATTTTCATCAGCTTTATTATCCTGATCCGGTAAATTCATATAAACTACTGACATGGATACAGCTTTCCCTACTTTTAAGTTTGCCTGTTCCGGTCTTAATTTTACCCTGTCGAAGGTTGCATAGCTGGAGAAGTGTTCGATACTTGATGTTAATGTTTGGGCAGTAGTATCCACAACTATATTTTTAAGCCTATACCATTTACCATTACTACTTTGCGTAGCAATACTTTTCAATTCTGCCAAGGTGCCATTTAATTCTTCCTTTACATAATGAAAAATAATTTGTACCGGTTTATTGAATTTTGTACCCGATGGCTCAAAATCGTAAGCATTGCCAACGCCACCCGCAGCATGGTTGGTAATGGGTTGTATGCTGATGTTGGCTTTTGACGATAAAGCTCCTTCAGGAAAAATCAATTCTACCCTGCCATCTCTGGATTTGATTGAGCCGCCATCTTTATTAATTTTTACAGATACCGATTCGCCATTGGGCTTGCCGATGGGTGTGGCAATATGTGGTGTTACAATCAAACCCGTAGTATCTGTTTGGGCAGCCAATACAAATGGCGCAAGTATTATCAGCAATGTAATTACTCTTATCATGCTTATTTTTTTAATAAAATTTGTTCGCCAATTTGGATAGAACTATTTGTTGCAGCATTCCAGGTTACCAACGGAAAAGAAGCACCGCCTCTTCCATCATCGTACAGCAGGTCAATAGTGAAATTGGTAATGGTATATTTTCCCCAGCCCGGGTTCTTAAACATGGCATCATAACTTTTTACATAATACAAAGCGGTGTTATCTTCAAAGCGGCCATCTTTATAAAAGCTAATGGTGGGCTCGTGCCCAAAAGCGGCTATAGCTGCCGGGCTGTTATCGGCAGTGTAAATGCCAGCTAAACTAAGCCCATCAACGGGCGGTATTTTTGTATAAGCATATTCATTGTAAATAACTTTTGGTGGCTGATAGGTAAAACCCAGTGTACGTGGCTGGCTATTTTTATCAAAAACAACTATTCCTTTTTTAAAATCATAATCGCCCCAATTTCCTGCATTTATTTCCCGGTCCACATCACGGTCAAAATTATTGAAACCATTTTCGGGCAATTTATTAGCGCTCTTTAATTTCCCATCGTTGTAAATAATCAGGAAAGAGATATTTTTAGCAATGCCGCCGTTCATGCGCATGCCCGATTGCAGCCCGGTATAAATTCCCTGTATGCCATTGCCTTTAAGCGTATAATTTTGGGTTGCGGCTTCAGGCAGGTTTTTAAATTGCAGTTTAGCCCAGAATGGTTTTATTGCTGTATTCACTGTTATATCAAAATCGTTGCTATTGTTGGCAAATACAATAACGGTTTCTATTTTATCTTTTACTTTTGCCACCCATAAATGTGCATACAGTGGCATATCGTTTCCTTTGCGGATGTTGGTTCCACCTCTTACAATATCATATCCTTTTATAGATTTTTCTTTAATTAGAAACGGCTCCTGGTACTTTGTATATTTTCCTAAAAATTTTTGCCATGCGTTATTAAAATCAGTATCGATGCTGCCACTTGATACATTACCTTTAAAAACTGCAATGTTTACCCAGCGTTGCGGATCATTGTACCTGGGTGGCAACATCAAAGTATAATTTTCTCCATCGGCCTCCATTTTCCAGCCTGCAGGTACGGTGAATATTAAATTGCCGCAGGTAATTGATGAACTGCTGGCTGCATTACTGTTCCAGCTATTTTGATTGTTGTTAACAGTGTTATTTGCAGGGATATTATTTACAATTAACGGGCTGTTATTATTGCTGATTGCCTCGCAGAAATATAGGTCGGCGTTCTTTCTATTGGCAGACAGGTACACCAATATCACCCTGCCCTGGTTAGTGGCCCAGTAATAATTGCTGGTTACAGATGCGTACAACTGCCAGCCGGCAATTTTAATGCGGTGCTTAATGCTGTCTTCAACCAGGGGCATTTCTATTCTGAATACTTCAATATAAGTTAGTGAAGCATTGTACTTATCTGCCTCATTTTTTAATTGCGTTTTTGCGGCAGATTCTATTAAAAATCGTTTATCCCTTTTTGTATTTTCCGGTAATGAAATGCCTGTTAATACCGATGAGGCAACAGTAAATATTTTTTGTGCGGTTGTTTGAATGAAAGGAAATACTGCTAACAATAAAATAAAAATTGACTTCATTTTAATAGTTTAAGATCATCCAGGTTGTTTGATAAGGTAAATAATAATTTTTTATCTGCCTTTTTTTAATGCCAACGGTATTAAAAATTTAAGTAGTTAGCAACTCCTTAATTTTTACAGCGGTACCTCTTTAGTATTCATGTATCCCGCTACAAAATTTCCTTTTACATTTACCAGTTCTGTTTTACTGTTAGAAGACTTGCCGTTGCCACATGGGTATTCCGATACGGAACGTGTAACAGAAAGTTGCCCTTCAAAATTACCTTCCAGCGTACCATCTTTTTCAGGTGTATAATCTACAAGTTTTGTAATGGTTATTGTGCCATCAGTAAAACTTTCTTTACCGGTGCAATCTTCTTTATAACTATTGGAATAATTAGCTTCGGCATTTGTAAATGCCACTGAGTTACCTGCTTCACTAAATTTTTGCCGGGCTTCTTTAATATTTTTTAAAACAATAGTGAATAATAAAGTTTCGCCTTCAGCGCCGCTGGTTCCATTAAGTGTAATTGAATTTTCTTTTTGATAGCCCACGGCACCTACATCACGGAATGTAGATGTTTTACCGTTAATAGTAAATATGGCTGATGACGCTGAAGCTTGCGGTGTTGATGCTCCGGCATCATCTTTTGCCTCTTCAGCTTCAGATGCTTTTTTGTTTGGGGAGCAGGCGGTAGAAAGGATTATAAAAACAACTGCAACCACACATTTTATTTTTCCCATGTATTTTATTTAGATTTTAATTGTGTTTAAAATTTCCACCCGGCAAAAATCTGCAGCACATTATTTTTAAGATCAGCTCCGGAAGCATTGGGTATATAGGCTGGTAACCCGATGCTGACTGATTGTTCTTTATTGGTATTAGCCAGGCTGATGTTTAATCTCGCTCCAATTAATAGTCCTTTAATAGGATGAACTTCCACGCCACCTGCAAACCCATAATCAAATTTGTTATAATAGTCTGCAACTTTATTATAAGGATTACTGCTGCCATTATTTACGGCACTGTCTGCTTTGGCATTTATTAAAAAAGCAATTTGAGCACCCAATTGCAATTGTACAAATTTGGTAATGCTGAACGTGGTTAATTGCGGCAATAAAATATAATCCAGTTTTACCGATCCGGTAGTATTAGCTTTTACAAAATCGTATCCTTGTTTGGAATAGATAATTTCTGTACGGTAACCAAATCCTTTAGACTTATTACCACCCGGCGAATAAAAACCACCGATATGAAAGCCACTGGTATTAGCTGTATTTACCGACGATGACCCGGCTACTTTTGCAAAATTATATCCAGCCTTTAACCCAATACCAAGTGAGCCGGCTTTATTTTTTTGTGCGCCGGCAGTAAAAGCTAAAGTACTTAAAAACAATATTATCACCAGTGGTTTTGCCATAACGTGTTTTAATATAAAAAATAAAAAAAATGCCCGAATCTATTTAATAATTTTGCTGCTTATTAAATGCCCCGATATACATTACTACCAACGATTGTAAAATTTCAATTTTTCCTCGTTAAAAACAATCCTACAAAAAGGGGAAAATGGAATCCCAAAAAAAAGGGATTTTTTGTAAAAGATCAATAGGTGTTTAATGATTGCTTATTTTTAATAACCTTTAGGTACATCCAATATGAAGCGATTATTTTTTTACTACATTATATTTTCCATTGTTTACTTATGTGTTTCACAGAAGACGTACGCACAAAGTGCATTTATAGATAGTTTAAAAAAAATACTACCTGGAGCAAAAAATGATTCTGCCAAAATTGATTTACTTACACAACTTAGTAAACACTATGATAACGTAGATTCTTTTATTTCAAAAAATTACTATCAACAGGCAGAAGCGATTGCACTAAAAAGTAAAAATGATATTTATTTGGCTAAGGTGAAGGAACTGGCTGGCACATTATGTACAAGGTATGATCAACAAAAAGCGCTACAGTATTACAATGAGGCAGTATTGCTTTTAAGCAGACATCAACAACTATATAATGTAAAAAAACAAATCACTTCTTTGAAAAATAATATGGGTGTTATACATTATTTGAATGGAGATTTTGAAGGTGCTTTAGTCTATTTTTTTGAAGCTATTCATTTTTATGAAAACCACGACCCCACTAACTATAACCTTGGTTTTGGGTATGGCAATGTGGCTACTACTTTTATGGACTTGAAAAAATATGAAAATGCTAATTTGTATGCCAAAAAAAATGTTTCTTTTGCGGAAAGTGGCAATAATAAGAACTTACAAATGAGCGCCTACATCAACTATGGGTCGTCTTTGATCAAAATAAAAAAATACGGGGGTGCCTTGATACAATTACAAAAAGCAAAATTAATTGCAGATCAGTTGAACAATAATTATAATCTCAATTTGTATCATACCAATATGGGAGATTATTTGATGCTAATAAAAAATTACAATAGCGCATTAGAAAGTTATAAAAATGCGTTATTATTTTCCAAAAAAATTAATTCTCCGCCAGATATTTGTGTTGCACAGGCAAATATTGGAATTTGTTTACTGTCTTTAAACGAGTACAATGCTTCGCAGATAAATCTTTCACGGGCACTAAATATTGCTGAAGAAAATAAATTACGGGCGCAGGAACAAATCATTTACGAAACTCTTGCTGAGCTAAATGAAAAAAAAGCAAATTTTAAAACGGCCTTGCTATATAAAAATAGGTCTATAGCTATTAGAGACAGTATTTATACAGAAGATAACCTAAAACGGATTGAATTTTTAGAGGCGCAGTACCAGGCAGCTAAAAAAGAAAAGGATATTAATAAATTGCAACAGGAAAAACAATCTCAACAATTTTCTATCAGGCAAAAGTCAACGCTACTGTACATTTTTGCAGGTGCTTTTATAACACTTTTAGCCTTCAGTTTTTTAAGTTACCGCACCTACAAGCAAAAACAATTATTGCACCAACATCAAATAAAACAATTACAAAACGAAAAACTACTTCTTGCCACTGAATCTATTTTAAAAGGACAGGAAGATGAACGAAGCCGTTTGGCGCAGGATCTGCATGACGGGTTGGGAGGTATGTTAAGCGGTGTTAAACTAACATTAAGTGCCATGAAAGGAAATATTATTCTCCCTGAAGAAAGTGCCCGCTTGTTTACCCGGGCCTTTGAGCAGTTAGATAGCTCTATCGGCGAAATGCGCCGTGTTGCCCATAACATGATGCCGGAAGCGTTGGTTAAACTGGGTTTGCAACAAGCCCTGCTCGATTACTGCGATGGTATCAATGCCGCAAATGGATTGAACATCAATTGCGAATTTCATGGGTTGGAAAACCGATTAGATAATAGTACAGAGATCATCGTATACCGTATTGTGCAGGAACTGCTCAATAATATTATTAAACACGCCAACGCCGGGAATGTATTGGTTCAGGTAATAAAAAAAGATACTGAACTGGACATAACGGTAGAAGATAATGGCATCGGTTTTATTAAAGATGAAGCGTTTTTAAAAAAAGGAGCCGGTCTCAAAAATATTCAGTCAAGGGTAGATTATTTAAAAGGAGAATTAGATATAAAATCAACACCCGGAAAAGGAACATCGGTACACATTAATTGCACTGTTTAAAACAGCAGGATGGAAAAAATAAATATTTTAATTGTTGACGACCACCCTATGGTATTGGAGGGTTTGAAATCATTACTTTCCGGTATCAGCTATTTGCAAATAGCCGGTATTGCTACCAATGCTTTTGAGGCAATAGACATCATTAAAAATACGGCGGTAGCAGTTGCCATCGTTGATATTAATCTTCCTGATATCAATGGCATTGAACTAACAAAAAAAATTAAGGCAGAGTACCCGGCTATTAAAGTTCTTGCCATGAGTACATTTAAAGAACGCAGCTATATTTCGCAAATGATTCAAAATGGCGCCTCCGGATATTTGGTAAAAAGTGCTTCTAAGGAAGAAATTGAAGAAGCCATACTGGCGGCTTATGAGGGCAAGCTCTATTTAAGTATGGATATCACTGCAGTTGACGTAAACACACCATTAACTGCACAGTTGCCTGCTATAAGTACCAGGGAAAAAGAAGTTTTGGGATTGATTGCCGACGGACTAACGAATCACCAAATTGCTGCTCAGTTATTTATCAGTTTACACACTGTGGAGTCTCATCGCAAAAATTTGCTCATAAAATTTGAAGCGAATAATACGGCTACTTTAATTAAGCTGGCGGTAAAGTATAATATAGTATAATGTTCTGCTTGATAGTAGTATAATGTTCTGCTTGCATATCTACAATTTAATAAATTCCACTCTTCTGTTATTGGCCTTTCCTGCGGTGGTTGTATTGGGTTCCATTGGTACGGTTTCACCTTTACCGCTTGTTTCCATCCGTGCAGCATCAATTTTAAAATCATCTGTCAGGGTATTTTTAACTGCCGCGGCCCTTTTCTCAGATAATCTTAAATTATTGGCATCATCGCCATCACTATCCGTATGGCCCACTATTTTTACTTTTAGTGCCGCATTATCATTTAATACAGCAGCTATTTCTTTTAGCGCCCCATAACTTTGTGGGTTTATTTTATCACTGCCCGATTCAAAAAGGATACCATGACTAACAAACTTACCTTCGGTAATTAATTTATTCCTGGTGTCTGCATCACCCACTGCTAATCGTACATTGGTGAGGTATAACATATCATCATTGTTTGCATACGAATAACTAGGGGAAAAAATAATTTTATTGTATGTGCTTGTCATTACTTTGGGCAAATCAATAATTTTTTCCTGGTTAATATACATCCGTATCCTTGTTTTTTGTTTCCAGATGGATATATGGACAATATTATTGGTATCGGTAAAACTATTTTGTTTATTGGTATAAGTTTGTTGTTCGCTTCCATTCTCAAATGTTCTGTAATAATAGGAGCCCTGATCATAGTTTGGGTGTATCCTTATAGAAATACCATTGGAACTGTTAGAAAACCTGAACCGGTCGCCGGAATTGCTGACAACAGTTTTCATTTCATCTTCATTCGCTACTTTAATAACACTTATTTCGAACCATGCAGAACTCACGTTGTAATTATTACTTGCTGCCACATCATATTCCAGTGTAAAATTATCTGGCAGCGTTTTAATGTACTCAGGATAAAATATACCCGGCTTCATAAGTGCCAGCCATTTGCCTTTTTGTCCATTAAATGTTTTTATTTCGCCACTGGAAGTAGTGTTCCATTTATCGGGGAAGTCACCCACCGCATCCTGACCGAAATCTTCGAAGGCAAGAATTTTTTCACCAGCTACAAAATCAAATTTACTGTTAGCTTTTATTAAAGTGCCGGTAGCGGAAAAATTAGTTTGTCCGTTAACTGTGGATTTATCCTGGCGCCCTTTTGTTGCTGCATCTGTAGTATTTCCATTTGAGGTTGTTATAACAGTATCCGCTTTACTGATGGCTTTGTCTATACTTTTATCAATTTTTTGATCAATTTTTTGATTCACTTTATTTTTTACACTTTGTTTTGCCCTGTTTAAAATACCTGATTGTCCATTTGCGGTTTGCACAAATAATAGTAGTAATAAGAAGGAAACTGCCTTTGTCATATTATATTTTTTAATAGCCAAAACTATCAAATCATCTTTGGGGTACAATCCCAAGAAACAGGGATTTTGCAATAAGAAAAAAAGGAGTGAAGCGTATATTAAAGACCAATTGATGTATATCGTACTATTGAGTTTTGATTACGCTGAGGCCGATACGAAAAGGAAAAGAGAAATAATAGGTTTGATGCAATCAGAAAAATTGAATTTTGCCGGAATAGGTTATCGAACCTCCCGGGTCAACGAAACCATTCAGCTAATATAAAATTTGGGAAAGGGTTTAGTGAGAATAAACGAGGGCAAATCTGCAAAAAACCGGTTTGCCCTCGCAGTTGCCTTGGACGGACATTTTTCGAACCATTTTATTCCAGATTTAACCAGACTCGCTATTCTTTTGACAGTATAAGATTGAGTAGGTCTTTTTTAATAAATCTGGAGTTGTGTTTGCTGAGGTACCAGGCAATCGCAATTCCGAATAATCTTTATCCGTCAAAGTTATCCCGGGTTATCGCTGCGGACCGGGTTGAAATAAGAAAGTTTGATTATGCCGGGTTAAGAATTTACTTTTTAAAGCCATTAATTGTTTCTTATTGCTTGATAATCTTTACCCATGTTTCTGAATTGCGTAGAATGTACAAGCCATTCGGCAAATCACTAATATTGTTTAATCCGTTGTATAGCCTTTTCATAAAACTGCCTGCTGAATTGTATAGATAAATCTCGTTAGCATTGCTGATATTAAAGGAACTGTAGGTTATAGTTGGATAGACTAATAGCTCTTTCTTGTTTTTTATTGTTATGAAAATTACCGGGCTATAAGTGAACCGGCCATCTGTATCAAACATTTTAAGCCTGTAATAATATACGCCGTTGGGTAGATTTTTCTCCAGATAACGGTAATTATTTTCAAAAGAATAAATGGAAGCTGAGTATACTTTTCCCAACGTATTAAAATAAATACCGTTGCTGCTTTTTTCAATATCAAAATAGGCTGCATTTATTTCATTGGCAGTTTTCCATTGCAATAAAATGCCCCCGTTTTGTTCTGTTGCATTAAAGCTTAATAACGTAAGCGGCAATGTGCCTGTGTTATAACCAATGGCAAACTGAGAAAAATTACTCATCCCATTTCTTACAACAGCGGGAGCATTGTTGGTTCCGGTATTTGTTCCTGCAGTTCCATTTAATACCCAACTTCCGCCGGCAGAAGGGCGATTTACAATTCTTGCCAAAGTATAATTTGTAATGCCCGATGAACCTTCTGCAGTAAGCGTTAAATTATATGTGCCTCCTGCCAATCCATTCAATGCATCTGCCTGCCAGTAATAGGGCTGGGTGAGTGCAATCATTACTCCTGCATCTGATAATGGCAAACCAGATTGGGCAGTTGCCGCTGTATTAAAATGCTGGACACTCAATGTACCGGCAACAGTTGGCGCAAGAGTAAATTCAATTTTATATTCTCTGTACCCTTGTATTAACCCAATACCAAAAGGAAAAACCCTTATTCCTGTGCCGGCGCCAATTGACCTGTTTATTCTTCCGTTTACATATCCGTTGGTTCTGTTAATGGCCGGGTCGGTATTAGTTCCTCCTAAAGGATTGTTGATGTTTAAAATAAAATTATCTGTAAACAGCTCTCCATTCTGCAGCGAAAGCAGGTTATTTACTGTGATGCTGTTTGCCAGCTTTACGCCAGCTATATTATTGATAAATAAATTTCGCAGCACATTCGCTGCTGTGGGCATTTCCGGCCCTGTTGTATCTTTTTGAACATCGTTGTAAAGAATATCTATCTGTCCAAGAAAAGTGGGTGCAGATAATAATTTACCGGCAGTTTTTACGATGGTTGCATTGTTGTTTAATGTAAGTGAGCCGGATCCATTAATAAGCAGCGTGTCTGTGAGCAGTGTTAAACTGTCTGTAACAATTACATTACCATTGATTGTTTTAGAACCATTGCCAATACCTGTAATCACCAGCCGGTTGTAGGTGAGGGGCGATATGGTTTGATTGGCACCGGGGATACCAACATATATTACCCTGCCGTTACCTGCGGTAAAACTTAAAGGGTTTGATATGGTGATAATACCTGCAAGGGTTAATGCACCAATACCCGTAAAAGTTATTTTGGCATTGGCGGAAATAGTGGTTAATGCGCCTACCACAGTTACTGCACTATTACCTATTTTTACTTCTGCAATTCTGCCTGCAGGAACGGTGGTGGCCGTTACTGTCATCCCTCCCACGCAATTGAATGCGCCTGCATCCACATTTAAAGTGGTATTGCCGGTGGATGTGGATGGAGAATTAATAAATACCAAACCGATAACGCTGAATGCTCCGCCGGTTTGTGTAACGGTTGATTTTTGATTGATGGTTAAATTACCGGTTACGGTTAAAAGGCCTGCTGTAATATCAGCAAAAGAAGTTTCTGTAATAAGTAAATCATTGGTTACTGTGAGAAAGCTGGTATTTGAAGTAATACTTAGG
This sequence comes from Ferruginibacter sp., assembly GCA_014379905.1. Lineage (GTDB taxonomy): Bacteria > Bacteroidota > Bacteroidia > Chitinophagales > Chitinophagaceae > Ferruginibacter. The sequence continues at coordinate 3,409 of JACMKX010000046.1, read as the reverse complement.
TAAGAAGCCTCCTTGACGGTAAGGCTCTGGCATTGCGTGTTATTCACCACCTGTATGGAATGGGCATTCTGAATAATTACTGAATCACCTGCCACAGGGTAATTGAGCGTGCTCGTTCCTCCGGCCAGCGTCCAGCTTGCAGCATTATTCCAGTCTCCGTTGGCTGCACTGGTAAAGAATCCCTGGCTATAGCCTGTATTGAGTGCTGCAATAAAAATGATCAGTAGTAAATATGTTCTCATGACTGTATATTTATTGATGTGTTGTTATAAAAAGATTAAATGCGTGGTTCAAAAAAATAATCTTCTGCTTATCATACACTGTAAGTCTACATAATAACCACGCAGTAGTTTAGAAGTTGTAGCTCATTGGTTACCCATAAAGGTTACTGTGCCACCATAGCTTTAAAAACTTTACTTTGCCCGTCGCCATGTTTTGCTACCACTTATCAACCCATAGGAAGCTGTTCCTTCCAGTACATCATTTCCTTTTAGATTCAATACACAATCCACTTCTTTTCCCCGCTTTGGGCCATAGATAGTGCCTTCCCATTTGCCATCTTTGTATTTAATATTTTTAAGTATAAAAATGCCAATGGCAGGATTGTTTCTTTTTGAAGCATCCGGGTTGTTTTTGTCTTTTTTTGGATGCCCATTTGAATTATTGGGTTCTTTCAGCCAGATAATCTTTCCAAAATATGCGTTGCCTGTTTTGTAAATCTGCACTTTAGATTCATCGTTGTCTGTAAGCCATACCCCTACAATATCATCTGGGCCGGTTGCAGCGGCAACAATGGGGAAAAGGAATAATAATACCGCAATTGCTGTTTTCATATTTCTTTTATTTTGTTTGAGCATTTTTGTGATACTGGTTTTCATAATCAGGGTGATTGGTATGCATGATGGTATCCCAAAAATTAAAATACAATCCATAGTTCCCCTTTGTAAGGCGGTGGTGCATGTTATGGTGAGTGGACGTGTTAAACAGCCTTCCTAACCAGGAGTGATGTACCCATTGCGGCATCAACTCATACCCCATGTGGCCATACACATTAAAGAGCATTTGCCAGGTTATTACGACAAGCAGGCATACCGGGTGAACAGGTACCAGGAATACGATAAATACAAAACCCGCTTCAGCAAAGGCTTCTATGGGATGAAAGGCAAAGGCCGTCCATGGGGTAGGGTTGTGGCTAAGGTGATGCTGCTTATGTACAATCTTAAATAATCTGGGTTGGTGCATCAGTCGGTGTGTCCAGTAAAACCAGGTATCGTGCCAAAAAATAATCAAAGGAATGCTGAACCAGAAATACCAGATACTTAGGTAACTAAAGTCTTTGTAGATCTTTGTATAGCCGGTAGTGGTTGCAGCAACAATTACTATAAATACCAGGGAAAAGATAAAGATAGAAATTAGCGAATCCCTTATTTCCCTTTTAATCTGTTTGTTTTCAGGGAAGCGTTTTTGTATTTTTCTATCTATCCATTTATTTTTAAACAGGATATAAAATACCAGGTATGCCAGGCCTGCAAATATAAAGTAACGCCCAAATTGTACGAGGTTGTGTATAAGGTAGGATTTCCAAAATTGCCCGTTCATTTTATTATTTTTTAAAGTGTATAGTGTTCTGACTGCAAATTTTGAAAAGGTTTACGGAATGTATCAATCAATTCAGCCAACTGCATTATTTCATCTTTCAACAACTGTTTATTTTACAAGCCGCAGTCCCAATTGTTATTACATTTGTACGCATTAAGTATTACCATGCCAAGAATAAAAAAGCTTTCGGTCATCAGCAACCTGCAGATTGTATTTTGGGTATCTTTTGCATTTTTATCCACCTATTCATTTAGCCAAACAGCCCCGTTCGGCAGCAGTGTGATAAGGGCAGCTATTTTGGTGGTGCTGAATGCTATCCTGTTTTACAGCTGTTACCTTTACCTGGTACCCCAGTTTTTTGAAAAAAAAAGGTACATACAATTTTATCTTTTATTATTTCTTTTAATAACTGTAATCACAGCATTGCGGGTGTATTTAAAAAACAATGTGTTTGATTTTATGCAGGCAAGTAAAATCAATATTTCTGCCAACCTGCAGGTGGCCATCATTGTTGTTTCCGAATTGATTATAGCATTAATCAGTTCATTAATGAAAGTGGCCAAAGACAAATATGAATACGAACGAAAATACCAGGCAACACAAAACCAGTTTTTAAAAAGCGAATTGAATTATCTTAAATCTCAGATCAGCCCGCATTTTTTATTGAACTCACTTAACAATATTTATTCCTTTGCAGTAAGTAACTCACCTCAAACGCCGGGTGCAGTATTGAAGCTCTCCGAAATACTGAAATATTTTTTGTATGAAAGTAATGCTGCTAAAATCTCTTTGAAAAGAGAGGTGGAAATCATCCAGTCCTATATTGGTTTGTTCGCTTTAAAATTTAAGGATGCGCCGGATATTTCTTTTGATGCACGGATTAAAAACAGCGAAAAAGAAATTGAACCATCGTTGTTAATGAGCCTGGTAGAAAATTCCTTAAAACATTCCGGCATTGGTATGCAGGAAAATTCATTTATTCGTATTACCATCGAAGAAAATGAAGACCAGCTTATTTTTAGCTGCGTCAATTCCAATATGCAAGTCAATGAAACAATTGGCCAGTATGGAGGCATAGGTTTGCAAAATATTTCTAAGCGACTGCTGTTAAATTACCCCGGTAAGCACTCGATGGATGTGGTAAAGGATGACAATACTTTTTCTGTAAAACTCACAATTCCTTTTTTATGAAATTAAAAACGGTTATAGTCGATGATGAGTTTCCAGCAATTCAATTGATAAGAGAGTACTGCCGTAATATGGCTAACATTGAAGTAGTATCCATCTTTACAAAAGCTTTGGAGGCCTTTGAATACCTTAAGGAAAACAAGATAGATATTTTACTGCTTGATATTCAAATGCCTGTGATGAGCGGTATTGATGTATTGAAAAGGCTGCCCCAGAAACCAATGTGCATTTTTATAACCGCCAACCCGGAGTATGCCGTAAAAGCTTATGAGCTGGATGTGATTGATTACCTGGTTAAACCGGTTTCTTTTGAGCGTTTTAAAAAGTCGGTTGAAAAAGCAAGCGAATACTACCATTATAAAATAAATGATTCAAAGGCGATTGCAGATAAACGTTACCTGATGGTTAAGGCAGATTATAAAATTGCCAAGATTGATACCGCTGATATTAGTTTTATTGAAGGCAGCGGCGAGTACGTAAAAATAGTAACAGCCGAAAAAACCATACTGGCACTCGATTCCCTCACCAACTATATCGAAACTGTATTGCCGGATGGGTTTATCCGGATACACAAGTCATTCATTGTTCCATTAGCAAAAATCAGTGAGTTCACTTCCACGTC
>JACMKX010000045.1 GCA_014379905.1 Ferruginibacter sp. | reverse complement strand
GCGGCACCACATTTATCATTGACCTACCGGCTACCTGATGACAAGATGAAAAAGTACTTTTTATTATTGCTTACACTGATTTATTTTACCATAACTGCTACAGCTCAGGATGTAGGCATAGATCAACAAAAAATGGCTGCAGGCCGGGCAAAGCCGGATAGCAATTTTGTGAACTACCTTATTCAATCAGCTGCTGCTTATGAAGGTGACATGATGAAAACAGATTCGGCAGAGGGGCTTTACCTGGAAGCTATCAGCCTGGCGGAAAAAACAGGCTATACAAAGGGATTAAAAGATGCCCGCCTGGGTATCGGCCAGTATTATTTTCAAAAAGGAAAACTCACGCTTTCTCTCAATGCCATGTTAAAGAATGAAGCCACTGCCATACAATTGGGTGACAGCAGCATGCTGTTTAGCACGCTGCGCATTACCGCATCCGTTTACATGCGTATCGGCGATATGAATATGGCCCGGAAAATATTGGCCAGGAGGCAGGCGATCCTTGACAACAATGGTATAAAAAATTTAAAAGATACCAGCTACCCGGTATTATCCCAATATAATTCACTCGCTGTGTTTTACAATCTTCCACAGGTTAACAAACCGGATTCTGCAGTCTATTATTTTAGAAAAATATACCAGTTTGGTAAAAATACCGCCATGTCTGGCTTATGGACGCAACTGGGCAATGGCGGGCTTGCCATATATTTTTCTGGCAAAAACATGTATGATTCTTCTGTCTATCATTCCAGGATTGCAAGGGAGGCCGCATTCCAGGCAAAAAGATTTGATAATTATTATGGCTTCACGCTGGCGATGGCCAACACGTATAAAAAATCAGGGCAACCGGACTCTGCCTTTAAATATGCTTATACAGTGTACAATGACGCCAACAAGTTTTCTTACCTGGGCTTGCTCGCAAATTCCAGTAATTTGCTGGCCACATTGTATAAAGATGCAAAGCAATACGACAGTGCAGTAAAATACATGGCGGCTGAAAGCCGGTACAAAGACAGTTTATCCGGCCAGGAGACACTCAAAAACATCCAGGTGATCACCAGCGAACAGGAGTTTAAGGTGATAGAGCAGCAGCGGGAAAAAGAAGCTGCATTAAAAGAATATAAAGCCTCTTTAAAAAACTATTTCCTTATAGGTGGATTATTATTATTGCTGATCGTCATCCTTTTTTTAACAAGGGTAAATAAACAAAGAACACAATCAAAAAAGAAAATAGAAAAAGCTTACCTCGATTTAAAATCAACGCAGGCGCAATTAATACAATCAGAAAAAATGGCTTCATTAGGGGAGCTGACTGCAGGCATTGCCCATGAAATTCAAAATCCCCTGAATTTCGTCAATAACTTTAGCGAAATAAATATAGAGTTGATCAATGAAGTTAGAAGTCAGCAGTTAAATGTCAGTGTAGAAGAACTTCAGGAGTTGTTGAATGATATTGCTGCGAACGAGGAAAAAATAAATCAGCATGGTAAACGTGCTGATGCCATTGTAAAAGGGATGTTGCAGCATTCCCGTTCCTCCGCCGGGCAAAAAGAACCAACCGACATCAATGCACTTTGCGATGAATACCTCCGGCTCTCCTATCATGGACTGCGTGCTAAAGACAAATCCTTTAATGCCATTTTGAAAACAGATTTTGATGAATCACTTGAAAAAATAAACATAGTTCCACAGGATATCGGAAGGGTCATCATGAATCTTATAACGAATGCTTTTTACGCAGTCAATACCCCCCGGCCCCCTGAAGGTGGGGGTGCGTACCAGCCAACGGTGTCAATAAGTACTATGAGAATTGCTGATAAGATTGAGATAAAAGTTAGTGATAACGGCCCGGGAATTCCTGCAAATATCATCGATAAAATATTCCAACCTTTTTTTACTACTAAACCAACGGGGCAGGGCACCGGTTTAGGCCTGAGCTTATCTTATGATATTGTAAAAGCCCATGGCGGTGAATTAAAAGTAGCAACCAAAGAGGGAGAAGGATCAACATTTATTATTTCAATACCTGCCTGATATAAAATGAAAAAAATATTTTTACCTGTTGTTTGCTGTTTGGTATTCACATCCCTGTTTGCTCAAAAAGAACAGGCTGATAGTATCATCAGGTTATTACCCGGCGACAGAACTGACACAGGCAAAGTGCGGAAACTAATTCAAATTGGCCGGGCCTTCGATAATGCCCGGATAAAAAATGATTCCGGTATAATCTATTTACAACAGGCCGTAGATCTGTCAAAAAAAATTGATGACAGCCCGTTAGAAGCGGAAGCAACTTTTTACCTCGCCAACAATCTTTATTGGTCTGCAAATTATCCCCGTGCATTGGTATTATCCCTGCAAAACATAAAAAGACTGGAGCAGTTAAAAAGGGATCAAAAGGTAGAGATCACTTTGAAAAACGGGTGGAACCTGATGTTTTACCAAACCCGGTTACTCGTATTTCTTTATTCAAATATTGGTGATTACGAAAAGCAGCTTGAATATGTACGAAAAATGCAGGCAATTTATTACTCAACGCTTGTGCAACAGCCGGGGGTAAGTGTAAACTATCATTTTACTATCTATTTTAACCTGGCCAATGCATTTAAAACCCTTAAGAAACAGGACTCCACCTTTCATTACGGACTATTATTGTACAAGGAGGTTTTAAAGAAAGGTGATGCCCAGTGGCTTGCCTTAGCCAGCGATTTGCTGGCTGGCTACTATGAAGAGCACAACATCAACGACACAGCAATGCTCTTTTCCCGAAAAAGTATTGCGCCTGCAATGGAAAGCAACCGTTTGGATATTGTTACAGGAGCCGGATTGCGTATTGGAAAACTGTTTCAAAAGAAAGGCGAAATGGATTCCGCATTTTATTATTCCTTACAGGCGTTGAACGGACTAGCAACATTAAATAATCCAAAAAGTTTATTAGATGCGTATGAACTGTTATCGCAATTGTACCGGGAAAATAAACAGTTTGACAGTGCCTACAAATACCTGCAGCATTTTGTGGTGCTTAAAGACAGTCTTCATAATTTTTCAAAGATAGCGGAAGCGCAAAATTTTGCTTTTAACCAAACACTCACAGATCAGCAGGTTGCCCAGGGAAAAAAAGAGGCAGAGCAACAATTGAAAAACAAAATAAGATTGTATGTGTTGGCAGGAGTGATCGCTTTTATCCTGCTGGCTACTTTTTTATTAATGCGGAACCTGCGAAATAAAAGAAGGGCGAATATTGTACTTACTCAACAGAAAGAAGAAATACAAACCAGTTTAGCTGCTTTAAAAGAAACGCAGGCACAATTGATCCAGTCAGAAAAAATGGCCAGCCTGGGTGAGCTAACGGCAGGCATTGCGCATGAAATTCAAAATCCATTGAACTTCGTCAACAATTTTAGCGAGGTAAGCGGAGAGCTGATTGATGAAATGAATACAGCATTAGATGAAGGAAATATTAAAGAAGCGAAGGGACTGTCAGTTGATCTTAAGCAAAATCTTGAAAAAATAAGTCACCATGGCAAACGTGCTGATGCCATTGTAAAGGGTATGCTGCAGCATTCGCAATCCAGCATTGGTAAAAAAGAACCAACTGATATTAATAAACTGGCTGATGAATATTTACGATTAGCGTACCATGGTTTGCGGGCAAAAGATAAAAATTTTAATGCTACGTTAAAAACAGCTTTTGATGAAAGTATTGGCAACATCAATATAATTCCGCAGGACATTGGAAGAGTATTGTTGAATTTACTCACCAATGCATTTTACGCCGTTAATGAAAAAAAGAAAACAGCAGGTACCGATTATGAGCCAACTGTTAGTATCAGCACAGAACGCTCCCCTCTACCCGGGAGAGAGCCTGTCCCGGCTTTTCGGGACGTTCGTGGTGAGCTCTTAATAAAGGTTAGCGACAACGGCCACGGCATTCCTCCCCATATCACCGATAAAATCTTCCAGCCCTTCTTCACCACCAAACCAACCGGGCAGGGAACGGGTCTGGGCCTGAGTCTGGCTTATGATATTATAAAAGCCCATGGCGGAGAACTAAAAGTTGAAACTACAGGAGCTGAAGCCCGCCCTGATGACCCGCTGGAACGGGGAACAACATTTACTATTGTGCTACCAGTTAATAATTAACAATGAAACTAATTAATGAACTGAAAGAAGAAATTCTCAAAGAATACTATCTTCTTTGGGAGGCCAATCTTTCAGCGGATATGGAAACTTTTGCATCTTACCTGGTCGATGATTTTAGCATTATCGGGTCGGCTAACGGCGAAGTATTTTTAAGCAAACAGGCTGCAATTGATTTTTATACCGCAACTGCTGATCAACTGGCAGGCAAGGCCCAGCTTCGCAACAGGGATATCAGCATTCAGCCCCTGGATGTAAATAGTGTGGTGATTCGTGAACAAAGCGAATTTTACGTACTGGCGGAAAATGAATGGATCTTTTACGGACATGCGAGGATTTCCTGCATATTGAAAAAAACCGGTGAAGGTTGGAAAGCAGTGCATCAACATGCTTCCCTGCCAGACCACCGCACTGAAGAAGGTCAGCAAATTGCAGCAGAAAAAATACAAAAAGAAAATCTTGACCTTCGGGAAGCTGTAAAAAGAAGAACTGTAGAACTGGAAAGTAAAAACCGCGAGCTGGAAATTGAAGCCGCTGTAGAGAGAGTAAGAGCACAATCCATGGCGATGCAGCAAACCAGTGATATCGCTAAGGTGAATGAAGTGTTATTCGCACAAATTTCAAAATTGAATATCGATGGTTTTACCGGCGTTGCTATCTACCTCGTGGATGAAGAAGAAATGGTGACGGTATGGGATTTGTCGAGCCCTGCCAGCATGGGCAATGCGGATAGTTATGCTTTTAAATACGATCCTGAATTAACACCTACACTCAGCGAATTTATTCCCATCTGGCGTGCAGCTAAGGAGGAATATTTTATCATGGATTATTCAAAAGAAAGACTCTTACTTGCCGCTGCTGAACTGGAACCCGTTTACCCTGCCATGGCGGAAAATTTCAGAACAGCCATTGCCAACGGTGCTTTGCAACATCAATGGAACGCAACTGCCACTATATCTCATGGGATATTGTCGCTCGACATGATGAAGCCACCTACGGAGGAAGTCAGATCCATTACCTTAAAAATGGCGGCGGCCTTCAACCTTGCCCATCAACGTTTTTATGACCTGCAAAAAGCAGCAGCTCAGACAAGGGAATCGCTAATTCAATTAGCATTAGAAAGAGTGAGGGCCCGCACCATGGCCATGCAGCACAGTAATGAACTGGCGGATGCATCCTTTGTCCTGGATACACAGGTTCGCTCCCTGGACATCCGGACCTGGGGATGTGCTTTTAATATTTATGGAGAAAATGAATCTACTGAATGGTTTAGTTCGGAAGCTGGTATGCTACCCCCTTACAAAACACCGAGGGAAGATTTCTTCCTGCGTGCATACGAAGCAGGCCGGAGAGGTGAACAACTATACATTGAAACATTTGCGGGTGCAGCATGCAAAGCTCATTACGACTATCTTCTAACAATCCCGGTCATGGGCGATGCACTGAGAAGTATGTTAGAGAATGGTATTGCCTTTCCTGAAAAACAAATTGATCATGCTGTCTTTTTTAAATATGGTTACCTGTTGTTCATAACACCGGAACCCATGCCCGATGCGCATGAAGTATTTATCCGCTTCGCTAAAGTGTTTGAACAAACCTATACCCGCTTCCTCGATCTGCAGAAGGCAGAAGCACAAACAAGAGAAGCACAGATTGAAGCATCGCTGGACAGAGTGCGGGCAAAAGCAATGGCCATGCATGTAAGCGATGATCTGCAAAATGCGGTGGCGGTGGTATTTGAAGAACTCGATAAACTAAACTTAGGTGTACTTCGGGTAGGCATAAGCGTATTGGATAAAGAAAAAAGAAATGGCAGCGTATGGCTCACTTCTGTTGATGAAGGCAAAGCAGTACAGGTGTATGGCGATGAATCGTTCGATTTTCATCCGCTGATGCAGGGTTCAATGGATGCCTGGATCAACCAGCACGATTTTTATTATGTACTGGAAGGTGACGACCTCACCCGTTATTACCAGGCAGTCGAAGCTGCTAAATTCGGTTTGCCGCAATCGCAACTACTTTCATCGGGCAATGAAAATAAAAGACAAACCTGTTATGTAGCCGTGTACAATGCGGGTGGCCTGTTTGCTTTCATGGAAGGCGATTTTCCGGAAGAAGCTAAAAAAGTAATGCGTCGTTTTGCTGCTGTATTCGATCTTACCTACAAACGTTTTCTAGACTTACAAAAAGCAGAAGCACAGGCCCTGAGGGCGGAGCAGGATGTGGTAGCAATTAAAGCAGCCCGCCAAAAAGCAGAGGAAGCACTCAATGAATTAAAAGAAACGCAGAAGCAGCTGATCCAATCAGAAAAAATGGCTTCGCTGGGTGAACTCACCGCTGGCATCGCCCATGAAATTCAGAATCCGCTGAACTTCGTCAATAACTTTAGCGAAATAAATATAGAGTTGATCAATGAAGCGAGAGTTCAACAGTCAAATGTCAATATCGAAGAACTTCATGAGTTACTGAATGATATTGCTGCGAATGAGGAAAAAATAAATCATCATGGAAAACGTGCGGATGCCATTGTAAAGGGAATGCTTCAACATTCACAATCTGCCAAAGGACAAAAACAAGCAACGGATATTAATGCATTGTGCGATGAATACCTGCGGCTCTCCTATCACGGTCTGCGGGCAAAGGATAAATCTTTTAACGCCACACTGAAAACTCAATTCGATGAAAGCATTGGAAAAATAAACATCGTTCCACAGGATATTGGAAGAGTGATCATGAACCTGTTGACCAATGCGTTTTATGCCGTCAACGAAAAACAAAAAATGACTACCGACCACAGACTACCGACAACAGACGATTTATACCAGCCTACCGTGGGTATCAAAACAAAAAAAATAAACGATAAAATAGAAATTAAAATTTCGGATAACGGCAATGGAATTCCTTCACCCATTATCGACAAGATATTCCAACCATTCTTCACAACCAAACCCACCGGCCAAGGGACAGGCCTGGGTTTAAGTCTCGCCTATGATATTGTAAAAGCGCATGACGGGGAACTGTCAGTTGATACAGTGCAGACAGAGGGCACTACATTTATCATACAAATTCCGGCAAGCTAAGTACGATGAAAATTTTTTTATTCATATTTTGTTTTGGGTTGGTTTCACTTGCTTTAAAAGCCCAGCAGGCCCTGCCCGACAGTTTGAGGCTAACCCTGGAGAATGCACCAAACGATTCTGCTAAGTTTAAAGCAGCGAGAGCGGTGTACACTTTTTATGAAGAAACCAACAGGGACTCGGCGCTTAAGTACGCGCAATTTCGAAATGGCATTGCCAGGAAAAGCGGGCGTGAAATTGAAGCCGCCTATACACAGGGACAGGTTGCTTACCAGCAGATTTACCTGGGTCGTTTTAGTGAAGCTTTGCGTAACCTCTCGGAGGCTTTCGAGACTGCCAATAAAGCCAAAGATGCGGATACCTGGGAACTGACGCCTTTCAATACGCCGGGCAAAGCTCGGCAGATTACCTTATCCATGCTGAATCATATGTATGGTCATTTAAAACTGCAGACCGGCAGCGAAGAAAGCCTGCATTATTTGAAAGAAGGCAGAGAAATTGGTATGGACATCGGGAACAGTTTTCGGGTAGTAGTGGCAGATATGGTGTTGGCTGCCAATTACCTGGTGCTTGACAGAACCGATTCTGCATTATTTTATGCCAACGAAGGCGAAGTATGGGCATCCCGGAGTGGCATCAATAAATACTTATCCAATATTTACAATGTGAAGGGAGATATTTTTATTAGAAAAGAAAATGATTCTTTAGGACTTGCTTATTATTACCGGGCACTTCCTCTGGCAATTGATGGAGATAATGTGTCGGTAGTAACAGCTGTTTATCAAAGCCTGGTAAATTATTACCATCGGAAAGCAATGGGCGACTCTGTGTTATATTATGCACAAAAAGAGTTTGATGCGGTAAGATCGCTTGGCGCAATTACTTCCTTCCTGTTCACAGAAATAAATCTTGGTAAGGCCTACGAGAATTTAGCGATGGCTTATTCTCTAAAAAAAGACCGGGATAAAAGCAACGAATTCCTGCAACTAGCGCTAAAAGTAAAAGACAGCATAAGTAGTGTGAAAGCAAAAAGAATGGCCACTTTTCAACGGCTCACGTTAGATGAACAAATACGACGGCAAAACGAAGAAGAAAAAAGGGTTGCCACAGAAACAAAAAGACGAACCCTCATTCTATCAGCTGTTATCCTTGCCGCTCTTTTTATCATCCTGCTTGTTTATCGTAACAACAGGCAAAAGCAGAAAGCCAACCAAATATTACAGCAAACCCTGGCAGAATTAAGATCAACCCAGCAACAGTTAATTCAAAGTGAAAAAATGGCAAGTCTTGGCGAACTCACTGCCGGTATCGCACATGAAATTCAAAATCCCCTAAACTTCGTTAATAATTTTAGTGAGATCAATATGGAACTCATTGAAGAAGTCAGGAGTCAAAAGGCAACCATCAATATGGAAGAACTGCAGGAAATACTGAGCGATATTGCAGTAAATGAAGAAAAAATAAATCATCATGGCAAACGGGCGGATGCTATTGTAAAAGGAATGTTGCAACATTCGCAATCTGCTAAGGGACAAAAAGAGGCAACGGATATCAATGCATTGTGCGAAGAATACCTGCGGCTCTCCTATCACGGCCTGCGGGCAAAAGATAAATCCTTTAACGCTACACTGAAAACTGAATTCGATGAAAGCATTGGAAAAATAAATATCGTACCCCAGGATATGGGCCGGGTAATCATGAACTTGCTTACCAATGCATTTTATGCAGTAGCTGAAAAAAAGAAATTATATGGAGACAATTATCAGCCAGCCGTTACCATTGGCACGGGCCGCTCCCCTCTCTCCCGGAGAGGCCCTGTCCCGACTTTTCGGGAGGTTGGGGGTGAGGTCTTAATAACCATTACAGACAACGGCAATGGCATCCCAACTTCCATCATCGATAAAATATTCCAACCATTCTTCACCACCAAACCAACAGGCCATGGAACTGGGTTAGGTTTGTCTTTGGCGTATGATATTGTAAAGGCACATGGAGGAAGTATTACGGTAGATACAGAAAACCGTACAGGTACCTCTTTCCTGGTTAAACTGCCCATAAGTTAAATACCTGTTATGAAAAGACAACTTTTTATTTTGTTTGGTTTTCTGGCGCTGTTTCTTTCAACAGCAGCACAAGATTATAACAAAGCCAATGAAGATAGTAATTATGTAAAAGATTTATTAGCAAGAGCCACAGCATTTTCTGCAGATGCGAATAAATCTGATTCTCTTGAGCTGGTGCTAAAAAAAGCGAAGTTATTTTCTGAAAAAATAAATTATGCCAAAGGAGTGCATGAGGCGACTGATTTGCTCGCAACGCTTTATTTTGTAAAAGGGGAGTTAACCCATTCACTCAACTTTTTACTGGATAATGAAGCGGCTGCAATTGCAGCAGGCGACAGTACTTTACTGTTTATCCTACTCCGCACAGAATCGAAAATTTATCAAAGCATTGGCGATATCAATATGTTTCGCACAGCATTGATGCGAAGGCAATTCATAATAGATAACAATGGTATCAAAGGTTTAAAAGACACCAGCTATGCGGTAATATCCCAATACAATAGCCTTGCGCAATACTATTCATTAAAACAAATAAACAAACCAGATTCTACAGAATATTATTACAGGAAAATAAACAGCATAGGCCGCTATACAGAAATGGCCAACCTGTGGGAGCAATTAAGTAGTGGTGGTATTGGCCGCATTTTTCTTGAAAAGAAAAAGTACGACTCTGCCATTCATTACCTGAGAATTGCAACTGCCGCAGCGCTTAAAGGAAATAGAATTGATAACTATTATGGGTTTACGCTTACCATGGCTGATGCCTTTCGCAAATCGGGCCAGTTGGATTCTGCATTTAAGTATAGTTATGCATCTTATAACGGTGCCAGGCAATATGCTTACCCATCTTTGCTTGGTTCATCCAGCGGCTTGCTGGCCAAGTTGTTCATTCAAAAGAACAAGTACGACAGTGCCGTTAAATATATGACCGTAGAGCGGGATTACAGGGATAGTATAACCGGAACCGAAACGCTCAATAGTATTCAGTTTCTTACAAATGAATACCAATTAAAGGGATTGGAAAAACAAAGGGAAAAAGAAGAAGCAATTAAACAATATAAGGCCACACTTAAGAATTATTTTTTTGCAGGCGGTGTAATTTTATTGCTGCTCGTAATTGGTTTGATGTACCGGGTAAATAAACAACGAACGAAATCAAAAAAACAAATAGAAACTTCTTATAACGATTTAAAAGCCACCCAGGCCCAACTGATCCAATCCGAAAAAATGGCCAGCCTGGGCGAACTCACTGCGGGCATTGCACATGAAATACAAAATCCGTTGAACTTCGTTAATAATTTTAGTGAAGTAAGCAAAGAACTGCTGGAGGAAATGAAAACGGAGTTAGACAATGGCAATTCCGGAGATGCAAAAGAGATTGCTATAGATGTGATTCAGAATTTAGAAAAAATAAACCATCACGGCAAACGTGCAGATGCTATAATAAAAGGCATGCTGCAACATTCCCAGTCCGGTACGGGCAAAAAAGAACCAACTGATATCAATGCATTGTGTGATGAGTATTTACGGTTGAGTTATCATGGCCTTCGTGCAAAAGACAAATCCTTCAATGCAACATTAAAAACTGATTTTGATGAATCGATTGGCAAAATAAATATTGTTCCACAGGATATAGGTCGTGTGATCATGAATCTTTTGACCAATGCATTTTATGCAGTTAATGAAAAAAAGAAATTATGTGGAGACAATTATCAGCCAACCGTTACCGTTAGCACGAGCTGCTCCCCTCGCCTTCGGAGAGGCCCTGTCCCGACTTTTCGGGAAGTTGGGGGTGAGGTCATAATAACCATTAAAGACAACGGCGCCGGCATCCCCCAAAATATCATCGATAAAATATTTCAACCTTTTTTCACTACCAAACCAACAGGACAGGGAACTGGATTGGGATTATCATTAGCTTATGATATTGTAAAAGCACATGGTGGACAAGTAGGGGTAGATACTAAAGAAGGAGAAGGATCCACCTTTAGCCTGATCATTTCTGTATAAATTTAAACATCGACGAGATACGCTTCAACATCACTTAAAGTTGCACCCCATTTATGTACCGGGGGTATTATTTCTTTACCCATATAAATATTACATGATCAGGATCCAGCAAATAATATTTGTCATTTTTTCATGTTGCAGCAGTGTTAGTGCGCAGCAAAATACAACTGACAGTTTTTATACAACATTACACAAGACTACAGATCTTACCGCAAGATTCGATCTCATCCGAAGCAGACTAGAGACCGTAAATGTAGGCGTGGTAAGCAATGTGGATTCTTCTCTTGCTTTAGAACTGATGAGAGTGGCACGGCAGCTCAAAAATGATTCCATGCTTGCCATCAGCTATAACTGGCTGGGCTCTTACTTTTCTTTTACACGGGGGGATAATGTAACTGCTTTGGAGTTTTATTATAAGGGCATTCCGCTGGCAGAAACGGCCAAAGACAAAAGAAGAATTAGTTCTCTGTATTTTGATATGGCTGTTGTTTATAAGGACCTGAAGAATTATCCCGCCGTGCTTCAAAGCACGATAAAGGGCGGGCAAAATCTTCCTGATACAGCTCATCCCCTATACAATTTTATGCTGGCGCAATACCAGCGCAATTTTTGTGAATATTACCTCACTGTTAAACAACCGGATTCGGCATTATATTATGCCAAACTAATGACCGCAACCGCTCAAAAAGTCGGGTCACAAAACTTCAATTTCTCTTCTCTTTTTTTAAGAGCAGCATCATTTGCAGCACTGAACGATAATGTTACCGCAGAAAAACTTTTTGAAGAAGCCGATAGTTTGCGGCCATCTATCAAACTAAATACCCTGCTGAATATTTTTCACAGCAGGTACATCGGCTTTTTATTGAACATGCATCGTTTTGACCAGGCAAAGAAATTCTCACGACAGTTTATGGATCTGGGCAACCAGTACAACAGCAATAATATAAGGTTGAAGGCATCTGGTTTTCTCCGACAGCTGTATGATTCATTGCAAAATACCGACAGTGCTTATTATTATTCGAAAATGGAAGCATCTATCAACGCAGATATTTTCAGCCAGGATAATATGAATAAACTTCAAAGCATAACTATGCGGGAGCAATTGCGTGGCATAGAGGAAGAGGCCAGGCAGGTAGCTTATGAAAACCGGGTGCGGCAGTATGCTTATGCAGCAGGCCTGGCAATATTACTGTTGGTGGCAGCTTTGCTCTGGCGAAATAACCGGAACCGGAGGAACGCCAATAAAATGTTACAGGTACAAAATGAAGAGATACAAGAACAGAAGAACAAAGTAGAAACCACTTTAATGGAATTACAGTCAACACAAGCTCAACTTATACAGGCAGAAAAAATGGCAAGCCTTGGCGAACTCACTGCCGGTATTGCACATGAAATCCAAAATCCATTAAACTTCGTCAACAATTTTAGTGAGGTAAGCAATGAATTAATTGACGAAATGACCACAGAGCTTGATAAAGGAGATATCCAGGAAGCCAAAGCGCTTGCTATAGATATAAAACAAAATTTGGAAAAAATAAATCACCACGGTAAACGGGCGGATGCGATTGTAAAAGGCATGCTTCAACATTCGCAATCTGCTAACGGACAAAAAGAACCAACAAACATCAATGCCTTATGTGATGAGTATTTGAGACTATCCTATCATGGCCTGCGGGCAAAAGATAAATCCTTTAACGCAACTTTAAATACAAACTTTGATGAAAGCATCGACAAAATAAATATCACTCCCCAGGAAATTGGCAGGGTTATAATGAATTTATTGACCAACGCATTTTACGCAGTTAATGAAAAAAAGAAATTACACGGAGACGATTATCAGCCAACCGTTACCATTGGCACGAGCTGCTCCCCTCTCCTTCGGAGAGGGGTTGGGGGTGAGGTACTAATATCAGTAAGCGACAACGGCAATGGCATCCCTCCTCATATCATCGATAAAATATTCCAACCCTTCTTCACCACCAAACCAACAGGGCAAGGCACCGGCCTTGGTTTGAGCCTGGCTTATGATATTGTAAAAGCACATGGAGGAGACTTACGGGTAGAAACACAGGAAGGACAAGGCTCAACATTTGTTATTTCGATACCTGCGTAAATTGTGACACAACAGAATAAACGGATTCCATTCAGGAAGTCAGTCGCCTTTATCGGCTTAGGTAAAGAATGTACTATATTTACTTTCAACCTGACGAGCAATAGCCAGATGAAAAAATTACTACTTATCTTATTTGTTTGTTTACATGCTAACAAAAGCTACTGCCAGGAGGAATTACTGGTAAAAAAACAAATTGATTCCATCGTGCAAAAAGTGGCGGTAGAAAAAAACCCGGACAAAAAAGTAACGCTTATCCTGAGTATTTTTCTCACCCGGGTGGAAGGATACCCCCACCTGGGACTGTATACCCACGAAAAATTATTTCATTTAGCAGAAGAAACAAATGACGATGTGGTTAAGACACTCGCCTTAAGTTTTGCCGGTCATGGATACCGGCTGTCGGGCAATTATATTAAAGGTTTGGAATATCATCACAAAGCAATTGCCCAGGCAGAATCTGCAGGTAACCCAACTGTTTTGGCGTTGGCAAAAATGCTGATGGCACACCTGTACAAAGACCGGCAGGAATATAAAACTGCACTGCAGCTATACCTTGCAGCTAATAAAATTGATCCGGCAGCACCCGATGCTGAAGCGATCATTGCATGGAGCAGGATGAATTTAAGCACTGTTTACCTGGCTATTGATCAACCTGATTCCTGCATTTATTACGCAGTGAATACATCGCCGCAAAAAGACAGCTTCCCTTATTATCAATCTGCCATTATAAATGTAGCCGGCGCATATAGTAAAATGGGAAATTTGCCCGAAGCAGAAAAATATTATCACCAGGCTATTCAATATGCAGAAAATAATAAGAAAACGCGGATTGTTCAGGCCACGTACCTGGGATATGCCGAACATTTCCGAAGAATTAAACAAATTGATTCGTGTATCCTATACTCAAAAAAAGCGCTGACCATTTTAAATAATACAGAATTTGAATTTTTATCGTTGGCTCCGGCAAAACTGTTAATGGATGTCTACCAGGAAACCAGTGCAGACAGTACATTGAAGTACCTCAAAATATACACTGCTGCCAATGACAGTGTTTTTAGCAACAGGGCCAATCAGCAATTGCAGATGATGACCTTTGAAGAAGATCAGCGCCGTCGCAATGCAGCAAGTGAAAGAATCGAGTACCGGAATAATATCCAATACAGTGTGCTCCTTGCAGGCCTGGCTGTATTCTTACTGGTGGCACTTATACTCTATAGAAATAACCGTCAAAAACAAAAAGCCAATAAAGAGCTTCAGAAAACACTCGTCAACCTGAAATCTACTCAAACCCAATTGATCCAGTCTGAAAAAATGGCTTCGCTTGGAGAACTTACTGCAGGAATTGCACATGAAATTCAAAACCCTTTAAATTTTGTCAACAATTTTTCTGAAGTAAACAGGGAGTTACTGGCAGAAATGATGGAAGGGATCGAAAATAAAAATTATGAGGAAGTTCAGGCCCTTGCAAAAGATATTGCAGAAAATGAAGAAAAAATAAATCAACATGGTAAGCGTGCAGATGCTATTGTAAAAGGTATGTTGCAGCACTCCTCCAAAGGAAGCGGCAAAAAAGAACCTACAGATATCAATGCCCTGGCCGATGAATACCTTCGCCTCTCCTACCATGGTTTACGGGCGAAGGATAAATCATTCAATGCAACTTTACAAACAAATTATGATGATACAATAGGAAAAATAAACATGGTTCCGCAGGATATGGGAAGGGTATTATTGAATCTCATCACCAATGCATTTTACGCTGTAAATGCTGCCAGGCCTGACAAAGCAACAGTGTACGTTCCTACAGTAAGCATCAGCACGAAAAAAGAAGATAATAAAGTGATTATAACGGTAAAGGACAATGGCAACGGTATTGGAGCGGGGATAGTAAATAAAATATTTCAGCCATTCTTTACTACTAAACCAACCGGCCAGGGAACCGGGCTCGGCCTGAGCCTGAGTTACGACATTGTAAAAGCCCACGGCGGAGAACTGACCGTTGAAACACAGCAAGGAGAATTTGCAAAGTTTACTATTACTTTGCAGTTATAACCAAATACCAACCGGGGAAATATGCTTTTACCAACTATACTGGCGATCATCATCCTGGGTAACCTGCGTAAAAATCTCAGGAAAGCAGGTCTTTTTTCAAAGTGGGAAAAATTTTTCTGGGGATTCCTGGGACTTTTCATCGCTTGTATAGTGGTTTATTCCTCTCTTTCCGGCAGCAGGCTGATTGTAGAATGGGCCAGTTTTGCATTGGTAGCTGCGCTCCTGTATATTATTTACACGCAAAAAGACCTTGCGTCTGCAAAACCGCTTTCCCTTGCTTTTTTACCCCTCTTTGCACTCAACTTTATTGAAGCAGTTATAAGGTTCATTGACAAACCTTTTTACGAAGACTGGGATAATTATTTTGACATAGGCGAATTATTCGCAATGGTATGGATGATCGCCATGCTTATCATTAACAGCAGGCAAAGAAAGGCCCTTGAAAAAGAAAGGCAGAAAAATGAAGAAAAAGAAAAAGAATACCGCATCACTGAAAAAGTGAAAGCAGAACTTGAAGTGCAGGTAAGAGAACGTACAGCAGAACTAACACAACAGAAAGAGGAACTTCAGCAAACATTGAATGAGTTAAAAGATACGCAAACACAGCTGATTCAATCAGAAAAGATGGCCAGCCTGGGAGAACTCACTGCGGGTATTGCGCATGAAATACAGAACCCGCTGAACTTTGTAAACAATTTTTCAGAAATTAATACAGAATTAATTGCCGAAATTAAAGTAGCTATTACAAAAGGAGACTTTGAAGAAGTAAGGTCACTGGCAGATGATATTGCCGACAATGAAGAAAAAATAAACCACCATGGTAAAAGAGCGGATGCTATTGTAAAAGGCATGCTGCAACATAGCCGCAACAGCAGCGGGCAAAAAGAACCGACCAATATTAATGCGCTGGCCGATGAATATTTTAGACTTGCCTACCATGGGCTTCGGGCGAAGGATAAATCTTTTAATGCAACCTTAAAAACAGATTATGATGAAAAGATCGGTGAGGTAAATATACTTCCCCAGGATATGGGAAGAGTTATATTGAACCTGATCACCAATGCATTTTATGCTGTTACAGAAAAAAAGCGGGACGGTATACAGGGGTACGAGCCTACGGTAACGGTAAAAACATTGATGTATGGCCAGCAAAATCTACAGGTAACCGTCAGCGATAATGGAAAGGGTATTCCTCCAAAAGTGATGGAGAAAATATTTCTGCCATTCTTTACCACTAAACCTACCGGGCAGGGAACCGGCCTGGGGTTGAGTATGAGTTACGATATTGTTACCAAGGGACATGGAGGTACCCTGACTGTTGACAGCAAAGAAGGCGAAGGATCAACTTTTATTATTTCATTACCCATATAAATAAAACGGCGCAATATGAAAATTTTAGTAGTGGATGACGAGCAGGATGTTCAGATGCTTTTTGAACAACGGTTCCGTAAGGAAATCAAAGCCGGGGAAATGCAATTTGTGTTTGCATTTTCAGGAGAAGACGCCCTGGCGTATCTAAACAGTCACGAACATGAGGCAGTGCTCATTTTATCAGATATTAACATGCCCGGTATGAGCGGGCTCGAGTTACTGGAAAAAATAAAAATCAAAGGTTACAAACCACCACCCGTAGTAATGATGATTACTGCCTATGGTGACGCAGAGAATTATAATACAGCGAAGGCCCTGGGTGCAGACGATTTTTTAACCAAGCCTGTAGATTTTACCGCATTAAAAGAAAAACTTAAAACGATCAGTTAATGGCAAAGATTTTAGTAGCAGATGACGAAGTGGATTTGGAAATGCTCATCAGGCAAAAATTCCGTCAAAAGATACGGGAACAGCAATATGAATTTGTATTCGCTATCAATGGCAACGATGCGCTGGAAAAAATAAAACAGCACCCGGATATTGATATTTTGTTAAGTGATATCAATATGCCGGAAATGGATGGCCTGACATTATTAAGCCATTTGGCAGAATCGAGCCCGTTAATAAAATCGGTTATCGTATCTGCCTATGGCGATATGGATAATATCCGTACTGCTATGAACCGGGGGGCTTTTGACTTTATTACCAAGCCCATTAATTTTGAAGACCTTTCCACAACCATGGAGAAAACACTTACCCATGTATTGCAGATAAAAGAAACCCTTAAAGCGATCAAGGAAAATAACATCCTTAGAATGTACGTGGATGAAAATGTACTAAAGTTTATGGGTGGCCGTGAATTTGAATCTTCTTTAATGGTCAGTGAAACGATTGAGGCTTCCATCGTTTTTATTGATATCTGCTGTTTTACCAGTATCAGCGAAACAGCATCTCCTGATACAGTAGTAAAATTATTGAACAGCTATTTTGATGTGATGGTAAAAGAGATCATTGCCCAGGGTGGCTACATTGATAAATTTATAGGTGATGCTGTAATGGCTGTGTTTCGTGGCGATTATCATTTAGACAGGGCTATTGATGCTGCGCTGGCAGTGCGAAGTAAAGTGGCACAATTACCCGCTAATAATGATGCAGGTTCTTTTTCACCTAAAGTTTCAATTGGCATTAATAGCGGCGAAATGATATCCGGCAATATTGGTTCCGAAAATTTAAAAAGACTCGACTATACTGTGATAGGTGATACAGTTAATGTAGCACAACGCTTACAGGCTGTAGCAAAAGAAAGCCAGATCATCATTAACGAAACGGCCTATCAAAAAGTAAAAGAATCTTTCCGGTGCGAAAAGGTAGGGGAAGTTAATTTGAAAAATAAAGCCGGCGCTATGAATGTATACCAGGTGATGGATTAAATAATAGCCCGGTTCATGTCTATGAACCGGGCACTTTCTATCCTATTTCTTCCCGCCGGGGTTTGTGTTCACAAACCAGTTTCTCACCAATTATGTTTATTGTAATGAATGCTGCTGCTTACCGGGAAGCATTACAGAACGTAATGTCCTGCTAAGCTAACAGGGTCTTCATATTTCCTTTGAAAGAAAAGAGCTCTTCCATAACTGCTTTTTAAAAAAATCTCCACCAACTAAAATTTATTTTGCAGAATAGGAATATTACTTATATTTATTATATAAAAATCCGCCATATGAGTATATCTCCCAGGTGTAAAGCTGTTTTAAAAGGATATGCAATAAAAATAGTTGACTGTTATTCCTGTAACAATCAACCACGTCGTCCTTCAACTTGACTCATGCGCTATCCCAGTATAAACCGACCTAAGCCTTAGCCATTTCAAATACCTTTTGATTATGTTCTATCCATTCGAGCCAAATGTAAAAGCAACCATAAGATTCCTGAGTTTGCTTAAAGTAAAGGTTAACAACAACACTGTTAATGAAACATTGCAAAACCATCCGGAGTGGCCAAGTTTGCTTTGCGTTACGGATAGTTTAAGTAAATGGGAAATTCCTAATGGCGTAGCAAAAATGCCTTTAGATAAAATCGAAGAGCTGCCAACTCCATTTATTGCTCACATAGATGATCTGGAAAACCCATTGGTGATTGTAGAAAGTGTTGATAGTAAAACGATGAGCATTTATCATAAAAGTTACCATACCCGCTCTACTATACCCACAAATGATTTCCTTAAAAAATGGAATGGTATCTATTTAATTGCTGAACCTGATGATCATTCGGGTGAAAAGGATTATAAAAAGATAAAAAAACGTTTGCTACTCAACTCAATGGTTCCAATTGCTGCAGTTTTAGCCTTATTGAGCCTTTTTATTTTTTTCTTCCAACAAAATAGTGGTTCGGCAGTTTTTCCGAAGTCGGGAATTTATGTGCAGATTTTATTATTTTTTTTAGGCACCATAGTCACTACCGCATTGCTGTGGTATGAGCTTGATAAGAATAATCCAATATTACAAAAAGTATGTACGGGTATTATAAAAGGAAATTGTAATCATATACTGACAAGTAAAGCGGCAAAAGTTTTTAGCTGGTTAACCTGGAGTGAAATAGGTTTTTTTTATTTTACAGGAGGTTTGCTATCCCTGATTTTTGTTCAAAATAGTTTTTCTGCCGTAGCCTGGCTAAATATACTAGCGCTACCATATATATTATATTCGCTTTACTATCAATCACAGATAGCAAAGCAATGGTGTACCCTCTGTCTAATGGTTCAAATATTGCTTTTATTGGGCGGCTTCAACGTATTTTATCATTATAACCCAACACAGCTGGCCCTGGCTTCACCGGTACTGATGGCTAAGACAGTATTGTTATACATTCTCCCAATGCTGGTATGGTTTACTATAAAGCCTTTACTACTTCGCTTGCAGGAAGCTCAAAATTTAAAGAGAGAATATCTCAGGGTTAAATTCAATCTTGAAATATTTGAGACCCTTTTGAAAAAACAAAAGAAAATTTCCTTCACATATGACGGAATAGGAATTGAGATGGGAAATCCTTCAGCCAAACACACTATTATCAAAGTTTGCAATCCATATTGCAGTCCTTGTGCACAGGCGCATCCCAAACTCGAAGAGTTGCTTCATCAAAATAACAATATAAAGGTTAAAATTATTTTTCTTGTGCCTAATAATGAACATCATCCCGGAATAAAGCCTGTCAGGCATTTAATGGCTATAGCTGCTGAAGGCAATGAGTTGAAACTTAAGAACGCATTGGACGATTGGTACCTGCCTGAAATAAAAGACTACGACAAGTTTAATAAAAAATATCCCATGAACGGGGAACTAACAATGCAGGGCAGCAAAATTGAAATGATGGATGAATG
Source organism: Ferruginibacter sp. (assembly GCA_014379905.1). Classification (GTDB taxonomy): domain Bacteria; phylum Bacteroidota; class Bacteroidia; order Chitinophagales; family Chitinophagaceae; genus Ferruginibacter. The sequence goes on along the minus strand of JACMKX010000045.1, from coordinate 92,463 downwards.
GTGCAGGAACGTGGGAATCATTGCTACCCCCACTATCTTTATTAATGGTCAACAACTCCCTGAAGCATACAGCATCGGGGATCTGCAATATTTTCTTTTGGAATAAGCACGCCATTAGAAAAGCCCGGTAATGTATCCCTGAAAGTGCGAGTCAGGGCGATGGGCCACCTAAGCCTGTAAGGTGAAAATTAAGAGGCACTAACAATTTTTTTAACGTTAAACTTTTAAGACATGCAAACTAAAAAAATGAGTCTTGCAAACATGAAAGGAAAGCTCACCAGGGCCGAGATGAAAAAAATCATGGCAGGTAGCAGGATTTGCCCAGGGGTATGCTGGAGCAATTCAGATTGCGGCATAACAGATTCTTGCCGGTACTGTGATACCTTCACACACTACTGCTACAAGTAATTATTTTTCTGATAAGCGGTTATGAATTCTAACCGCTTATTTTTCTCAAACTTTGATAATTATGATTGATAATTATGCGGACGATAACATTGATAGCACTCTGTAGTATGCAGTTGAGTTTTTACTCGTATTCACAACAGAAAGGAATTAAGAAAGGTTTTTTATTACAGGACAGCCTTATTGTTGCCCAGGGTTTAGAAAAGATATTCACTCATTTTGACAGGTACTATTACCAGCCAAATGATACCCTTCGGCTAAGTGGATATGTTATCAATTCAGTTAATGGAACCTTGTATGATAGCAGCAAAATTATCTACCTGGACGTTGTAAATGCTGATAACAAAATCGTAAGCCGTATTTCAACAAACAATTTTTCAGGAAAGTTTAATGCCAATATTTTTTTAAGAGACCGCCTTTTTTTACCCGGCAAATATTACATAGCAGCCTATACAAAACACCTGCTCAATTATGATGTTCCTGTTCCAAAACTTTTTTCTTTCATTGTATCTAAAGATGATCCTACAAGCAACTTTAAGCTCGATATTTCCAATTATGCATATACAGGAGCTGGTATAACGCTGATGGGTAAAATTTCAGCACCAAAAAAATTGCTTAACAATAAGCTAATCGCCATAAGGATGTATTCCGAAAAAACAGACACGGTAAGCTTTGTACCAGATTTAAATGGCAATTTCACAGTTGATCTTCCTTTCGATAAAAATACCAGCACGCTAAACATTGAAATAAAGCATGAAGAAAAAATAGAGCCACCCCTGAAATTCACACTTAAAAATATGCAGGTATTAACAATGGATTTTTATCCTGAAGGTGGAACCTTATTGCACAATACTCATCAAAAAATTGGTATCAAAGTCTCCGGAATAATAAACAAAGGAATGCCCGTAAAAGGAATTATTATTGATCAGAATAATAAACCCGTCGCCTTCTTTCAAACCAACCAGAATGGATTAGGCTCTGTATACATAACTTTTAAAAAAGGGGAAACCTACAGGGCGATGGTTAATTCGAAACTAAAGTACGATTTGCCGCCAGTGAAAGAAAGCGGAACCACCCTGGCGGTTTTACAGGAGAAAATCAAAGATAGCATTGAGATTGTTGTTAAAAGTACCCCGGATTTATACAATTCCAGGTATTTCTTAAGAGCCAGTGCACAGGGGGTATCCATTGCAATGGGAAGTGTTTATCTCCAGGAAAAAGATTTTTCAATGAGGATGGCAAGAAATATTTTGCCGAAAGGGATTTGCAATTTTTCCCTTTTCAACGAAAAAGAAGTATTGGTAAATGAGCGTAACATTTTTATCAACCGGCAGGATATTTTTGATATTGAATGTTCGCAAAAAAATAACCAGTCTACGGATAGTATGCGTTTTTTCATTGTGTCGAAACCCCGGATCTTACAGCAAACTCCTGCACTATCTAAGATCTCCCTTTCAATAGTAAACGCTAAAACTCTTCTAACAAATACCGGTGGTTCAAATTTGATTTCCTACTACTATTTACAGTCCGAACTTGACAACGCTGCTGAAAATTATGTAGCATATGAGCGCCTGGATTCCTCTGAGCATCTTGACAATATTTTATTAACCCAAAAATACATCAGGCCGCATTTTAAACGTTCTGTTTCTCCCTATCCACATGAACAGGAATTCATGATCGCCGGCAAAGTCCGGGATATTGTCAACAAACCTTTAGAAAAAGTTCAATTGATGCTCCTAGTAAGTGAAGGCAAAAAATTTATTTTTTTTCAACAGGCCGAGTCTGCAAAAGACGGAACCTTTCGATTCCAGGGGTTTCCGGCCTTTAATACAGATTCAGTGAATTTTGTATTCTCAGCAAAAAAAAAGAATGGCACTTTTTTCAGCCCCACCATTGTAATAGATGAAAAAGATATTCCAATATACAATGCTCCGCCCACAACATTAAATACATGGTTCCTGAATTACAAAAAAGTTGCCCCTAATTTAAGCGGCCTCGCGCCTGGCATTCAGCCTTCCAATGAACAACAGAAAGGGTTCCTGGAGGAAGTAATCGTGAAGGGAAAATCAAAGATCGCAGGCTCAAAAAACCTAAACCAAAATGGAGGGGCAGATATAGTGATCACCGAAAGCAGACTGAAAGAATTTCCGCAGGAAACCTCGCTCCAGGTTTTGTATAAAACAATTCCTGAATTTAACCGTGGGCCAATAGGAAAATATTTATACGGATACAAAATTAAAAACGCTTATGTTGTTTTTACAATTGATGGATACAATATCAATAAATACTATGACCCGGTATCAGAGAGCAGGTTCGCCTTTGCAGACTATTGTGACACGTACCTGAAATATTTGAGGGCAGAAGACATTAAGGGAATAGAAGTAATGACATCCAACAAATATACTCTCGAGTACGAAAAATATTATCAATATAATACTACCATAGACATAAGTTATGTTTTTGTAGAAATTACTACCTTCTCTGGCAATGGTGCGTTCTATAAACATTCTTCCAACAGTTTTCAATACAAACCATTGGTTCCAGTCAGTTACAATTCGGAGCATTCACCCTCTTCCCATGAAATTGCGTTATCCAATTACAGAAATATAAACGGGTTAAAGACTGTTTTCTGGAATGCTGACCTAAGCATCCCGGCCGGAACTGAGGCTGGTTTTGCATTCATAAAACCTGGCGAAGAAAACGACTGGATAATTATAATTTGCGGGATTGACCAGCTTGGACGGATTGGTTATTATCACGCATACCTGGATGAAGTAGTTTTCAAAATAGAATAAGGCATCAAAGACAGCACTAATTCCGGCATGAGCTTACTTTAAAATATTAGCCACATTTAAAATGGCAAAAATACATTCACCTACCTTTTCGATAGTCATCCTAACCTGTTGGTATGGGCCATACCCGTGGTATCTTCAATACTATATTAAATCCTGTGAATATAACCCAGGCATCGATTTTTTAATTATTACCGATAATGAAGAATTGATTCCAAATAAACCACTCAATGTTAAAGTCATTTATAAAACACTGCAGCAGATAAGTGAGACTGCAGCTATTAAATTAAAGTTTCCCGTGAGGATAGATTACGCTTACAAACTGTGTGATTTTAAGCCGGCTTACGGCTTTATATTTGCCGACCTGGTCTCCGGATATGATTTTTGGGCAGCAGCAGATATAGACCTAATATACGGATCACTTCGAACATTTCTTACTAAAAAAGTATTAAATGCATATGACATCTTTAGCTTTAGACCAGAATATTTAACGGGCTCCTTTACGCTTTATCGAAATGCACCTGGCATAAATGAGCTTTTTAAAAAAAGTAAAGATTACAGGAAAGTATTTACTTCAAAGACCTACCATAATTTTGACGAATGCAATTTTTTATTTGTGCCCCTGTGGGAAGAAGTCCCGATTGAAAATATAAGGAGTAAAATAGAAAGCATGACTCACGTTGTTTTCCGGGAAAAACACAAAGCGAAAATAAGAGCATATTTTGATTTCAACATTGTGGAAGGTGTCGTTGGAGGTGTAAAATGGAAAAATGGGAAAATCTTCTTTAAGCAGCACTATGAGGCTATGTATTATCACTTCCTTAAGTTCAAAGAAAAATGTTTGAACCAGGCGATACCCGGCTTTATTTCTAACGATCATGCTTACCACTTTAGTGAAACCCGAATTTATAAAAAACGTATAGTATGAAGAAGCCCTCCATTGCCATTCTCACTTGCTGGTTTGGCCCCTACCCCTGGTATTTTCCATATTTTATACATTCTTGTGTGTATAATCCTTCGGTTGATTTTATCATCATTACCTCCAATACGGAAAGCATTGCCGGCAAACCTGCCAATGTCAAAATTGTGAACAAATCACAAGAAGAAATAATCAGCACGGCAACCCAAAAACTGGGCTTTAAAGTGAATATTGATTACGCTTATAAATTCTGTGATTTTAAACCCGCATATGGCTTTCTATTTCCTGAGATAATACATGATTATGACTTTTGGGGTCATGGAGACATTGATGTAGTTTATGGAAACATTCGTGAATTTATGACAGAGGAAGTTTTAAACAATCATGATGTTGTGAGCAGCCGGCACGATTACATAACCGGAACATTCTGCCTGTTTAGAAACAATCAGCAGATGAACACCCTCTTCATGGAAAGTAAAGACTATAAAAAAGTTTTTTCGGAAGCCGAACACTTTTGCTTCGACGAGTGTAATTTCCTGTTCCTGGAATTACAAAATGGCGCTTCTGTTTTTGACTACCCGGACCGTATTCAAAGTATGACCTATGTTGTAAAGAAAGCTGAAAGAGAGAAAAGACTAAGAGCCTTTTTCGATTTTATTATTATTGAGGGAGCAACTGGTAAAATAAAATGGGACAAGGGAAAAATCATTTATAAGGATATGTATGAGGCCATGTTTTACCACCTGATAAGATTTAAGACGGAATGTAAACGACCAAAAATCCTTTGCCCCATACCAGATACGTTTTATTTTACACCAAAAAAAATCATGTCTTTTAAAAAGTGAAGTTTCCCTTCTATACACAGCTGGATGCAATGGACTGCGGGCCTACCTGCCTTCGGATGGTTGCCAAATATTATGGAAGATCCATCGCGTTAAAATACTTTCGCAGCAAATCAGCGTATGGCAAGGAAGGAGTGTCAATGCTGGGGTTGGCTGATGCTGCAGAAAGCATCGGCCTGAAAAGTATTGGAGCCAGGCTGACTTTTAACCAGTTAATGGACGATGCTCCTCTTCCTGCGATCATTCACTGGCAACAGTATCATTTTGTTGTGTTGATGCCCGGCTCCACAAAAGTTAAGCTAATGATAGCAGATCCTGCAAAAGGAATAATAAAACTAAACAAAGAAGAGTTCTGTAAAGGCTGGCTTTCCACAAGTGAGCATGATACCCAAAAAGGAACAGCGTTGTTATTAGAGATGACCCCCGCGTTTAACGAAAGGAATATTGACGAAGCTTTAAATAAAGACAATGGACAAATTGATAAAAAATATCTCCTCCGGTATGTAAGAGCGAATTGGTCGTACTTTTTCCAGATCTTTCTAGGCCTGATGATTGGAGGGATATTGCAATTGATATTTCCTTACCTTACCCAAAGTATTGTAGATACTGGCATCAACACGGGTGATATAGGATTCATACAGGTTGTTTTGGCGGCACAGCTGATGTTATTATTCTCACAAACGATCGTGGAGTTTATCCGCAGCCGTATATTATTACATATCAGTACCAGGATAAATATCTCGCTGCTATCTGGTTTTTGGGCAAAGTTGCTTAAATTGCCTATGCAATTTTTTGACAGCAAACACCCCGGCGATATTATACAGCGAATTGCAGACCACCACCGGATTGAAAAATTTTTGACCGGTACTGCCTTAAATACTTTTTTCTCTTTATTCAGTTTGATAATTTTTTCAGTAGTTCTTATCGGCTATAATATTTCTATTTTCTTAATATTTATGATTGGAAGTATGCTGTATTTACTGTGGATCCGGTTATTCCTGAAGTATCGGCGCAAAATGGACTACCAACATTTTGAAATAGCTTCCAAAGAAAATAACGCAACCATGCAATTGGTATATGGAATGCAGGAAATTAAACTTAACAATGCTGAAAATACTTATCGCTGGGCGTGGGAAGGTCTGCAAGCCGGCTTGTTTAAACTTAATTTCAAACGCCTGTCTTTAACACAGTACCAGCAAATAGGTGCTTTTTTTATTAACCATGGCAAGAATATACTGGTCACTTTTGTTGTTGCGAAACTGGTAATTGACGGCTCGCTTACACTGGGTATGATGCTCGCTATTCAATATATTATAGGGCAATTAAATGGGCCGATTGAACAGTTGATAGGCTTTAGCCAGGAGCTACAGGATGCTAAGATTTCTTTGGAACGTTTAAACGACATTCATTCACTGGAGGGTGAAGAATCCGGCGAAAAGGAGCTCATTCATCTATTGCCAAACGAACACAGCATTATTATTAAGGATCTTACTTTCACGTATCCCGGGGCAGGCAACGAAGCCGTATTGAAAAATATTAATCTTACAATAGCGCAGGGAAAAGTAACTGCTATTGTTGGAATGAGCGGTAGTGGAAAATCTACCCTCCTAAAGTTATTATTGAGATTTTACGAAAATTATAAAGGCGATATATTCCTGGGCAGTACAAACTTCAAATCGTTTAGTGCAAAATTCTGGAGGAGTAAAAGCGGGGCGGTAATGCAGGAAAGTTTCATATTCAATGATAACATCCGTAAAAATATAACAGTTACGGAGGATAAAGAAGACAGCGACCGACTCATAAATGCCTGCAAAACCGCTAACATACTTCCCTTTATCGAATCATTACCGTTGGGCTTCTACACAAAATTAGGTGCCGAAGGACATGAAATCAGTGGTGGACAAAAACAGCGCTTATCTATCGCAAGAGCTGTTTATAAAAATCCTGATTTTATTTTTTTTGATGAAGCCACCAACTCTTTAGACGCCAATAATGAAAAAGTGATCCTGGAAAACCTGCTCCGGTTCTTTCAAAATAAAACAGTAGTAGTGGTGGCACATAGATTCAGTACAGTAAAGAATGCAGATAAGATCGTTGTTCTTGAAAAAGGAATGATCGTTGAAGAAGGGACTCATACAGAACTCGCCCTCAGGCAAGGTAAATATTACGAACTGGTTAAAAATCAATTGGAATTTGGAAAATAACGCTGACATATACCCGGGTGCAGGTAACGAAGCTGCAGCATTTTCAGATAAGTCACAACCATCACTCATCGAACATGGGAAGGAGATACAGGAAATTATCTCCAATAAACCACCGCTAATTGTACGATGGGGTACGTTTTATTTTTTCATCCTGTTATCATTGATTGCTTTCATAAGTTCTTTTATTAAATATCCTACGGTACTTAAAGCCAAAGCAACGATCCAGCGGGTAAGTCAGCCAGGCATTTACCCTTTTGCGGAATTAATCATACCTCCAAAAGATCGGGAAAAAGTTTCTATAGGACAAAAGGTGATACTGAAGTTCCCTTCCTACCCGTTTAAGGAATATGGAAGTGTTGTAGGAAAAATTGGTTCCATCTCCAATCAGTCGTCGTGCAATGGTTATTTAATAAAGCTGGTTCTGCCGGATGGGCTTACTACGCTAAACAAAAAGAAAATACTGTATGAAGCGGGCCTGCAGGCCGATGGTGAAATTGTATTAAGCGAAACAAGTTTGTTGGGGCGGTTTTATTATGGTATGAGGAAAAGTACAAAATCCCGATAAGAATCGGGATTTGAGCGGAGAGCGAGGGATTCGAACCCCCGGACCTGTAACAGTCAACAGTTTTCAAGACTGCCGCAATCGACCACTCTGCCAGCTCTCCGCGGCAAAAGTAAGGGTTCAATTTTTCAGAACAAAAAATTATTAACTCTTTTCTGGATTTTTTTTGTGCAAAATGCGAAGCCAATTAATTAATAATCAATAATTAATAATTATTTGTAAAGTATGCAGAGGCTTAAGAAGAATCTTTGTCTTTCACTACAACCAGGTCATCAAGTGAAACCGTCATAGGCACTACACCTACCTGCAAAACAGCTTTTTTGCCCCGTAGTTCTTTCACAATACCCACGGTACGTCCATTTTTCATTTTTACCTTATCGCCTGTTTTTATCTCCCCACCTATTTCATCAAACTTTTCATTCAGCTTTTTCTGTTTCTTTTCCTGCTGTAGTTTTTCTTTCTGGTTAAAAAGCAAGGCATGGATCATTTTTACCACGCTGTCCTTGTCATCGGCTTTGCGCCATTCTATCACCATGGCTTTCAGGCGGCGTTCCATATCTTTCATGTAAGCAATGCGGTCTTCAGTAACCTTGTTCTGGTGCTTCATTTTCTCTACATCCTGCCGGTGTAGTTCTTTATCCATCACCTGCTGCATTTCTTTTTTCAACCGCTCATTTTCTTTCAGCAATTTTTGCAGTTCGTCTTTTTCCTTGTCTATTTTTTGAAGATCCTGTTCGGTTCGGTTGAGTAATTTATCCAATTGAAAATGCTCTTCGTCTACCAATTTCCTGGCTTTGCTGATGAGTCGCTTATCCAAGCCTATTCTTTCAGCAATGCTAAATGTGTAAGAACTGCCGGGCTTGCCTACCTGCAGTTTGTACATAGGCAGCAAATTCTTTTCATCAAACTGCATGGCGCCATTCATGATGCCTTTTACTTTGTTGGCCATCACTTTTAGGTTGAGGTAATGCGTGGTCACAATTCCGAAGGCATGTTTAAAGGCGAGTTCTTCCATAATCACTTCTGCAAAAGCACCGCCCAGGTTGGGATCACTACCGCTCCCCAGTTCATCAATAAAGAACATGGTTTTTCCATTTGCATTTTCAATGAAATGCTTCATATTTTTTAAGTGGGATGAGTATGTACTCAATTCAAACTCCAGGCTTTGTTCATCACCAATATGAATCAGCAGTTGTTTAAAGATACCCATCTCGCTATCCGGGCTCACACTTACCAGCAAACCCGCTTGTAGCATCACCTGTAGCAAACCAACTGTTTTTAGGGTAACCGTTTTACCACCGGCATTCGGACCACTGATTACGAGGATGCTATTCTGGTCATCAAGCTTTAAACTTACCGGTATGGTAGATTTGTTTGCCCTGTTATTATATAAATATAGTAAGGGATGATAGGCGTTGATAAGATTTACATGTGCCCTGTCTTTCAACATAGGATAATGCCCGTTAATATCAATGGCAAGCTTTGCCTTGGCTCTTATAAAATCAAACTGCCCTGCAATATCATGATACGATTTGAGGAGTGGCGCATACACACTCAATAACTGCGTAAGCTGGCGAAGTATTTTATATACTTCTTTTTGCTCATCGTATTCCAGCGAAAAAATATCGTTGTTGAGTTCCGTGGTTTCTTCCGGCTCAATAAAACTGGTGCGCCTGCTGTCACTTTCGCCATGTAATACGCCCTTTATTGTTCGCTTTTGCTCTGCAAAAACAGCCAGTACCCTCCTCCCATTCATAAAACTTTCTTCAATATCTGTCAGGTAGCCCTGCTTGTTCATTTTACTTACAAGCCTGTCAAACACACGGCGCAATTCATTGCGCTTGCGATAGAGTTTCATGCGGATGTCTGCCAGTTCTGTACTGGCATTGTCTTTTACTATACCCGCTTCATCCAGCACGGCATCAATAGATTCTACTATTTGTTTTTCGTAATAATTATTATCGATCACCCTGGTAAGTGCAGGATAGTTTTCCCTTATTTCCGCGGTAAACCAGCGAAAAATATTCTGGGCATTTTGAGCTAATCGCCGGATCAATAAAAACTGTTCCCCGCTTAAAGATGCGCCGGGTATGCCCAGCAATTTTATTTCTCTTTCTATGCTGATAGAAAAATCATTGGGGAAATACAAACCGGTTTGTGCGATGGACTTAAATTCATGCGCCTGCTGCAGGGCCAACTCAATGAATTCTTTTTTTGTATGTATGCGAAGGTTTAAGGCAATATTTTGAGCGTAAGCAGTTTTACAATGCGCCGCCAGTAATTCTTTTACCTTATCAAATTCTAATTGTTGTAATGTAGATTCAGGAAATAACTTCATACCTCACCCCTAACCCTTTAACCTCACCCCTAACCCCTCTCCTGAAGGAAAGGGGAATAAGATCTCAGCGGTTTTTTACTTCTTTTATCAAATTAAAAAGATCAAATTATTAATAATAAATAATCAATCTAAGTTCCCCTTCAGGGGACAGGGGTTCCTAATCATCCAGTTTCAGCACCGCCAAAAACGCCTCCTGCGGCACTTCAATGTTTCCTATCTGGCGCATTCTCTTTTTACCTTCTTTTTGTTTTTCCAATAACTTACGCTTACGGCTGATATCACCACCATAACATTTTGCCGTTACATCCTTGCGCATGGCACTGATGTTTTCACGGGCGATCACTTTGGCTCCAATGGCTGCCTGTATGGCTATCTGGAATTGTTGCTTATTAAGCAACTCCTTTAATTTTTCACATAATTTACGGCCAAACTCCTGTGCACGGCTCCTGTGTATCAAAGCACTCAACGCATCTACCTTCTCACCATTCAATAAAATATCCATACGAACAATATCACTGTCACGAAAACCGATGGGATGGTAATCAAAAGAAGCATAGCCCCTTGTCTGTGATTTTAATTTATCGTAAAAATCAAATACGATCTCGGTCAGCGGCATTTCAAAAGTTAGCTCCACACGGGTAGGCGTTAAATAACTCTGATGAATCAGCATACCACGTTTGCTGATGCAAAGCGTCATGATATTTCCAATGTATTCTGCCTGCGTTATAATCTGTGCTTTTATATAAGGCTCTTCAATTCTTTCTGTACGGGTTGGATCGGGCAGGGTTGCAGGGTTGTGTACATCAATCACTTCACCCTTACTGGTGTGTGCAATAAAACTTACGTTAGGAACAGTGGTAATCACCGTCTGGTTAAATTCCCTTTCTAATCTTTCCTGTATAATTTCCATGTGCAGCAAACCGAGGAAACCGCAACGGAAACCAAAGCCCAATGCCTGCGAGGTTTCCAGTTCAAACGTGAGCGATGCATCATTTAGCTGTAGTTTTTCCATACAGTCACGCAACTCTTCAAAAGCATCTGTTTCCACCGGGAAGATACCTGCGAAAACCATCGGCTTCACTTCCTCAAAACCATCTATGCGTTCGTGTGTAGGCGTTGCAACACTGGTGAGCGTATCTCCTACTTTTACTTCCTTTGCGTTTTTAATACCGGTAATAATGTATCCCACATCTCCGCACTCCACCCGGTCTCTCTTTTCCATCCCCATTTTCAGGATCCCCACTTCATCGGCATCATATACATTTTCGGTACTAAAAAATTTCACCTTCTCGCCTCTTTTCAAACTTCCGCTAAATATGCGGTAATAAACAATGATGCCCCGGAAACTGTTGTATACAGAATCAAAGATCAGTGCCTGCAAGGGCGCATTCGGATCCCCTTTTGGCGCAGGAATTCTTTCTATGATGGCAGCTAAAATCTCTTCTATACCTATTCCGCTTTTACCACTTGCCAATAAAATATCTTCGGGTTTACAACCTATCAGTTCAACAATCTGGTCTGTTACTTCCGGGATCATAGCGCCATCCATATCAATTTTGTTGATAACAGGAATGATCTCAAGGTCGTTGCCGATGGCGAGGTATAAATTACTGATGGTTTGTGCCTGTATACCCTGTGTGGCGTCAACCAAAAGCAAGGCGCCTTCGCAGGCTGCCAGTGCACGGCTCACTTCGTAGCTAAAATCCACGTGGCCCGGTGTATCAATTAAATTTAATGTATACTGCTCTCCTTTATAAGGATAATCAATCTGTATAGCATGACTTTTAATGGTAATCCCCTTTTCCCTCTCCAGGTCCATATCATCCAAAACCTGCGCCTGCATATCCCTGTCGCTGATGGTATGGGTAGTTTGCAATAAACGGTCGGCCAGGGTGCTTTTTCCATGGTCAATATGGGCAATAATGCAAAAATTCCTGATATTCTTCATGTACTACGGTCCTAATTTAGGCGGCAAAAATAGGTGATTTTGGCCGTATAATAAGCGTGAATTCAGCCGCTTAACGGTCGTTTAACGGATAACAGGAGTCATGGCTTATTTCTATAAATACCGGCACTTGTTTTTCATGGCAACATCGTTGGCCTGTCCCGAAATTTTTTCGGGAGTCAAAATCCTTTCACTGGCATACCATTGGGCATCTTTTTTGAACCTGCCTATATTTGGTCAGTTGTTTTGAATTGTTTACTTTTTACTTTTGCTGTACATGGAAAAATCTTTGTTGCATTTACTGGAATCTTTACCGCAGGAACAGCGCGTTATTACAGATGTACTGCGGCAAATCATCATTGAAACACTGCCTGATTATTGCAAAGAAAAAATTTCTTATAATGTCCCCTTCTTTTACGGCAACAAAAGCATTTGCCTGGTGTGGCCGGCAGCTGTTCCCGGGGGCGGCATTAAGGAGGGCGTAATGCTTGCCTTTTGGTATGGCAACCGCTTACCCGATAAAAAAAAATTTTTATCGCAGGGAACCAATAAACAGATTTTTTACAAAATTTATACTTCTGCAGAACAAATAGAAGAAATTCCATTGCTGCATATTTTAAAAGAAGCTGCACAATTAGATGCCACTTTTTCTAAAAATCCTTAAATATTATGCCAACTATATTAAACAGTAACCCCAGCGACATTGATGTCATCTTCTCCCGGTACGATGATGCGGTAGCTTATCAAAAAACCAAATTCAACAAACATTGGCTGCCATTTGACAGGGAAATGGTGGAGAGAGAAATTGCAGAAGGCCGGCAATGGAAAATTATGGAAGGCGATGAAGTAGCAGCTGTATTTGCCATTGCGTATGAAGATCCTTTTATATGGGCAGAGAAAAATGCAGACCCTGCTATTTATATTCATCGCATCGTTACCCATCCTGCTTTCCGTGGAGGCGCTTATGTAAAGGCAATTATTGAATGGGCAAAGGGGCATGCAAAAGAGAAACATAAAAAATTTATTCGCATGGATACCTGGGGTGACAATGAAGCCCTGATCAGTTACTATGTAAAATGTGGTTTTGCTTATTTAGGCAACATTACACCGCAGGCGACCCAACATTTACCAAAACACTACAGCTCTATTTTTTTAGGCCTGCTTGAAATAGAAGTATAGGCAATAAAAAGCGGAGTTACCAAGGTAACTCCGCACGATATTTTAATACGATATTGGACTTTTATAATAAGGTTGGATTATTTTTCTTTCTTAACCATTGCAGCGTCATCGATCCATTTAGCATCATGGTCATCATTGTTTTTCAGAGAATAGCTTTTACGAGCCTTTTCTATTTTTTTCTCTTTGCTACTACCCACTACTTCTTTAATCTTCGCTCTTCTTTCTTCGTTTATAGTTGCAAGTTGAGTAGTAATTTGTTCCTGGCTCATGGTAGAATCTAAACGTAAAGCTTTGGCTCTTTCATTGTATTGTTCGTTGATGGCTTTTACTTTTCTACCCTGTACATCATTTACACCAGCTTTTTTTATAATTGCAGACTGACTTCTGTCATGGTCATACTGTGCATCCCTGTCTGAAACCGTTTTTGTCCAGGTTGCTTTATTGGTACTATCTACTGCCGATAATTTTTTTGCTTTCCAGTCCTGGCGCAGTGAGTCTTTTGTAAATTCTTCCATTTGCTCATCTGCTTTGCGGATAGAATCTGCCTCTAACCGCTCAATTCTTTGCGTTTCAAATTTTGCCTGCCTGTCTGTTTCCATTTTAGCCAGCGATGCTTTTTGTTTTTGCTCTGCTGTTAACGGTTTTGCTTTTTTTGACTTCTTTTTTGTTTGAGCTTCTGCTGCAAAAAAGCCCATTGCAATTACCAGGCTTGTCAGGATTATTTTTTTCATAGTAAATTATTTTTTTTGAGTTCGGTCATGTATAGGCAAAAGCTATGCCAGTCGTAAAATAATTAATACTACTATGGCTATAGAATCAGGAAAATACGGGCACAAAAAAACTTACAACTTGTTGATAATAAATAGCTTAAAAAATAATCAAACAGCGAAAAAATATGTGGAAAAACCCAAATTTAAGGGTGATTATAAACCCAGTTTTATAGTAGCTTCAGCCTTGTTTTGTTTGCTTTTTATCTTTAAAACAGGTGATTTATAAAGAATACGCCTAGCTGCATTATCTGCAGAGTCGTTGAGGGATTTTTTAACAATAACATTTTTTATGGCTCCATTAGAGTCGGTATCAAATTGCAAAATCATTCTTCCTTTTTGTTGGTTAAGCATTTTATTTTTAGTGATGCTATCGTTCATAACATAGTAAAAATAATCCCATCCTTCCAGCGGTTCTGCATTCTTTAACTGTATCCTGGAATTTTTTCCATTCCATTGATAATTTTCTTTCTTAGCCTTCCTCTTATCATAACCAGCTACCACCACCTCGTTTAATGCAGTTTCAGATTGGTTTAGCACAACGGTGTTATTGGCCGAATTATTATTAAGCATTGTTTTAGCCTGTTCATAACCGGCAGCAGTTACTTCGATCCTAACATTATTGTTGGCGGCATCGCTGTTATTCAACAAAAAATTCCCGTCTGCATCAGCAGCAACTGCCTGCCTGTTGGCCGCATTCTGTACATTGGCAAAAGGCACTGGTTTACCGCTATTGTCTACAACCCTGCCTCTAACCTGGCTATTAACAAGAACGGGCAAATTCTTATAAAAACCATTGAATTTTGCCAGCGTATCGGCAACTACTGTTCTATTGGATAAAGCACCCACTTCATCCTGATAGCGTACATCTGCCTGTGCAACTTTTGCACCCATAGCTTTAGTTACCGGAGCCGCAGGTTTGTATGCAGGTGACACCAGGATAGATGCCTTATCTTTTACCTGGTTCTCACTACGTACAAGGTCATCACTTTCTGCCGGTGTATTAATTTTAAACTCATTTTGTTCAGGAGGAGTAATGATCACAGGGCTGACAAAAGTACCCGCAACATTGTCTTTTTTTAAGCCGGCACTGATCTCTTCCGCATCTACTTTTGCAAAAATGGGAGCAGTATCATTTAAATTATACAACCTGTTAATGCTATCCTGTAAACCAGTGGAAGTATTATTATTCGCAACTATTGATGCTGAAGTTTTTTCTTTCTTACCGTTTGAATTATTAAAAATCAGCCAGCCCAATCCTCCAAAAATAACCAGTACAGCTGCTGCTTTAAATAATTGTGACATTGCCCTGGTTCTATACCATATTACAGGTATCTTATCGTCTTCTTCTTCAGGCCATATTTTTTCCTTGAGTGCTGCAATATCTGCAACAGGTGTTTTAGTATAAGCGTATCCTTCGAGTGCATCTCCCAGGAACGGATCGTCCAACGCCGCTTTTTCCAATGCATGCATTTCCGCTTCCGTCATCTTGCCGGAATGATAGCGTTCAAAATCATCTACGCCCCAGTGTATATGGTTGGGTTGTGCAGGCATTACGCGTTACTCATTTGTTTATCCATGCAAATTTTAAGATTACGTCTTCCATTTTGAATAAAGCTTCGTACTTTATTCCATTCAATTCCTGTGGAATCTGTTATTTCGTTATAACATTTTCCTTCTATATAAAAGAGCTCCACTACCTTTCTTTGCTCGGGAACAAGCTGTGCCAGGCAAAAATACATGTGTTTAAAATGTTCTTCTTTTTCCATTACGCCGTTCAGATGCACTTCATCTTCATTTTGCATAAGCGAAACATCCACATCAGCCCTGCTGAATTTTTTATTCGATCTTAAAACCATCAGGCAATGGTTTTTTGCCAGCTGGTATAACCAGGCTTTAAAGTTAAGTACCTGGTATTTACGCAGTTTGGTCACCAGTTCTTCGTAAATAGTAAGCACTGCATCTTTGGCATTTTCTTCATCTTTTAAATACTTCAGACAAACACCATACACAAGGTCCATATACCGTTGGTAAAGGTCGGCTAACAGGTTGAGGTCACCCGATTCCTGGTAACGCTGCACCAGCTCATCATCGGGCAAATCAGAAGCAGATATATTCCTGAGGAAAGACACTGCTCCAAAAATAAGTAAAAAAATCCGGAGCTGGTGTGTAATCGTTTTTCCCTTTGCATCAGGAGCTTTGACAACTAACAACCCGTGACCAAAACAATTAAAAGAAAAAAATATGAAAAAATTTATGATGCTGATGATACCCGTAATATTTGCGGTACTCAGTTTTTACAAACCAACAGTATTTAAAGTAAGCGGCTGGGTAACGGATGAACAGGGTTCTCCTGTTGCAGCTGCAAATGTGACCGAAAAAGGAAAAAAAACGGTTGCTATCACTGATCAAAATGGTTACTACAGCATTACTGTTTCAAATGAAAAAGCCATATTGGTGTTTAGTTATGTGGGCTACCAGGTTCAGGAAAAAAAGGTAAATGGTAAAGCCCAGGTAAATGCTGTAATGAAAACTGCTGATGCCCCTATGGAAGAAGTGGTAGTTGCAGGGTATGACAAAAGTAAATCGCCGGTTAAACGCTCTTACTATAATAATGTTTTCGCCGGTAAAGCTTCAGGAGTTATGATAGCTCCTTCCTCTGGGTATTACTATGAAAAAGATGATGAAGGTTTTAATACCGAAGGCTACGATAACATCACTGAAAATATTTTTTTAAGCGCTACAGACAATCCTCTTTCAACTTTTTCAATTGATGTGGATGCAGCTTCCTACAGCAATGTACGTCGCAGGCTCAAAACAGGCCAGCTACCGCCTGCGGGTGCTGTACGTATTGAGGAAATGATCAATTATTTTCAATATCACTATCCCCAGCCAAAAAACAATGACCCTTTTTCTTTTACAACAGAAATAAGTGATGCACCCTGGAATCCCGATCATAAACTGGTGATGATAGGAATGCAGGGCAAAAAAATTCCAGCAGAAAACCTGCCCGCCTCCAACTTTGTTTTTTTAATTGATGTTTCCGGTTCTATGGAATCACCTAATAAATTAGGATTGGTAAAATCTTCCCTTTTATTATTGGTTGACCAGTTAAGAGAACAGGACAAAGTTTCTATTGTAGTATATGCGGGCGCAGCCGGGCTTGTATTAAAACCAACCACCGGTACCAATAAAACTGCCATTAAAGACGCACTGGAAAGATTAACCGCAGGTGGCTCTACAGCAGGCGGGGAAGGAATTGAACTGGCTTACAAAACCGCCCGCGAAAACTTCAACAAAACCGGCAACAACCGGGTAATTCTTTGTACAGACGGAGATTTTAATGTAGGCGCCAGCAGCGATGATGAAATGGAACGGCTGATTGAAAAAGAAAGAAAATCAGGTGTTTTTCTTACTGTATTAGGTTACGGTATGGGAAATTACAAGGATAATAAAATGCAGAAGCTGGCCGATAAAGGCAATGGCAATCATGCTTATATCGATGGTATGAATGAAGCCAAAAAAGTATTGGTGAATGAATTTGGAGGCACGTTATTCACCATCGCGAAAGATGTAAAACTGCAGGTAGAATTTAATCCCGCAAAAGTGCAGGGCTATCGCCTGGTGGGTTATGAAAACCGCATGCTGAAAAAAGAAGATTTTAATGATGATCAGAAAGATGCAGGTGATATGGGCAGCGGGCATACAGTAACGGCTATTTACGAGACCATCCCTGTTGGCATACAATCTTCTTTCTTAAAAAGCGTTGATGGATTAAAATATTCCAATAATACGAAAGCATTGAGCAAAACCAATTTCAATGAGGAAGTAATGACGATCAAATTTCGTTACAAGGCACCGGATGGGGATATGAGTAAATTAATAGAGCATCCTGTAAAAGATAATGGCGTTAAAATATCAGGCACGTCAGAAAATTTCCGGTTTGCAGCAGCTGTTGCACAATTTGGCATGCTGCTTCGCAATTCCGAATTCAAAGGCAATGCCTCCTACAATACAGTATTGCAGCTGGCAAAAAACGCTGCATTAAATGATAAGGAGGGTTATAAAAAAGAATTTATCAGCCTGGTAGAAACTGCCATATCCCTTGCAAAGAATAAAAAAACACCTGCCGATACCCACCTGGCAGGTAGTGAATAATTGGTTATTATGAAAACTCAAAAGAGGCTGTCTCAGGATTGAGCCAGCCTCTTATTTTAGAACAAAGAAGGACAGGTAGTTCTGGCCGTTGTAGGTTTATAAGTGTAACGGGATGGCCTGAATGCAGGCTGCAAACTAAAACGAAAACTGATACCGGAAAACAGGTACCAGTCCTTATTGTCAGGATTACCTCTTACCGTACCTTCTGCAGGATAGGTACCGCCACCGGGAACTTCATCTCCCCTGTATGCTATGTTAGTGGCTGTTCCGCCCCTTTTTTGCGATAATAAATTTTGATCTATATAGGTAGTACTAACGTCATCCAGGTAATCCGTATTTGTTTTCCTTACACCTATTTCAAAAGCAAGTCTCTGGCGGGGAGATAGCGCCCATTGTACACCGCCACCGAAAGGGATACATAATTTTTGCAATTTGTAATCTTTTCTTTCTTTATAAAATCCCTGGCCTTCCGTGCTTTGTTCTGCCAGCATGATAATATTTCCTTTGCTGTCTTTTGTATAAGGGCTGAATTTAAAAGTTCCTATTCCCGCAAAAAAATAGGGAGATATTTTATACTCGTAGAGATCGAACAAAATGTATTCAAACTGCAGGGAGGCTTCTGAAATTTTGCTGGTGAAATCAAGATTGCGCATTTTATTTTTATCCCCCAGCTTATCAGACCCATGTACTTTACCATGGTTAAATTCTGCCCGCACGATCATCCGGTGGTTCAATTCAAACAACATACTAAAACCACCCACGGCATTTGGTTTGGATGGCAGGAAGGAAGAGCCGAGGTCACCTTTATAATGGGTTAATCCGCCGAACAGACCAATATACATGTGCCGCTGAGCAGAAGCATTTGTTATGCCTCCTACTAATAGAAATATCAGGATAATCTTTTGCAATTTTGGATTAGAAAGAAAGAAGGTTTCTTTTTACTGCAAATAACGGAGAAAGGCGTAAATAATTATGTAGTAGAATAAACAATAATCAGTTTTACATTAAGCTACAGTTATTACGCGCCAGCTATCGTTTTAAAGGCTTTACCAAGGTAAGCCGGGATATCTGTGGCCAGCATGCTTTCCATGCTTTGATCCTGCAGGGCGAGATCAGCTGCCAAGCCATGAAGGTAAACACCCGTGATGGCAGCATTCAATGCTGTGTAACCTTGTGCGAGAAAAGAAAGTATAATTCCTGTTAAGGTATCACCTGAGCCTCCTTTTGCAAGACCCGCATTCCCTGTTGTATTAATATATGCTTTTCCCTCGTATGCAATTTGAGTTTGTTGTCCTTTCAATACAATCACCCATGGGTGTAACAGGGAGAGTTGTATTGCTTTTACATTGCGTTCGGCGATGCTGTCATGCTTTCCAAACATGCGGTCAAATTCGCCGGGGTGCGGCGTTAACACCGAGTTTACCGGTATCATGGCCCACATGTGCCTATTTAAGGAAAGAACAGTGAGTGCATCTGCATCTATTAAAACAGGCTTTTGGTAATTCTCCAATAAGTTTTCCAGCAATGCCACCCCTGCGTCATCTACTCCCATGCCCGGCCCTATTCCTATTGCTGAAAATGGTGTAAGGGTGCCTCCCTCTTCTCTCATCATCAGCATTGCTTCGGGGATAGACGTTTGTAAAATACTTCTTTCTTCCCGGGGTACATTAACGGTTAGTAAACCGGCTCCGGACCTGAGACAGGCTGTAGAAGATAATACAGCGGCACCCATCTTTCCTGTATTACCGGCAATTAACAATGCATGCCCATGGTTTCCTTTATGGGAAGCAGGGTTTCTTGGCGGTATGAGTGAAGCTATTAACGACTGGTCAGCAACCAGCACAGGATCTGCTTGTTCCATATAATTAATATTCCTTAGGCTTGTACTCAAATATCAATACTGCATTTTCTTCCAGGTTGGCTTTGCTTCTTAATTCATAACGCTTATCCCCGGCTGTTACCACAATTAAAGCTGTGTTGGGTGGAATTCCTCCCAGGTTTTCAGCATACATAGTGAGTGTATGTTTGGTTATATTCTCATCAAGATCTAAATTTATTATGATGGGCTTATCACTCAGCCGCTGGTGGCTCAGTAATAATTTGCCATTATAAAAAATAGACACGGTATCATTATCTATATCGCCGTTATCATACACTTTTAAATTGATCTGTTTTACATTTACTTCCAGCGTACTTTGCTGACTTTGCTTCCTTTCCGTCATTTTTCGCAGAAGTTCTGCATCCGGTTTAACAAGGATGGGTTTAACCGGCGAGGGAAGGGGTTTTCTAACACTATCCTTAACAACGACCGGTTTAGGAGCAGGTGGTACAGGTTTAGGTGTTGGCTGAACAACAACAGGTTTGGGTTTAGGTGGTATAGGTTTAGGTGTTGGTTTAACAACAACAGGTGTTGGTTTTGGAGGAACAGGCGCTGGGGCTACCGGTTTGGAGGGCGCCGGTTTTACAGGCACAGGCACAGGGGCAGGTATCTTCTTTATTTTAGGAAAACAATTCGGCAGTCCCCCTGCGAGCTTAACCGGCCGCCTCGATACTTTTCTAAGAATTACATCATAGGCTCCAATACCCATTAAACTGCTCATAGACGATCCCGTAGTTACCCTTGCCCTTAACCTGTTTTTTCCATAACGGGCATCTTCCCATAACATTAACCTCATTAAGACATGCGACCCGGAATTCCGGATAAAATAAGTTCCCCTCAACATCCATACTTTTTGCTCCGGCATATAACCGCCTGCATAGGCTGCAGTGCAATTGTCGAGTGAATCTCTTAATACATAATCATGCGTAAATCCACAAATGTCCATCCCTTTTTGTTCAATACTAACCCTTAAAAGTTCCCCGTTCATTTCACCTTCCCAGGTGCCCTGTATATTTTGTGCCGATAAATTATTTGATAATAAAAATGCAATCAAAAAAAATGTATAAATGTAGCAACGAATCATAGTAAATAAATATACTACAATTCTACATTTCCCTCATTGGGTTTATCCTGTTTAACTTTAACTTAGGATAATTATTTATTGTAAAAACGGGTAAAATGAAAGAAAACCAACGACTAAAAAAATTACTGGATGATCATTTTAGCGGCGATCCCTGGATTGACGTGCCGCTCCTGAAATCCCTGGATGGCATTACAGCAAAAGATGCTGCCAGGAGTATCCATGGACTCAATTCCATTTGGCAGATAGTGCATCATATGACCTGCTGGCGGGAAACAATTTTAGAAAGAGTAAAGGGTAAAAAAATTCCTTCTCCTGCAGACAATTATTTCGCCCTAATAGAAGACCTGTCATCCAAAGCCTGGGTCAATGCAATTAAAAGACTAAAAGAATCTCAAAAAGACCTGCAGCATTACTTATCAGTAGAATTCACGGATCCGGATGTAAGCCCGGAGGGAAGTTCTTACACCCGTTATGAATTATTGCAGGGAATATTGCAGCATGATGCCTATCACCTTGGCCAGGTTATTTTGATAAGGAAAATGTTGGCCGGTTAAATATCGGAAAGTAACAGCTTCAGTATTTCATTCAACTCATTTGCCTTACTCATGATCATGAGGTGGTTGCCGCCCTCAATGCTGTGCGTTGGTTTGGTATATTTCAAGGGCAATACTTCATCTTTGGTACCATGAATATGCCAGTAAGGCTGGGGAACTTCCTCATTTTTCCAGCTAAGGATCGCATTCATAGCCCATTTTATAAAAACAGGATCACTGTCTCTTATAACTTGTTTAAGGATGAGCTTATCTTCATTTGTATCGGGTGTTAATGCCCGTTTAAATATGGAAGCTGATTTAAGCAGGTTTACCGGAACCATTTTATGAAGCCGCAAACGATAAGCCCACCTGAAATAATAAGGTAAATGAGTATTTGCGGGCACGCTCGATAATAAAATGGTCACTGCCGGGTGATATAGCTTGGCGATCTCAGTAGCCATCATTCCTCCCATAGAAAGACCTACAACAGCAAAACTTTCCTTCGTATCCATCTTTTGGGCCAGGCGGCCTGCATAAGCTGGCAGGCTTTCATCTTTTTCCGGGCGTATCCAGTCGAGGTGGATCATTTCGTGTTCCTCAGGCAAGTGTATGTGTTTAAATACCCTGCTGTCTGCTGCTAAACCGCTGATGAAATAGACCTTCATACCCCAAAGGTAGGCGATAAAATAAAAAAGGGGCCGTGATAGAAATCAAGCCCCGCTTTAAAATCCAATATCCTATGAAAAACCGATGTAAAGAAACAATTCCTTTTTTTAACAGGAGGAGATGTTTATCCCCTTTTTTTCAGGAAAATTCCTGTGCAGCCCTCAGGAAAACTCCTGACAATGCGCTAATATCCTGACTTTGAGGCCGGAATATTATATATTAGTTCGTAACTTTTCATGAAAAACGGGCCATGTTTAGCGAAATTTTATCCTTTTTTGGTTCATTAGAGAAGCACCCGGTGCTCCGAATGGCTATTCTTGTGGGTGGGTTAATGCTTTTTTGGATCATTGAAGGAGCTGTTCCCCTTATCGCTCCCCAATATAAAAAAAGCAAATGGCGGCATGCCGGGGTAAATATGCTTTTTACGGTTATTCATTTAATCATTCATACTTTCCTGGCCATTATTATAATAGTGCTGAGCGACTGGTGCAAGGCTAATGAATTTGGAATTGTTTACCGGACAAATGCCAATATTGCCGGCACTATTATTATTTCTTTTTTAACGCTGGATTTTTTTGGCGGATGGCTGGTACATATCACCGAACACAAGATTCCTTTCCTGTGGCGCTTCCATGTAATACATCATTCAGATAATAATGTAGATGTCACCACCGGGCTGCGACATCACCCGGGTGAAAGTGTGTTGAGAGGACTCTTCTTTTTTATTGCCATTGTCGTAAGCGGTGCTCCCATGTATGCGGTAATGATCTTTCAAACCATTATTGTATTGTCCACGGCTTTTACTCACGCTAACATTAGTTTACCCAAAAGATTAGATAAGCTGTTAAGTTATATTTTTGTTTCTCCCAATATGCACAAGGTACATCATCACTGGAAGCAGCCTTTTACTGACAGTAATTACGGCGCCGTTTTATCCATCTGGGACCGGTTGCTGGGTACCTTTAAAAGATTGGATGCTTCGCAAATTCGTTATGGCCTTGATCGTTATTATGCTAATGAAAAAGATGAGGATATAATGAGCCTGATGAAAAGTCCTTTTAAAAAACAACACACCGGCAATTAAACCTTCCTGCATGATCAAAAAAAATGCACTACTCCTTTTCTTTGTTATAGTAAAATTTGTGATCCAGTACCAGCTGGTAAACCCTGTTTATGAATTACACAGGGATGAATTTTTACACCTCGACCAGGGAAAACACCTGGCTGCAGGGTATTTATCGGTGCCCCCGCTCTCCTCATGGATAGCCTGGATCATTGCTCAACTGGGCAACTCAGCATTTTGGATCCGATTTTTTCCCGCATTATTTGGCGCCATAACGCTGGTATTGGTGTGGAAAGCCATGGAAGAATTAAAAGCCGGAACTTTTGCCCTGGTTGCAGGTGCTATTGGTATTTTATTTTCTGCATTGTTAAGGGTTAATATTTTATTCCAGCCTAATTCATTTGATATAATGGCCTGGACCTTTATTTATTTTTGCATAGTAAAATATTGCAACAGGGCACAAAATAAATGGTTGTGGCTGGCGGCCATCGGTTTTGCGTTTGGCATCTTAAATAAATACAATATCGCTTTCCAGTTCCTGGGTTTAATACCTGCTTTGATACTCACAAAGCAGAGAACTGTTTTTTTGAAACCGGTATTTTATGCTGCCCTGTTGCTGGCGCTCGTTATTATATCTCCCAATATTTACTGGCAGTACAAAAACGGGTTCCCTGTCATTCACCACATGCAGGAATTGACCAGTACGCAGCTGGTAAACGTAAGCCGTTCCCATTTTTTGAGTGAGCAGCTGTTATATTTCATTGGATCGCTGTTTGTTCTTCTTGCCGGGTTCATCAGCATTGTTTTTTATAAACCTTTTAAAAGATACCTGGTATTACTTTACGCTTTTTTTTTTACAATGGGCATCTTCCTGTATTTCCAGGCAAAAGGATATTATGCCATCGGCCTTTATCCTATCTTTTTATCATTTGGTGCTGTGTGGTTTGAAGGCTGGACCATGGCCGGCTGGAAAAAATATGTGGTCAGGCCTTTATTGCTGGTGATACCATTATTGCTTTTTATTCCATTCGTAAAACTGGCTTTCCCGGTAAAGTCGCCTGAAGAAATTGTAGCCGATTCCGGTAAGCAACAAAAAATGGGCTTGCATCGCTGGGAAGATGGTAAAGACCACCCCATTTCGCAGGACTTTGCAGATATGCAGGGCTGGAAAGAAATGACGGCCATAGTTGACAGCGTTTATGCAACTTTAGCAGACAAGGAACATACGCTGGTACGCTGTGATAATTACGGGCAAACAGGCGCAATCAATTATTATTCAAAATTTCCGGGTATCAATGCGCTCTCATACAATGCCGATTATATTTTCTGGTTTCCAAAAAATATTCAATGGAAAAATATGATCATGGTGCTGGATGAAGATGACGACGACCCCGGTAGAAAAGCAGAACGCCCTTATTTTGATTCTATTTACTTTGCTGGAAAAGTGAACAATGAATTTGCAAGAGAAAAAGGTACGGCTGTATATGTTTTAACAGGCGCAACCGATACGCTGACAAAAATAATACTGCAGGAAGTAAAAGAAGAGCAGGATCAATACCAGTAAGCTTTGCGATAAAAATAATTTTTTAAAGTATCTTCCCTGCAACAAAAGGATGTAATGAAAAAACTGATTCAAAATATTTTTGGTTTAAGAAAAGACGTAGGTTTAAATTTTTACCTGGCTGATTTTTTCTTTAGAAAAATATTAAGGCAGAATGCTGATACGAACTGGGCTATTCATCACAGCAGTACAGTTTTGGTTCCACACAATATTAAGCGGGGCAAAAATGTTTATCCCGGTGATTCACCCGGCAATTATATCGAAGCCCTTAACGGAATTGAAATTGGAGACTACACAAATATTGGTCCTCACGTTGCCATATTATCTACCAACCATGACCTGGTAGACAATTCGAAGTTTACAAAAGAAGTGCCGGTTAAAATAGGCAGCTTTTGCTGGATAGGAATAAATGCTGTTATCCTTCCTGGAGTTGAGTTGGGAAATTTTACAATTGTTGGAGCCGGTGCTATTGTCACCAAAAGTTTCCCCGAAGGTTATTGCGTACTGGGAGGAAATCCTGCTACTATCATTAAACAATTAGATATTGATGCCTGCAAACAATTCCGGGATACAAAGTATACATCCTGAGCCAGGAACACAGTTCGCCAGGAGGTCGCTCCTGCTTATTGCGGGTAACTTCATAAAGTTGGCCGTGCAGCTGGCAGTTATCTATATCTATTCCAGGAACCTGCCGGTGCCCGACTACGGGCGCTATCAATCTGTTTGGCTATACACGAGCGTTTTTAGTGTAATTAGCCTTTTTGGTTTACCCGCTATACTGTTGTCGGCGGCTGCATCAGATATCCGGAAATGGATGGATGCAAATAAAAAATTATTAGCTGGTTTACTTGCGCTACTGGTACTTGTTCCCTTTGCCTGGATCTTGAGCCTGAATGAACAATTCACTTTACAGGATCGGCTCCTGCTTTGCAGTTTGATATTATTGCAAAATTGTTCCATCATTACAGAAACGCTTGCCATAAAAAATGAAAAAGAAGCAAGGGTTTTGCTTGTTAACATCATTTTTAATGCTGGTTACCTGTTGGCTCATTTATGGGTGTTACAACAGTATCAATTTTCCCTTACAAGCTTATTGATCTACCTCAATGCTTTGCTGTTTGTAAAATCTTTACTGTTTATTGCCGGCAAAAACAGGAGGAGGATTTCTTCTGAACAACATGTTCCGGCTATTTTGTCAGGCAGGCAATGGCTTTACCTGGGTTTGTATGATATAATAGCTGTTTTATTTAAATGGATAGACAAATGGATCATTCTTGTTTTTATTTCGCTCAATGAATTTGCCATTTATTTTAACGGATCCTACGAGATCCCCCTGTTTATTATGTTGTCAGGCGCAGTGGGTAATATTATAGTAGTGGAACTGGCCAAATTAAAAACTATAAATGCGGCTTTAGCTGTACAACTTTTCCGAAGGTCTTCTATATTCTTATCTTCTCTCATTTTACCTGCATTTTGCTTTTTGGTATTTTTTAATAGAGAATTTTTTCTTTTTATATTCAGCAATAAATACGAAGCCGCCATCCCCGTTTTTTTTGCCAGCATTTTTATTATACCCGTCCGGATCATTAATCATACAGCCGCTTTACAGGTGTACCACAAAAATAATATTATTTTAAGCGGGGCGCTCATTGACCTACTACTGGCAATTATTTTCCTTGCAATACTGTATCCAATTTTTGGATTACCGGGTGTGGCCCTGGCTTTTGTGCTTTCCACTTATGTACAGGCAGCATATTATTTAAAGCAAACTTCTAGTCTGCTTAAGGTTTCGGTGTTAAAACTGCATCCATTCAGAATGATGGGCTGGATTTGCATTATCTCCTTAACTGCCATGGCCGTCTGCTACTTTGTATGCAGGAATTTAACTGATGTTTACAGCCTTGGTGCAGGCCTGCTTTGTTCGGCAATGCTGGCGGGTTCTTTCTTTCTATTTTTTTATAAGAGAAAGTTTTTTTAAGCGGCGAGTGGCTTTATCTCCGCGGCAGGCATTTGATAACGGGAAAAATAAAAACAGGCCGCAAAGGGCAACCAGCTGAAATAATTGATCTCCATTAAATAATAATCGAAGACAAGAAAAGTTACCAATATTATTATAAGGAGGCGATCAAATTTTTTGCTAAACAACCCGGCAATAAAAAATAATTCGCCTGCTGCAACTATCCAGTACAGCAGGTTGGAAAGAAACGGGTGATTGATCAAAAAAGTTATAAGGTCAATAAAGAATCCTTTCTCACCTGTTGCCAATACAGGAGCATGTTGTGAAACTAGCACTCCACTCATCTGTTCTGCATTAAACAGGGCCCCGGTTCTTATTTTCCACAAAGCTGCGCTGGCAACAAATAAGATGAATAAGATCCGCAGCATATGCATTTTAAGGTAAAATCCGGCCACACTCCTCCCTGTAAATAACAATGGGATAAAAAACCAGGTGATCAGCGGTTCAATGCTTATAAACGACATGCAGGAAAACAGGTAGCAATACAGCATGCTATACAGTATAGTAAATACAGCAAGGAGAGAAACGATGCGGTAGCTTTTTATAAAGCAAAAAGCAAGCACGCCGGGTAACAAATAAAAAAGGATCTCAAAGATCATTCTAAATAAATAACTTTCTATAATACGGTGTTGAATCCCTGTCCACATAAATAACTGCCCGGTAACATCAGCCTTGTTAAGAAAGAATTGGGGCCGGATGGCACTTAATGTTAGTTCATGCGATACATACCATGCCGCTACTCCATAAAAGCAAAGGACATAAAAGAACGCCGCCAGTTTTGTATGGTTATGGGATAATGGCAAAAGCAGTGTCGGGTTTAGATTCACTAACAGCAATCATATTACCCTGTTGCCATTGAAAGAGTTGATAGTTTATCTCCAGGTAACGATGATCGCCCAGGTCAAGCCGGTAAAAAAGGTCATGCGAAAACCAGGTTAAAAAATCTTTGCCGGTTAATTTATTTTGAAATGTTCCCGGGTTCATATGTTGTCCTAATCCCAGTTTATTGTAGAAGATCAAATTTGTTTCAAAAATATTTTTATTGGTAATTTTTTGATGCTTATACCTCGTTAATATTGTGAAGAGCATATCCCTGTCAGCAAAATTTAAGCTGGCTGGATTTACAAACTCACCATTCAGATATACCTGATAAATCTTTTGAGTATCTTTTACCGGGTACTTACCACTGAACATTCCATACTGGTAAACCGGACTTGCAGTGTATCCCCACTTAAAGTTGATGTAAATAAAAGCAAGGATGAACAATAAAAAAGCAGCTAACCAAAATTTATTATAATGATATAGCTGCTTTAAAAACATAATTGTCAATTACTTTTTTAAACTATTTATTATAGCTGCAAATTCAGTAGCTACAAGGCTTGCACCTCCTACCAGCCCGCCATCTACATCTGGCTGACCAAATATCTCTAACGCATTCGCTGCTTTTACGCTGCCTCCGTAAAGAATAGTAATACCATCTGCGATTTCGTTACCATACTGAGTGGCCAACACGGTTCGGATATGGGCATGCATTTCCTGCGCCTGGCCACTACTGGCAGTTTTGCCCGTACCAATAGCCCAGATAGGTTCGTAGGCAACAACGAAGCCGCTTATTTGTTCTGCAGGTAAATGAAACAGGCTTTCCTTCAATTGCGTTTCAACGTAACTGTTTTGTGTTCCGGCTTCTCTTATTTGCAAAGGTTCTCCGCAGCAAAAAATAGGTTGCAACTGGTGTTCCATTGCAATGTTCACTTTCTTCGCCAGTTCAGCATTTGTTTCATGATTGTATTCTCTTCTTTCGCTATGGCCAATAAGCACATATTTTAAACCAATACTTTGCAGCATTTCTGCACTTGTTTCACCGGTATAAGCACCGTTTTTATTGGCAGAACAGTTTTGTGCAGCCACAAAAATATTTTGTCTGCCATCCAGCATTTGTTTTACTGGTATGATATAAGGAAAGGGAACCGCAAATATTGCCAGTTGATGATCATTGAGGGAGTGATCCGTTTCCAATAAAGCGATGATCAGCTCTTCTGCCTGGGGCAGGCTTAAATTCATTTTCCAGTTAGCCGCAGCTATTTGTTTGCGCATAATATTTCTATTGATTGTTATTGTATATGTTGCGGAGCCTGTCAATCTCTTCTTCCTTTATCTCCCGGCCCTTCATTTTTTTCCAGTTAGCAATATCACTGATCACTTTTTCAAAGATATACCGTTCATGGCCCCACGAAAAATTATTTACAAACTTGCCCGGCGAGGTTCCAAAAATATTACAGCAAACCCCTATTATCGTTCCTGTATTAAAACTGGTATTGATGGCAGCCCGGCTATAGTCGCCCATCAGCAAACCTGCTTTATTACCAGCCGACACGCTATTCATATTTTCATCAGTAATATATTTCACATCGCCACCGGTATTTTTTACATTGCTGTTGCTGGTGCCGGCTCCTAGGTTGCACCATTCTCCCAAAACACTGTCGCCCAAATAACCATCATGGGCTTTGTTACTGTTGGCAAACATCACCGAGTTTTTTATTTCGCCGCCGCCCACGCAGTAAGGTCCCAGCGTAGTAGCTCCATATATTTTAGTTCCCATCTTTAATACCCCCTGCTCACCTATGCTGAATGGACCACGAACCAGGCAGCCTTCCATTAATTGTGCTTTTTTGCCAATATAAATGGGGCCTGCAGCTGCATTTAAAATGCAGTATTCGACCATAGCGCCTTCTTCTAAAAAAATATTTTCGGGTGATATAAGCTGGTTGGTAGAAGATAGGGGCTGAGATTCCCGGCCGGCCGTCAGTAATTCAAAGTCATTTCGTAATGCCCAATCGTTGTATTGAAAAATAAACCAGGGTTGATGAAGGATTTTTATTTCTGTTGCCTCAGCTATTGCGATGCTGTCTTTCGCTGCCTGGATAATAGCTTCAAAATTGGATTTGGCAGGAATAACATTGGATGGTATCACAATGCTTTCATCATTTAGATCAGCATTATCCGTAAATATTTTTAAGCCGGTTAATCTTTCCCATTTTTCGCGGATGGTCAATATTCCTATCCTTATATCTGACGTGTGGCGAGTGAGTGTGAAGGGATAAAGAGATTGCCTGCATGCGCTATCATCAAGAAAAATATTCATAAGCCGAAGATACGGATTGAAGGGTAAAACCTGGCAGGGTCATAGCTTTAAAGAAAGTCAATAGTCACAGGCAAAATCCTCAGGGTTTGCATGAATTTAATTTCGTGCAATTCATGTAATTCGTGTAATTCGAAAAATTCGTGACCCAAAATTCGTGTAATAATACAAAAAATCCCCCCGGAGAACCGGGAGGACTTTAAAGTATAGCCATGAAAAACAAACTTCAAATAAAGATAATAAAATCTCTATAAAACTATTTCGCTTTCTTTTCGTAACGTTTTTTGAATTTATCGATACGACCTGCAGTATCTACCAATACATTTTTACCCGTGTAAAAAGGATGCGACGTGTTGGATATCTCCAGCTTAATTACCGGGTATTCCTGCCCGTCTTCTTCGTAAACGATTGTTTCCCTGCTTTCTGCAGTAGAACGGCTGAGGAAAGTAGTACCATTACTCATGTCTTTGAATACTACGGTTCTGTAACCTTTTGGATGAATTTCTTGTTTCATTTGTTGTTTTTTTGCGTACGGATTTTGCCGTACATATTTTTACTAAAGTGGCGAAAATAGGTAATTTTGCCTAATTATAAACCATTTTCAGCTTAAATAGTTCCGAATTAGTAAGATAGCTAACTCTTCATGTTTACGGTCTGTAGGGCAATTCCCAGGTCCCATGTTTTACTTGCCTGTATAACTTCCTGTAAATCATCTATTTTCTTACCGGTTACCCTTACAATATCGTCCATAATAGCCACCTGCACTTTTAAACCGGCGTCTTTTATTTGTTTTACGATCTTTTTTGCATCTTCTTGTTTAATACCATTGCGCACCGGAACCTCCTGCTTGGTAATTTTACCGCTTACATAGGGCTCTTTGCTCAGGTCATATACTTCTGCGGCGAGGCCCTGTTTCATACTGCGACTGATGAGTACATCAATGATCTGCTGGATCTTCATATCACTGTCTGCTTCCAAGGTAAGCTTAAAGTCCTTCTTATTGAGGTCTATCAGCACATGTGACCCTTTAAAATCGAAGCGGTTGGTGATTTCTTTGCTTACTACGTTGATAGCGTTGTCCAGGGTTTGAAGATCAACTTTACTGGAAAAATCAAATGATGGCATAGCGGTATTTTTTACAAATATAAAAAAGACAAATTGGATAGCCCCAGATAAAAATTTCAAAAGTTTTTAAATATGTTGGTGATGATGGCAAACAACTTCAAAGATTATTAAGAATGAGTAAATTTGTAGCTAATTGACATGTTGTATGCAAAATTCTCTTATAGCCTACAAAGAAAAATTGAAAGGTTTAGCCAAAAAAGAAAAACTAGATATCATAAATCAAGATATTGTCAATATAGGTTTGTCTATCATTAGTACGAATGATAGATCTGAAACAGGTCCAAAAAGATTTTTAAGCGCAGAACTGGAAAAATTAAGAGAGGAGATTAATGATAATATTGAATCGTATCAAAGTACTTCTTTAAGAAAAGAGCTAATCCCTTTCATGCACGACAGAGACTTAAATTGGTATTTTAATGCAAAAAAAATTCCCGCTCAAAAAAATCTTGTTGCCCCTACTTACGAATATTTAACAGAAGGCGAAGGAAAGGGCATTTTTGAACCTGTAGACTTTTTCAACTTGTTGGAATTTCAAAAAGATTTCATATTGAATAATTTGGATAGACCCTTTGATACATTAAATAAACTAAAGTCGCTACCTCTAACCGAAAAGGAAAAGCATATTTTATTTGGCTTTATTATAAAATGGTTTGGAGGTTATCCAGTAAATAATTTAAATGAGCAGGTAAATGTAATTTTGAAAATGATTGAAAAAGAGTTTCTAAAATTTCCAGAAAATTCCTTCGAAAAAGAATTTTGTAGAACTGATCATAAAATCGTAAAAAAACTTAGCGAAGTTGCAGCACATTTGGGTGCGGTAATGCCAAATACGAAAATAATTACTCCAGAAGATAGATTCGGAGAGGTAAAATATGATATTTCATACAGTAGATATATTAATAAAATTTCCATAAACTTTACCGAATTACCGCTGTACATTATTGAAAAAGGAATTATAAGATTTTTCGAAGCAAAAGAATTTAGAAGTGATGATGACTATTTAATCTCGAAAGATGAGTTTGAAAATTTCTTAAGCAGTATTCCTACTCATTTTAAAAATGAAACTGTTACTAAGGGAATTGAATACACCACAAAAGTTTTAAAATACCATGTTGATCATGAATGTTCAAATTTAAAGCATTGTAACTTAAATGAAAGTTGGGAGAGAAGGATAGCAATTGCTGAAAGTTTATCTGAAAATCGATTGACGAAAAGTATTATCTCAGAAAAAGAAAAGATTATTACTCCAACACAATCTGGCTTTATCATCCACGGTCATAATAATGAAAAAAAACTTGAAGTTGCTCGGTTTATTGAAAATTCGTTGGGAAAAAAAATGACGATTTTACATGAACAGCCAAACGGAGGAAAAACAATTATTGAAAAATTTCAAGCCTATTCTGATGTTGATTTTGCAGTAGCTATTTGGACTGCTGATGATTTAGGTAAATCTATAAAAGAAAATAATTACTCGAAAAGGGCAAGGCAAAACGTTGTGTTTGAGACCGGTTTTTTTATAGGCAAGCTTGGCCGAAAAAACGTGATAGTCCTATTTGAAGATAATATTGAAATTCCTTCAGATTATGCTGGAGTTTTATTTATTCCTCTTTCAAATAACTGGAAGGATGACCTTAGGAAAGAAATTGATGAAATTTATAAATAAAAAAAATAATTTGCTAATCTCGTTTACTTCAAAACTTTCGATTGCCTTAATTGCCGTCATATCTGTTTTTAATCCGAAACATGTAATTGGACAGCCAACAGTGATTGCCTATTATTATGGAGGCCCGGAAACCGTTGACAGTTTTCCCGCTGAAAAACTCACCCATATTATCCACAGTTTTAGTTTGTTAAAAGGGAATAAGATAGATGTACCAACAAACCAGGATTCGCTCACGATAAAAAAAATGGTGGCCTTAAAAAAAAGAAATCCTTCCTTAAAAGTATTGCTGGCTTTTGGTGGCTGGGGTGGTTGTGAAACATGTTCGGATGTTTTTTCCAAAAAAGAAGACCGGGAAGCATTTGCAAGATCTGCAAAAGGCATGATTAGTTATTTTAATGCAGATGGAATTGACCTGGATTGGGAATTTCCTGCCCTGCCCGGCATTGAAGGTCATGGTCATAAACCGGCAGACAAACAAAATTTTACTTTACTCGTCCAGGAACTGAGGAAAGTACTGGGGACAAAAAAAGAAATAAGTTTTGCCGCCGGTGGATTTAAATGGACACTTAATCAATCCATAGAATGGAACCTGGTAATGCCACTGGTGGATCGGGTAAATTTAATGAGCTATGATTTTACGCGGTCTAAAACCGGCCACAACACTGCATTGTATTCAACAACGGAGCAGGCTTCGTCAGCAGATTATTTTATTAAACATCTTTATACACTCGGTGTTCCGGCCAATAAAATTGTATTAGGTGCAGCCTTTTATGCCGTTAAACTGGATAGTGTAGCCGCCGAAAATAACGGGCTTTATCAAGCCGGGAAACCTGCAAAGGCTGTTGCATTTAAAGATCTTGACAGTAAGGCACCGGAAGCTAATGGTTATAAAAGATTTTGGGATACCACAGCAAAAGCGCCCTATATCTACAATGAAAGATCACAGGAATTTCTTTCCTATGATGATGAAAGATCTGTTTACTTAAAAATGCAATACGTAATTGATCATCAACTCAACGGCATTATGTTCTGGCAACTTACGCAGGATAAATATAAGGGTGGTTTACTGGAGGCCATTTATAAAAAGAAGCTTGGACAATAAAAGAAAAACGCAGCCTGTGGCTGCGTTTTTTCCTCATAACAACTGTATATATATTAATTAGCGCCTCCAACCCTGTTCTGCTCATCACCAGCGCCGCCGGTTTTGCGTTTATCTGCTTTATACATTTTACCAAAACGGTAGTTGAACGTAAGGGTGGCTACCCTGCTATCCCTGTATTGTTTGAAGGTTGCTTTGGCACCATTCACATCGTCTATATATCCCTTCGCCTTCATCGGACCGGTAAAGTCGCTCACTACTAATTTAAGTGTGCCTTTTTTCTTTAACACTGTTTTTTGAACACCGGCGTTAAACTGGGCTATCTGGTTTATTACAATTTGCCCATCCGCATCTTTGCTGCGGTAAAAACCTGATAACTCTGCACCCCAACCTTTTTTAAACGTAAACTGGTTATTGACACTTAATGTATAACCGGTAATATTCACATCTATTTCATTGCCACTTAAAGTGCCAGATAACTGGTTGTTGTTCACCTGTGAATTAATATTTGCTTTCCACCATTTGGCCACAGGTAATTGTAAGCCTATTGACAAATTAAGGTTTTGCGCTTTACCAAAATTCGAATTTTTAACGATAATGGTATCCCCTGTATTACTGAATGACTCTCCGAAAAGATCTTTTGTGTGGGTGTAACTGATGGAAGTATTCAATATGTTTTTAAAGGAATGACTGAGTTCTATTGCATTAGCAAACATTGGCTTTAAAAAGGGGTTACCTATTTCGTATGTATACGGATCGATGTAATGAATAAAAGGATTTAGATTGCCATAATCAGGACGGTTAATGCGGCGGCCATAATTTAACCCGAACTGGTTCTTTTTATCCATTTGATAACTAACGTACATAGTAGGAAATGCACTCGTATAGCTTTTACTAAAAGCCGAATCTGTTCTTGTTGGATTACCATACTGCAGGCCGTCGTAATTAGTATTCTCTGCACGTAAACCCAACTGAAAACCCCATTTTTTTACTTCCGTGCTTAAGTTCACATAAGCTGCATTCAGGTTTTCTTTATATTCAAAAAAGTTAGTGTTATTGTAATCCGGATTAGTGATACCACCCCTCGTAATAAAATAATTGGCCTTGTTATCAGTTTTAACAAAAGATGTTTTCAATCCTGCTTCAAATTTTATCTTTCCTATTTTTTGTACATAATCTGCTTTAGCAGAAAAAATATCCAGTGTTGAAGGCAGGTTGGCATTTACAGTGTATTGATTGCTGATAGCTCCATTGGCATCAAATGCAGTATTAGGAAGATCCTGTACATTCTTGTTTTTATAACCAAGATAGTCTACATCAACAGAAAGTTCACGCCCGGTTGAATCAAATTTATGCCGCATATTAAAGTTTATGCCTTTGTGATTCCAACTTGCGTCTTCTACTCTTTTATTGATCATAGAAGAATCAAGTTGCATACCTGGACTATAAAATCTGGAAGCATTGTATCCATTTTCATTTACCGGACTTGTGTAAGCACTTACCACAACGCCAAGTGTAGTTTTTTCACTTGCATAAAAATCCATGCCTATCCTTGCATTAAACCAACGGTTGATACGCATCCTGTACGACTCCTGTTCAAAGATCGATTTTACGCTTTTGTCATCTTTCAACAAAGTCCTGTTAATATCGAGCCACTGCGGATTTTCCCTGTAATTAGTATTAAAAGTGCTGAAAGTATTCACTTTACCACGACGATAATTTAAACTTAAACTATTGGCACTACGAAAACTTTCACCATGCCCCTGTGATGTACTCAATGAACCATTGAAACCTCTTTGCTTACTTTTTTTACTCTTGATATTGATAATACCGGAGTTACCGGCCGCATCGTATTTAGCCGGTGGGTTGGTCATAATTTCCACCTGGTCGATGTTTCCTGCAGGAAGATTAGTAAGATAGTTTACAAGGTCGGCTCCGCTCATATAACTTGGTTTGCCATCCAGCATCACCATTACACCCTGCTTTCCTTTAAGACTGATATTACCATCTTTGTCGATAGTGATGCCGGGTGCTTTTTCCAGCATTTCCAGGGCGGTGGCACCGGAATTACTGATCATAGCATCTGGATTGATAACAGTTTTATCGATCTTACGTTCGATGAACTGTTTTTTGGCAGTTACGGTTATAGCGCCCAGCTCTTTTGAAACTGCTACCAGTTGTAAGATACCCGTGTTTGCCTCAACGCTTGTTGCATTGATATCTATAGGCATACTATATACTTTTGTATGACCTACGGATGTTGCCATCACGAGGTATTTTCCATCTTTTAAATTTTCAAAAGAGAAACTACCATCTTTATTGGTTAGAGAGGTTTTTACCAGGCTTGAATCCCTGGATTTTAGAAGAGAAATACTGGCAGCATCAATTATTTTCTGATTACCACCGTCTTTGATCATTCCAGTGATCTTTCCTCCATTTTGTGCATAGGTGCACATGGAGATACCGGCTAGCGCCAGCGTCGCAATTAAATTTTTCATGACTATACTTTGTTTTTGTTCCGGGGGCTAACCGGAACGTTTGGCTAATTAATAGTAGTTATATACTTTGATAACTACTTCACAAAAGTAGGTACTTTGCTTTGCCTAGTACATTGTTTTGTAGGGAGCGGCAAAATAAAAGGATAACCGGTTCCACATTGATGAAACGATTATCCTTTAAGAAAAGTTACAATAAGATTGTCAGAGACGGGAACCATTGCGTTTGGCAAGAAAAATAGTTATTAATCCACTAATAACCAATAAAATAGCAATTCCCTGCGCTTGTGATAAATGGAGACCAAATATTGGATATGTCTTATTAACACGGATGGATTCCACTAAAAACCGCTCTGCCCCATTCACCGCGAGGTAGATCCCAAATAGGACAAACGGTGTGCTGATCTTTTTACGGATGGCCCATAGAAATAAAAATAAAATGGTACATATAATGATTTCGTATAATGGCGTAGGGAAAACTGGTTGGGGCAAAACCCTGTTGTGTTCATCGGTAATGCCGGGCATTATGATGCCATCCTTATTAACATTTTGGGGATAGCTGAAAGCAAATAACCAATTGGGCAAAAAAGAGGGTCCTTTGAAGCTTTTATGAGGAACAGCATTCAATGCTCCATAAGTGCGATCTGTTACATACTGCTCGCGTCCATTCCTGTCTAGCACCGGTTTACCAATACTGTCTAATGACTGCCCTGTAACAAAATACCCTGCGTTTTGCGACAGCTTTTTCTCAAAATCGCCTGGTGCCGCTACTGAAATATTGCCGGACGCATCGCTCACGTAAGCACTGTTAAATACCCCCCAGTCTCCGTCCCCGGAAACCTGGCAACCAATACGCCCAATGGCATAAGCTATCATTAATGCAGGGGCTGCCGCATCAACCAGGTGTTTTATTTTAATGCCTTTTTTATGGCCATACCAGCAAATAGCTGCGGCAGCCATAATTAAGCCGCCATAAAAAGTTAAACCACTTTGGGAAAATATCCTTCCAAAGGGATCTGCAATAAATTCATCCCAATGTTCAAAATTATCAAACAACTTGGCTCCTAAAATTCCAAAGACTAAACCAAGAATAATAATGTCTCCTACCCTGTCGTGTGGCCATATGCGTACTGCCCTGCGCTCAGGAGCCTTTAATTTTTGCTTGTTCTTCTCCCACCATTTAAGTCCGGCAAGTGCGGCTGCCACAGCAACACCGCCTAAAATATTTCCCTGCGTAGAAAATATATAGTCCTGTGCATTTACATCAGCAGGCTTGCTAAAAAATAAACCAAATAACTTGTAACCAAAAATAAAACCTGTGAGGCCGTTCAAAAAAAGATCCATCATAGAAGCCGGCTGGCCTACAGTGATCATTTCTTCCCTGGGCAACAACAACCCTGCTCTTTCCTTTCTTTTTAATTCGGCACTGAGTACTACAGCAGCAGCTACAAATGCCAGGGCTACAAATAAGCCAAAAGTGTTTAAAAAAGAAAGACTACTCCATTCTACTCCGAACCAATCCTTGAAAACATAATATAAATTGGGATACATGCTGTTAGTTTATGCTGTGTAAAAAAAGTGATGCAATATAAAGAAGTAAAAAGGAATCCTGAAAGCTTTCGGTACAAAAGGCCGCAATGCAGAAAAAAAAGGGCATCACATAGTTTGAGGGTATTAAATTATTAATTATAGATTATTGATTAATGGCCGCCAGAATGGAGTTTTTTTAAGCAGGTTAAGAAAAGAGAACCACCTATATAAAAATGGCAACCTTTGGAGTTGCCATCAATAATTAATAGTCAATAATCAATAATCAATTACAATGCGTATCAAATGCGCCTAATAAATTATCGGCGATCATTTGTGCACTGCGGCCCTCTATCATGTGGCGTTCGATCATGTGTACCAGTTCGCCATCTTTAAATAATGCGATGGCTGGTGATGATGGAGGATAAGGCAGTAAATGCTTTCTAACCTGGTTCACTGCTTCCACATCAAAACCTGCAAAACTCGTGGTGATGTTATCAGGTTTTTTTGAACTATTGTGTACAGCCAATAATACTCCCGGCCGGGCAGTGCCTGCACTGCAGCCACATACTGAATTGATCATTACCAGGGTAGTACCTCTTCCTGATAATACATTTTCCACATCATCTGCATTCAATAATTCTTTAAAACCATGCTCAGTTAATTCCTCTTTCATTGGAATTACAATTTCTTCTGGATACATATTTATTAGTTTAATTTTTTTCGTTCAGCAAAATTACAATCTTATCCCAATAAAACTCGCAACGCATTTAACCGAGCTTTACTAAATGCGGAAATTATGTCATTACAAAATGCAACTTTTAGCCATTATGGCGTGCCGATGTCCCGCAATTTGGAATATTTGGCGTATAAAATGAGCTGGAATACAATTTGAACACTAGCATTCAAATAAATTAATTTAAAAACTTAAAACAAATAGTGCCATGACATTAGTAAAAGTAAACAACAATTTCAGCAGATCAATTGACGGAATGATGAAAGAATTATTCAATGAGTTTCCATCAACTGCAAGCAGAACTTTCAGGGAAGATGTATTAAATTTTCCACCGGTTAACATTGTAGAGAAAGCGGACGGCTACCAGGTTGAATTATCTGTACCGGGCTTTGAGAAAGCGGATTTTAATGTAAAACTGGATGACAAAATTTTAACCATCAGTACAGAGAAAAAAGAAACAGCTATTGCAGAAGGTCAGAAAATGATCCGCAAAGAATTTTCTTACAAATCATTCAAACGCAGTTTCACGCTGGATGACAAAATTGATGGTGAGAATATTAGTGCTAAATATGAAAATGGTATTCTTACTTTGGGTCTTCCAAAAAAAGAAAACCAGAAAGCCGCTGCAAAAGATATCGACATACAGTAATTGGTAGTAGAATTTCATACAGTTGAATACCTGAATTCATATAGAGGTAGGCCTCTCCTTTCCAGGGGAGGCTTTTAGTTTTCTATACAACCCGTTTTTCTTCTTGTATCAATAATATATTGAATTTTCCACGCTCCGTCTATCCTAACCAATTGAAAGGAGTTTACCCCACAATGACTGAATTTGCCATTGTAATAAAATGAATAAGGCGTCCATGCCAATGCCAGCGCCCCGTCGATTTTTACTGTTTCGAAACTGATCCTTTCATCCAATGCTCCTTTGGGCGCTCCGCTGATTGAACCGGCGAATGCTGCAATGGATTCATTTCTTACAACCGTTTTCCCTTCCTTACTCCTGCTGATGGTTTGTAGTAAGGCACTGTCGCCAAATGCAGATTGCAGCATGGCCGCATCGCTGTTGCGCATGGCATCAAACATTTTATTCACCACTGCTTTTACAGAATCTTCTGTAGTTTGCGCATTTGAATTTAGTGTTATGCAACCGAATGCGCATATTAATAACAAGGATCTCATGGAATTTATTTTTAGGGATGAAAAGTATACAACTTACTTCAAATGCGGCGAATAATTGGAATAACGGGTTAATAGTATTTTGAATGGCTGATCAATGTGTCTGAATCGTACATTTTATTGCAGTTAGTTTATCTTCTCAGCATTCTAAAAATTAAGCAATTCCCAATGAGCCTTAACCGCACTGTTGTTTTTTTAATGTGTTGTAGCAGTGTTTTATTTGCCAATGCCCAGGTGCCGGATGATACTGTTGAGATGCTGCACAAACCTGACACCGCTCTTCGTATTAAAAACCTTAACCCCTAGTTCACGCTTCATGTAGATTCTACTTTAAAATACCAGCTCATCATTAACAAACCGCTGGAAAATTATTACTGGTTCTTAAAAAATTCACCGGTTGGTTTAAAAGTAAATAAAGATAATGGCCTGCTTACTTTTAAAGCGGAGAAATCCTATTTTCTTTCCGGTAAATTAAAGTATGATTACGAGTACAAGGTATTCATCAGTGTTCAGAACCTGGAAGACCCCGGGAGAAAAGTTGATACCAATTTCATCATCCAGTTTTATAGTACAGAAATAATTCCTTCCAGGGTTAAACCTACGGTTACCAGTGTAATGAATATTGAAGAAGGTGATACCATCAGTTTCAAAATCCAGTGCAATAACGGCAGTTTCCCCATCGAAGAATTAACTTACCTGAGCAACTACCCGGTTAAATCAACAACACCTGTAGCAAAATGTGGCGATGATTTTAGCTGGACAGCTCCATTTGATTTTGTAAAAGACAATGATAAAGAGAAAACAAAAAAATTACTATTGCTTATTATTGGTACCAATAAATTTCATACCAGCGATACAGCCAAAATTGAAATAAATGTAAAAGAAAATATCAATTACCCGCAACAGGTAAAAGAGTTTGAAAGATTACAGGCTGATACAAGAAGATATATTACCTCTCTCAAAGCAAGTTTCAGACTGGTAGACAGGAAAATAAAAAGAACAAAAAGTACCAGAACAGCATTTGACCTTGCTTCTGCCTCCACTGCATTGGGAGGCACTATTTTCTCTTCCCTGCCAGGGGAAGGCGAAAAAACTGTGGGAAAGATTTTACCAAGCGTTGGCATTGCCATGGTTCCGGTGAAAGAAGCTACAGCGCCCAACAGCAGCTATGAACAAAGTACTGCCACACTGATAAGGAGCAGCATCAAGCGGTTGGAATACCTCATGCAGGAAAATCAACTGGTGGGCGACAGGGATCCGGAGATACTTAATAAATCCAGGAAGATAAGGGATGAGCTAAAACAAATGCAGATTCAACTGATAGATATTCCCTACACTGAAGAAAATATTGATGAAAAAGAACTGAATGCGTATTTCAATAATCCTAAAGTGAATAAGAAGTATAAGCCGAAGATGAAGAAGTAATGGTGGTGGATAGAGGCTGGTTAATTAGTGATTAGGAATTAGAAGTAGCTACTAATTTCTGATTAACTAATCTCTAATCTTTAATATCTTACTCTTCACCTTTATCTTCTTTCCCCTATAATTATCTCCTACATCAAATTTGGTAGCATTCTTGCTAATACAAGCAAAATATTCCAATGAAAAAATTTGTAATTGCGGGTATGCTGCTGTTTGTTGCTGCCCTATCTGCCTGTAGTAAAAAATCTGTGCCTGCTAAAGAAGAAACCACTTCAACTGAAATCAAAAAGCCTGTAGTAAAGGCAATCAAAACACCCACACCAAAATCAATTGTTGTGAACGAAGCCGCCGCCAAAAAAACTGTCGATGGAAAATATTATTACGACCTGGAAGGTAAGCGTTACTGGCGCAGTAAAAAAGATGGGAAATATTATCTGTATTATAAAGGGATGTTTGACAACAAGGATTTTCAATAATTTTTGGCATTACTTTAGCATATGTAGTTAAAACAAGCATTACAACCATTATTAAAACGCTAAAAAACAACATCATGCTAAAGACAATTAGTAAAAACATCGCTTTGCTCCCGGTTTTTATCAGCTTCAGTGTGGCTGCTATTGCACAGGAAACAAAAAAAGTAGATATTGATATTAATACCGAGGAAGATAGCCAGTGGTACATGCAACCGTGGGCCTGGGCTGTAGGCGGTGCAGTGTTTGTACTGTTGCTGGTTGCTTTGCTGAGAAGGAATAAAAGTTGAGTGTGAAGTCCATGGTTAATGGACCATATTCCATAGACGATTAAGAGAGATAGTTACTCTCTTTCTTTATAAATAAAAATGCCATGCAACTCCATGGCATTTTATATAATGACACTGATGATTAAACTATTCTTCCTTCCTGTTATTGGTCTATGAACTATGATCCATTGACTATTGACTGGTTATTTATAGCCCAATATCTTCAACATACTCTGCGAAGTCTGCTCCTTCGCATAGGTCCACTCAATCAGCTTACCATTTTTATCTCTTTCAATAATGATGTGTTTGGGCGACGGGATAAGGCAATGTTTAATACCTCCATAGCCACTGATCTGGTCCTGGTAAGCACCTGTATGAAAGAAACCTACATACAAAGGCTCTTTGTTGCTTTCCAGTTCATCTTCATTGGTGGTTTTTATTTTCGGTAAAAACACTTCATTGATATGTTCTTCAGAATCATAATAATCATGGCCGTCGCAGGTGATGCCGCCCAATACTACACGCTGGTATTCATTTTTCCATTTATTGATGGGTAACATCAGGAATTTTTCTCCTATGCCCCAGGTATCTGGTAAGGTGGTGATGAAGGAAGAATCAATCATATACCAGGTTTCCCTGTCATTTTGTGCTTTTTCCCCGATCACGCTGTAGATATGTGCCATGCTTTCGCCCACAGTGAAACTTCCAAACTCTGTATAAATATGCGGCATCTGCACCTTAGCTTTTTTGCAGGCTGTTTTTATATTACCTACAATTTCATTGATCATGAACTGGTAATCGTAATCAAAACCAAGAGAGTGTTTAATAGGAAAACCACCACCAATATTTATTGAATCCAATTCGGGGCAGATCTTTTTTAACTGGCAATACAGGTTAATGCTTTTTTGTAATTCACTCCAGTAATAAATATCATCTTTGATCCCCTTGTTTAAAAAGATATGCAACATTTTTAACTGGAACTTATCTTCATAGCCTTCAATCTCATCTACATAATATTCCAGCACATCCTTCGCTTTAATGCCTAACCTTGATGTATAGAACGGGAAGCTGGGTTCCTCTTCTGCAGCGATACGAATACCCAGTTTAAAAGGCTCACCCGTACGAATGGCACGTTTGTACATGTTCAATTCTTCCTTGTTATCCAGTACAGGTATCACATTTTTAAAGCCGGTATTAATGAGCCTTGCAATACGGCTGGTGTAATTTTTTTGCTTGAAGCCATTGCACACAATATGCGTATCCTTTGTAATTTTCCTGCTTTTATACAAGGCATTGATGATATCAATATCATAGGCAAAAGAAGTTTCAAGGTGAATGTTGTGCTTTAATGCCTCACCCACCACAAAATTAAAGTGCGAACTTTTGGTGCAATAGCAATAATGGTAATCACCTTCGTATTTATGTTTTTTAAACGCTGTCTCGAACATTTTTTTCGCCTTATTGATCTGCATACCAATTTTTGGCAGATAGCTTACTTTGAGTGGCGTGCCGTGCTTATCGATAAGGGCCTTGATGTCAACATCGTTCCATTGCAGGTAGTCTTCGGATAACTTAATTCCTTCCTGCGGGAAGTTGAATGTTTGCTGTACCAGGCTGTCGTAGGTATTTGTCATCTTTGTAAATACGCTTTTAAATAGTGCTTAATTTTTGCGAAGCAAATATATTATATAGCAAACGATTATCTTATAAAAAAAGCCATCCACGTAAGGTGAATGGCCTATGAGTTGAACTTTTTGCTCAATTATTTAACTGAGGCAACCAATCCTTTAAAAGACTCCGGTTCGTTCATAGCAAGATCAGCCAACACCTTACGGTTAAGATCGATGTTCTTTTCGGCTAATTTGTTAATGAACACACTGTAGGTCATACCCTCTGCTCTTACAGCAGCGTTGATACGAGCAATCCACAAAGTACGGTATTCACGTTTTTTCAGTTTACGGCCAACGTAGCTGTACGTTAAACCTTTTTCCATTACGTTTTTGGCAACGGTGTAAACATTCTTGCGCTTACCATAATAACCTTTGGCAGCTTTTAAAATCCTTTTGCGGCGTGCCCTGCTGGCTACTGCATTTACTGAACGTGGCATATGCTAATTTTTTTGAAGTTAATAGTTGTTGGGGCTTCTCCTTTTAAGAAGTGGGATGGGTTGATTATTTCATTCCCAATAAACGTTTTACAAAGTGCATGTTGCTGTCAGCTACCATACCATCTTTACGCATAGCACGTTTGCGCTTGGTAGATTTTTTGGTAAGGATGTGACGTTTGAATGCTTTCTGAAAAGTGATTTTACCCGTACCGGTAACTTTAAAGCGCTTTTTTGCGCTGCTGTTGGTTTTAACCTTTGGCATTTTGATAAATATATTTCATTACTGCCTGCTGGCGTCCCAAACAGATGGGAACTTATGGAGCCGTGTGGCAAATAGTCCGTAAACGATGACTCATTTTCGGGCGGCAAAAGTACACCATAATGCTTAAATAACAATGATATTGTTCGTTTTTTATATGGGAGCTACATAATTATGGTCGACCACCTTTCGTTAGGTGGTCGACCATAATTGGACTTGCAGGTAAAAACATTTTTTAAAACCCACCAATTCCTTTAGTTTTATTGACTGCAACAGGCCGCTGTTTTCGATTGCCTGGAAGAAATATCTTTAACCAATT
Organism: Ferruginibacter sp.; assembly: GCA_014379905.1. Classification (GTDB taxonomy): domain Bacteria; phylum Bacteroidota; class Bacteroidia; order Chitinophagales; family Chitinophagaceae; genus Ferruginibacter. Next base: position 47,740 of record JACMKX010000045.1, on the reverse strand, counting down.
AACTGTCATTCAATAAATTAGAATGGAAATTTCGCAACAACTTCCAAAAAAGAGCAGGCTTACGATGTGGATCATGGTGGCCATGGTAATGGGTATTATTGCCGGGTATTATGTTCATGAAAATTATCCTGCAGAAACCCGGGCCAGCTTTGCTGAAAATGCCAAACTTCTGACGACCATCTTTTTGAGAATGGTTCAAATGATCATCGCTCCAATTGTATTTGCCACTCTGGTAGTGGGTATTGCCAAATTGGGCGATATGAAAACAGTGGGTCGTGTGGGCGGCAAGGCAATGATCTGGTTTATAACCGCTTCGCTGGTGTCCCTTGGTTTGGGTTTAATATTGGTAAACATCACAAAACCCGGCGTGGGTGCGGATATAACTCAAACAGACCCCTCAGCTATTAAAGACCTGATAGATAAAACGAAGGGCTTTTCGCTCCAAAAATTTGTTGAGCACGTGGTGCCACGCAGCGTAGTGGAAGCAATGGCTACCAATGAAATTTTACAACTGGTGGTATTCTCCATCTTCTTCGGAATCGCCCTTACCGCCATTGGTAAAAAAGGGGAAAATATCATCAATGCACTGGACTCTCTCGCCCACGTGGTTTTAAAGATGGTAACCTATGTAATGTACCTAGCCCCTGCCGGCGTATTTGGTGCCATGGCTGCTGCTATCGCAAAAAATGGCCTGGGTATTTTAAAGACCTTCGGTTACTATATAGGATCTTTTTATTTAGGATTGGTTGTTTTATGGGCGCTGCTGTTATTTGTTGGTTACCTTATTTTAAAAAACAGGTTGCCTACCTTATTGAAGAGGATTGCTACCCCCATGTCCATCGCGTTTAGCACGGCAAGCAGCGAGGCAGTATATCCTAAACTGGTTGAAGAGATGGAACGCTTTGGCTGTAACAATAAAATTGTAAGTTTTGTACTACCGCTTGGTTATTCCTTTAACCTCGATGGAAGTATGATGTACATGACTTTTGCAAGTATGTTTATAGCACAGGCATTTAATCTTACACACATCACCGGTGATTATTCGCAACAGATAATAATGCTGCTGGTATTTTTAATCACCAGCAAAGGAATTGCAGGCGTGCCGCGGGCCTCCTTGGTAGTAGTACTGGCAACAGGTGCTATGTTTGGTATTCCACCAGAAGGGGTAGGACTTATCCTCGCCATTGACGTATTTTGTGATATGGGCCGAACCATGACGAATGTACTGGGCAATGCCCTGGCCACAGCGGCGGTTAGCAAATGGGAAGGGCAGCTGGATCATGCTCCGCAGGCAACTTAAATCATTAGGGTTATAAATACAATCAAAAGGCTCCCACATAGGAGCCTTTTGATTGTCTCAAAAGGGGTCTATTGGATTTTTGGATAGCCGGGATTTTTTATCGCAATGAAATCTGTGGAATTCGTAAATCAGTTTAATCCGTGATCAATGTTTGCACATTAATTGTGGGTAAATTTGTAATTCATCATTTAAATTTTAAATCATGGCAGAAAAAATAAGGATTGGTAACTCAGATCTTGAAGTAAGCAGGCTCAATTTTGGCGGTAATGTTTTTGGTTGGACATTAGATGAACAACAGTCTTTTGAAATACTGGATGCGTTTGTAGCAGCAGGTTTTAATTTTATTGACACCGCCAATACCTATGCCTGGTGGGTGAATGGCACTGGTGGTCAATCGGAAACCATCATTGGCAATTGGATGAAAGCCCGGGGCAACCGCAGCCGGCTGGTGATTGCTACTAAGGTTGGTTCACAAACGAAGGAACATCCTATTGACATCAGCCGTAAACATATTCTTCAATCGGTAGATGAATCATTGCAAAGATTACAAACAGATCATATAGACCTGTATTATACTCATTTTGATGATGGTACCACCCCTGTTGAAGAAACCATGTCAACCTACGATGAAATTATCAAAGCCGGCAAAGTGAGATACACCGCAGCTTCCAATGTAACGCCTGAAAGACTGCAGGAATCATTTGATGTATCCGAAAAAAATGGCTGGGCAAAATACATCGCGTTGCAACCTCATTATAACCTGGTGGAAAGGGCTGGTTACGAAAATGATTATGCTCCATTGGTTGAAAAATATGGGCTGACTGTTTTTCCCTACTGGGCTTTGGCTGCAGGTTTTTTAACCGGCAAATACCGTAATGATGAAGATCTTGTAAAAAGCGTGAGAGGCGGCGGCGTACAAAAATACCTGAATGAAAAAGGATTGAAAGTTTTAAAAGCATTGGATGAAGTATCTGCAAAACATGTTGCAAAACCTGCTACTGTTGCACTGGCCTGGCTACTGTCCCAGCCGCATATTGGAGCGCCCATTGCAAGTGCAACGAGCAAAGCACAATTAGAAGATCTTTTTGCAGCAGTTAAATTAAAACTGGATGAAGGCGATTTGAAATTGCTGAATGAGGCGAGTAAATAACAATGAGTTGAAAGAGAAAGGAGCTAAAAGAGTAATGCAAAACTCCTTGATCTCCTTTCTCTTTATTCTTTTTGCTAAATTATTTTAATCCCTTTGTTTGCTTATCTGCTTTTTGATTTGCAGGATGTATAAAAATAAAATCCACCACCGCCGGATCATGCCCATCCAGGGTTGGTACCAGTTTTCCATTTAATAAATGAAACTGCTCATAACCGATACCCTGCAAAAAATCTTCTACTATTTTTTTATGTGTGCCCCAGGTTTCTACCTGTATGATAGGTTTGTGCTTTTCAAACACAGGTTTCATTTCCGGGAAAACATATTCCTCGTAACCTTCAATATCACATTTTACAAAATCAAGGCGCTCAAGGTCTTTAAACAACTCACTACCCTTCTTCATCTTCGCCTCAAACTTAAATCCGTATTCGTCCAGGTTCCCATGAGAATTGCTGTCGTACACATTCGGCAAACCTGTGGATAAGTAACTGAGGTTTTTTGGAATTACCAAAGTAATATCCTTCTCTTCTGTGCCCAATGCATAAGGAAGAATAGTCACGTGCTTTTTATCTTTCAGGCGCCATTGCAAAATTTCATTGAAAGGGATCACCGGTTCAACCGAATATAATTCTCCGGTTGGCCCAATCCATTGCTGCAACAGGTTGGAATAATAACCCAGGTTGGCACCAAGATCTATCACGGTATCGCCTGTGCTCACTAAATTTTTAGCAAAATAATGATAGCGGTAAGAAGGATTGTTTTTTAACATCCCGGTTTTGTACAGCGTTAAAAAAGAGCTGTTCAAAAACTTTAAGTAATTTTGCTGGCTAAGGGACTTGTATAATATTTTATTAATAATGCCCATCTATCTATTGCTTATTAAAACAATGCGAATTGCCGCATCCCGGCTCGTTGCATTACTTTCTTATTTTTAATTTCTTATTCCTTATTCTTTACTCTTTATCCTTTTTTTCTCCGGTAACATTTTCATCTGCTCCTTTTAAATAATTGGGCAAATTTAAGCCAGCCATGTTAAACAAATCATTTAATGGTGGTACTGTTTTCATCATTCCCGAAACAAAATTGGCGGTACTGGTATTGCCGTCTGCATTGTTGCCACTATCCCACACGGTAATTTTATCGATCTTAAGATTTTTTACTGCTTCCACCTGCGTTTTAACCAACTCAGGTAATTTTTCGATCAGCAATAACTGGAATGCTTTTGTTGGGTCACCGCCTGCTGCAGATACCACATCTTTATAACCCTGAGCCTGTTTGGTCAATATTTCAAACAAACCTTTTGCTTCTGCTTCCATTTTTGCGAAGATCGCATCAGCCTCCCCTTTTGCATTCTCGCGTACGGATTCTGCTATAGCCTGCGCTTCAATAATAGCTTTTTGTTTGGCAATCTCTGCTGGTACCACAATATTGGCCATCTGCGTAGCACGCTCTCTTTCACTTCGTGCATGCTCTGCTTTTTGCTCTGCCACATACGATTCTTCCAATGCCCTTGCCTGCTGTACTTTTTCTGCCGTTACCGCTACCCTTAAAGCCTCCGCTTCTTTTTCTCTTCTTGTTGCATCAGAATTGGCAATGGTAATCTTAGCTTCGTTTTCCCCTTTTACAGCCACTGAATTGGCTTCCGAAGTTTTGATCCTGGTGTCTCTTTCTGCCTCTGCCCTACCAATAGATTCATCCTTGCCCGCAACTGCAATACTCACTTCCCTGTCTTTTTGAGTGATGGCAATTTTTACGTCACGGTCTCTATGTGTTTCTGCAATTTGTGTTTCTCTTTCTCTATCCGCAATTGCACGGCCTGTTTCTCCGATCTTGGTTTGTTCCGCTACGCTGATGATCGCTTCATTGATCGCTTTTGCTGCTGCCTCTTTACCCAAGGCCTCTATATATCCTGATTCATCCCTGATATCCGTAACGTTTACGTTGATCAGTTTCAAACCAATTTTTTTCAATTCGGTATCAACATTCTTGGAAATATTATCCAGGAATTTATCCCTGTCACTGTTAATCTCTTCAATGGTCATGGTGGCAATAACCAAACGCAATTGTCCAAATAAAATATCTTTTGACAATTCCTGTATTTGTTCAGGAACAAGGCCCAGCAAACGTTCTGCTGCATTGTTCATACTTTCGGGATCGGTAGAAATAGCAATGGTAAAACGACAGGGAACATCCACCCGGATATTTTGTCGACTCAACGCATTGGTCAGGTTCGCTTCGATAGAAATAGGCTTCAGATCAAGATACGCGTAGTCCTGTATCACCGGCCAGATAAAAGCCCCGCCACCATGCACACATTTGGCACTGGCACCACCAGTTTTACCATAAATTACCAGTATCTTATCCGAAGGGCATCGCTTGTACCGGGAGATCAATGCACTCACGGTGACAAAGAACACCACAACTGCAACAACAATGATCATTAAAGGAGACAACATATTTTTTTTGCTTTAAGGTTTATAATTTTTCTACCAGTACGAGGTTATTATTTTCGATCTTTATTATTTTAATTAAAGTACCTGTCGGGATGCGTTCGTCTAAGGTAATGGCGGTTAATTCATGCACACTTCCTTTTACACTCACCTGTACTTTGCCCGTGCCTGTTTTATTTTCAGGAACAGGAATATATACCGTACCGGTTTGATTCAATGCAAGATCAATATTAAAAGAGTTGTCCTCTCCAAAACGCTGCACCTGGCGAATCATCAAAAAGAAGGAAGCTACAAACGCAACACCTATGGCAGCACTTACCAGGATCAGTATCGTTTTATTATCGATACTATTGTAAAACGAAATACCGCCCCAGCCCGCACCCAGCAAAAAATTAATAAGATTTCTCAAAGAGAATAATTGAAATGGCGCATCCGTTCCGGAAAGATTGCTATCGAAATCGGCATCGATACCATCACCGGCATCAGCACCCATAAAGGTCATAATTGTTTGAATAAGAAATATAACACTTGCAGGTATTGCGATGAACCAAAAGCTGCGAAGCAAGGGTTCCATACCGGAGAAAAATTCCATCGTAATAGTTTTGGTTGTTGAGCAGGTTGTTGCAAATATAACTGGGATTTTGGGATTTTAGGATGGCAGGATTATTAAATGGTGGATACGGGATCGTGGCCGGATACCGGATGCTGGCAGAGGCCAGCCGCTTTGAAAAATTTTTTAAATTCCGGGTGCTACCAGTATCAAGTATCCAGTATCCCGTATTGCTCCTAATATCCTTCAATTATTTCTCCGCAATAATATGATCCAGCTTTTTATTGATCGCTGCCAGCAACTCAAACTGTTTGGCCTGTGTATCAAACAACGATTTTATTTGTTGTTCTTCCAGCAGGTCCATTTTTTCGTGCAGGCTGCGGATCTGCATTTCCGATTTCATGTTGATCATATAATCATTTTCACTTTCCTTCCTGTCTTTTTCTTCCTGCCTGTTTTGGCTCATCATAATAACAGGCGCCTGCAAAGCTGCTATACAGGATAAAACGAGGTTCATTAAAATAAAAGGATAAGGATCAAAGCGCAGGGAATGCAGGGACATTACATTAAAACAAATCCACACAAATAATATAGCAATAAATATGATGATAAATTTCCAGCTGCCGCCAAAGCGGGCCACCTTATCAGAGATACGCTGACCAACGGTGGATGATTCCAATGGCGGGTTTTCCAGGCTATGCATTAACAGGTTTTGTTCTTCAATGGACCGCTCTACAATTTCATGAAGTTTGCACATATAATTTTCCTGTTCTGTCATGAGGCGATTGCCCTGTATGTTTTTCATTTTCGGTATTTGTTATAAATATAGCCATCAAACCGTAATGCTACTACAAGGGTTTGTAGTATATCTACGATTTTTAAAATTTAATCCATGTTTTTTCCCCATTAAAAAGCTTTTAGCATAGAAATTGTATTGCACAAGCATCCTTTAAGAAATACCAGCTTGTGAGCAATAACCTGTTGAAAAATTTCCTCCTAACGTGTACATTCCTGTACAACAGTTTTGCAATTGCACAAACGCCTCCCTTAAACTGGGCGCTTCGTTTTGGCGGATCAGCTGTTGATATACCTTACTCAATAAAATTTACTACAGATGGCGGCACTATTGCAGCCGGCTATACCGACTCGCAAGATGGCCAGGTAAGTCCGCATGCCAACAGGGAATACTGGGATCTGTGGGTGGTTAAATTAAATGTGTGCGGAGCCATACAATGGGAATTGTCTTTAGGAGGAACAGGTTATGAAAGTGCAAGAGATATTGAACAAACTGCGGATGGCGGATATATTGTATTAGGTGAAACCAACAGCACAGATGGTGGCGTGATTGCAGGCTACGGCGGAACCAAAGATATCTGGCTCATAAAATTAGCTGCAACCGGTGCCGTTCAGTGGCAAAAAAGATATGGCGGAAACGGGTTGGATATCGGCAACGATATCAGTATTACTTCCAACGGCGATTATTTAATAGCAGCATCCACTTCTTCCAATGACGGCGATGTTGCAGGCAATCATGGAACCGCTGGTTATACAGATGGATTGATCCTCAAAATAAATACTGCGGGAAATGTTATTTACAGCAAATGTTTTGGCGGCACCAAAAATGAAGAATTATTAAAGATTGTAAGCATTGGCGGAAGAACCTATGCCGCCGGTTATGCCAACTCCATTGACGGAGATATTCCTCCCAATCAAAAAAATTATGATGCCTGGTTATTGGCGCTCGATGATAATGGCAATAAAATTTTCAGTAAAATTTATGGCGGTTCGCAAAACGATGTAGCCTATTCTATGACGGCCGGCACCAATGGCTCCCTGACAATAGCAGGCTACACCACCAGTAATGACGGCGATGTGAGTGGTGCCAAAGGCAGCCAGGACTACTGGGTGCTCAATGTAACAACCGCAGGAATTTTAAACTGGCAAAAAGTATTAGGTGGAACCGAAGCAGATTATTGTAATGCGATTCTCACAGATTTTGATGGCGGTTATATCGCTGCAGGCATCTCATATTCTGCTGACGGTGATATTGATGACGCAAGAGGCGAAGGCGATTACTGGCTGGTAAAATTATCTGCTACCGGAACAATTGTATGGAAAAAAAATTTTGGCGGAAGCGGGAATGATCATCTCCGCAGTATCATCTACAAACCATTGCTGGAAGAGTATTACCTCTCAGGCGATTCGGAAACCGGCGGAGAATTTACCAGCGTTTTTGGCGATGTGGATTTTGGTATCATCAAGCTAAAAAAACCTTTGGATGAAATCAAAGACTCTACTGTTTGTGACCTGGCTGCTTTCATCCCCATTTCCGATACCTTAAGAGATGCCTGTGGTTATGATTCGGTATATGTTGAATACAATCCCGTTTTAATAAACGGCCCGTTGCATGATTTAAAAAAATCGGATACCATTTTTATCGGGCAAAGTTTAACACTTCCAGCTTCCGGCAACGGGAACATTGCATGGCAGGGTCATCCAACGCTAAGCTGTAGCAACTGCCCCAATCCTGTAGCAACACCCACTGTAACTACTATCTATACTGTTGAAAATACTTTGCCACATGGCTGTGTAATAGAAGACCAGTTTCGCCTGGTGGTATTAAATGATGCAGTACTATTTACACCCACCGCTTTTACGCCTAATGGTGATGGCCTCAACGATTATTTTGGCCCGCTGGGAAAAGTGCCGGACGGATTTCGTTTGCAGGTATTTAATCGTTACGGCGAAACTGTTTTTGTAAGTACTGTTATAAATACCAGGTGGGACGGGCGTTATAAAGGCGAAGTACAACCAATGGGATCTTTTGTGTATGTAGTGGTATTTAAAGACATCAATCAAAAACAACATCAGCAAAAAGGATATTTTACTTTAATACGATAGCATTTTTTGAAAAACCAACCTATATGAACAGGATCGAATTTTTAAGAGCACTGGCCAATCGCAATACCACTAAAAAAAGCCAGCCTTTTTTTAGTGGTATTCTTCCCTACTCCGGTCAATGGACCGTTAATGAAGTGAGTCATTTGCTGAAACGCACCATGTTTGGTGCAAAAAAAGCAGACGTTGATCATTTTCTTGGGATGTCCATGAGTGCTGCTGTGGATGAACTACTTAATACTGTAAGCGTACCCAACCCACCCTTACGGGACTATGGATTGATCGTAACAGAAGATGGCACTTATGATGACCTGGGTGTAGTGCAGGGACAAACTTGGGTAAACGATCCTAATCTACTCAGTGATGCTGACGCAAGGCCGGGCATATCAAGGTTTAGAATGGATAGTCTTCGCAAATGGTGGGCAGGTCTCATGATCAACCAGCAGAGAAGCATCCAGGAAAAAATGGTCCTGTTCTGGCATCATCACTACTCTGTTCAGCAGGAAGAAGTAGGAAACCCCCAAATGATGTACAGGCATCATAATTTGCTAAGAACAAATATGCTGGGGAATGTAAGAATGCTGGCGAAAGAAGTGACCATCGATCCTGCCATGTTATTGCATCTAAATGGTTATCTTAATTCCCGCCAGGCGGCAGATGAAAACTTTTCCCGTGAATTCCAGGAGTTATTTACCATCGGCCTTGGCAATGATTCTCACTTTACAGAAAATGATGTGATAGCAGCGGCAAGGGTTTTAACGGGCTGGCGTGTAAGAACAAACCCGCTTGAGTCGTATGCTGATGAAGCTGCGCATGATACCAGTTCAAAAACATTTTCTGGTTTTTATGGCAGCAGAACAATTGCAGGCGGCGATGCTGCTACTGAACTGGATGCTTTGATAGACATGATCTTTGATACAACCGAAGCCGCAAGATTTATTGTAAGAAAAATCTATCGCTTTTTTGTTTATTATGAAATTGATGAAGCAACAGAAACGGATGTAATAGAGCCGCTTGCTGCCATTCTAAGAAATAATAATTACGAAATCAAACCGATGCTGGAAGCTTTATTCAAAAGCGAACATTTTTATGATACCCTCAACCAGGCATGTTACATAAAGAGCCCGCTGGATATTTTAACGGGAACTTTAAGAGAATTCAACGTTCCATTTCCTGCATATACCGACTATGCAACAGGGTATCCTTTGTTCTTTTCCATCTATAACAATGCGGCCAACATGCAGCTGGACCTTTTTCAGCCACCCGATGTAAATGGTTATGCTGCTTTTGTACAAGGGCCCATGCATTATGAATTATGGGTAAACAGTAATTCTTTACCAAGAAGGGCAGACTATACAGATGCGCTGGTAAATGCTGAAATAATAGATGTAAGAGGGTTTGCCAACGCCACTTCCAACCCTTCCAATCCTGATACACTTATCAATGATGTAACTGCTTTATTGCTGAGGTACCCGCTGAGTACTGCCTCCAAAACATACGTAAAAACAAGGTTCCTGTTAAATAATACAGCAGACGACAGTTTTTGGACAAATGCCTGGACAAGCAATAACTCCACCCTTATTGATACCTCGTTGAAAAATATGTTTTTGTTTTTAATGAACCTCCCGGAGTTTCATTTATGTTAAGCCAATAACCTATAAATAACCAACACAATGGACAGAAGAAGATTTTTAACGAATACCGCACAGGCTGTAGCTTTGCCCGCACTCCTACATGGTTTTTCATTTACGGCTATGGGCAAAGCGCATAGCCAGCTTACCAACATGCTGGGCCGTACAGACACAGATCATGTGCTCGTGCTCATACAACTTGCAGGAGGTAATGATGGATTGAACATGGTAGTGCCACTGGACGTTTATTCTAATTATTATAATGCAAGAACCAATGTTGCCATCCAGCAAAGCAAAGTTCTCAGGTTGAATGGTACCGACAAAGCAGGCCTGCACCCGGCCATGACCGCATTGCAAAATTTATACAATGATGGAAAGATGAATGTTATCCAGTCTGTAGGATATGATGCACCCAACTTTTCTCACTTCCAGGCAAAAGATATATGGATGAGTGGTGACACTACTGCAGAAAGATCGCAGCGGGTTAAAACAGGCTGGCTGGGGCGTTATCTTCAATCTGAATTTGAAGGATACCCCGATGCGTTCCCTGATCCCGGTATGCCGGATCCATTAGCGATACAGATAAGTCCTGCGCCTACCCTGGATCTACAGGGCAGTGTTTATTCAATGGGGTTGTCTATCACCAATCCTGAAAAAGTGTACAGCTTCGAAAATCCTTTTTCTGATTACCCGCTTACATCTGCACCTGCCAATAAAGAATTGCGTTTTTTAAGAGTGGTATCGGAAAAAACAAAGATCTATTCAGATATCATCAGGGATGCCTATCAAAATGCAGCTACCATGGCGGTTTATCCAACAGAAAATGGTTTGGCCGATCAGTTAAAAATTGTAGCAAGACTAATAAAAGGCGGGTTAAAAACCAGGGTATACACGGTAACCATTGGCGGTTTCGATACACATAAAAAGCAGGTAAATGCGAGTGATACCAGTACCGGTAACCACGCTAAACTAATGAAGAATCTTTCGACCGCTATCCATGCGTTTCAAAATGATATTGAATTAATGCAACTTGATGATCGCGTGTTGGGAATGACCTTTTCAGAATTTGGCAGAAGGATAAAATCCAATGCCAGCCTGGGCACCGACCATGGCGCTGCTGCACCCGTGATGATGTTTGGCAAACACGCCAAAGCAGGCATCCTGGGTAACAGCCCCGATATTCCTGCCGATATACAGGTAGTAAATAATATTCCTTTCCAATACGATTTCAGGAGCGTGTATGCATCCGTGTTAGAGCAATGGTTTTGCGTAAAGCGACCTATACTTGACGAAATTCTATTACAAAATTACCAGGCTTTACCATTGATCAAAGGCGGTCCCTGTGGTTTACCGGAAGATATTGACGATACCAATGACAATGCTGATAAGCTCCTATTAAAAATGTGGCCAAATCCTTACCATATCAATGCTACCCTGCAATTCTCCACCCTGGGCGGGCATACGATGATACAGCAGCTGGATGCATTGGGGCAGGTAGTAAAAGTGCATACCAACATGACTTATGTTGCCGGCACATACAATATCGATATATACAATGATGCATTGCCTTCCGGCGCTTATTTTTTGAGGTTGCAAAATGGCTCCTTACAAAAAGTGATAAGCGTGATGAAAGTGAAATAATACTCTAACTATGGAGCGATCGGAATATTTTTGATAACGCCAGTAAGAGTATGTTGATCGCCGGTAACTCCTATTTCTAAAATAAAGGTACCCGACAATTTTTTATTTGCCGTGCTGGTAATTGTTAACAAACCGACAGCAGGAAGATTATTTCCAGCGGTATCAGTAAAACTAACCGGATTTTCTCCCGGGCCTACAGCATACAACCCAACAGCGAATGGTTCTATTTTAAAGCTGGGGCCGCTGCCGGGAGTGGAAGCAGCATTCCCCAATCCCCCGATAATGTTAGGGCCAAGGTCTTCTACTGAACGGGCCAAAGTATATTTTGCGGTGTAATCTACTCCTTTATAGTTCCAGGTAAAACTCCCATTATCTTCGCTGCCCGATTTTTTACAGGCTGACAAACAAGAAAGCGCTGAGATTATAATAAGTACAAGCAGGTTGCATTTATTTTTCATATTGGTAGATTATGCCGGGAAATTAATGAAATTTTTATTGCCCGACAAAATTACTCCCCCATCCCTTCCCCATCTGCAGTTTTGCTGCTGTGTTTTACCATTTCATTGATGGCGCCAATTTCTGCCGGCGTAAAATAACGCCATTTGCCCGGGGCCAATCCGCTCACACTCATGTTCATAATACGAATGCGTTTCAAAGAGGTGACTTTAAGCCCTAAGCTTTCACACATGCGCCTGATTTGCCGGTTAAGGCCCTGTGTAAGTATGATGCGAAAACGGTTGTCGCCTTCCTGCTTTACAAAACATTTTTGTGTAACAGTTCCCAATATCTTTACCCCATTCCTCATTTTTTGTATAAACTCCGTATTAATGGGTTGATCAACGGTTACAATATATTCTTTTTCATGCCCGTTGCCGGCACGCAATATTTTGTTTACTATATCCCCGTCGTTTGTTAAAAAGATCAGCCCTTCCGATAATTTATCCAATCGCCCTATGGGAAAGATCCTTGTTTTATAATTTACAAAGTCAACAATATTCGTTTTGTCTTTCTGATCGGTGGTACAGGTTATGCCTTTGGGTTTATTGAGTACCAGGTACACAGCTGCCGTTTTTTTCTTACCAATACGTTCCCCATCAATTTTAACAGTATCGCCTTCTTTTACCCGGTTGCCTTTGTGTGCATCTTTGTCGTTTATAGTAACCCTGCATTCTTCAATATAGCGGTCAGCTTCTCGCCTGCTGCAAAACCCACTATCGCTGATAAATTTATTTAAACTGGTGTCCATCGGTCAAATTTCGGAAATTATCCCCGGCTATTCCACAAAAAGGGTATTGCCGGAAGAAAATCAAGCAGTTAATTTTATATTATAAAACTGATTGTATGAAAAAGACATTTTTTATTGCTGCCCTCCTGTGCATTATTCAGCCTGGTTTCGGGCAATTTGGCAATTTGCTCGATCGGGCAAAAAATAAAGTAAATAACAAGGTCAATCAGAAGATCGACCAAAAAATGGATAAAACCATTGATAAAGGAGTGGATGGTGCAGAAAATGCAGGCAAGAAAAAAGACCCTAAAGCAGGTGCAGCAGGCGTGGAAAGCCAGGAACAGGCCACAGGCAAAAACAGCTCAAATACCGTTGCTTCATCCCCTGCTTTTAAAAGCTACAGCAAATTCGATTTTGTGCCGGGAGAAAAGCTGGTGGCCTCCGAAGACTTTTCACAGGATGCTGTAGGCGACTTTCCCGATAAATGGAATACCAATGGAAGTGGCGAAATTGTTACCACCAGTTCCAAAGAAGGCAAGTTCCTGATGACACAGAAAGAAGTGGTATTTTATCCTGAATGGGTCAAAACCTTGCCAGATAATTTTACACTCGAATTTGATTTGCTGAGCACGCAAAAATTTAGTTTTTACAGTGGTTTCTTTAATGTTGGTTTTACCAGTGCTGCTAATATAGGAACCGATTTCAGGAAGTTTGCCCGCTTTGGAGAAGGACGCTTTGAAAAAGGAGGTGGGTTTGAAGTTGGCTTTCATCCCCAAAATGCCGGTGGCCAGCTCGGAATAACAGAATTTTATTCTTCCTATGACTTTAAGGAAATTATAAAAAACACTGCTGACCAGGATAAATTGAGCGAACCTGCCAAAACTGCTGTGCGCATTTCCATCTGGCGCCAAAAGTCGAGAGTAAGGGTTTATATGGATGATAAAAAAGTATGGGACATGCCGAAAGCTTTGCCGGACGGAATGAAATTAAATTCACTTTATTTCAGGAATGATGCAGCAAATGATAACAATGATGCTTATTATATAGGTAACATAAGATTGGCCGTAGGCAACCCTGATACCCGGAATAAACTAATAACAGAAGGAAAATTTGTAACACATGGAATTTTATTTGATGTAAACAGTGATAAGATAAAACCGGAGAGTTATGGCGCTATTAAAGATATTGCCACAGTATTATCAGAAAATCCTGGTGTAAAGGTTATGATCGTAGGTCACACAGATAGCGATGGCGATGATGCCGGTAATATGGAATTATCTAAAAAAAGAGCGGCAGCGGTAAAAGATATATTATCGAAGGAGTTTAATGTGGAGGCTTCCAGATTAACTACGGATGGCAAAGGCGAATCTCAGCCTTTAGATAAAAATACCACTCCGTTGGGCAAGGCCGGTAACCGGAGAGTAGAGTTTATTAAACAATAGTTAAGTGGACGGGGGTTATTAAAAGGGAAGCAGTTGCTTCCCTTTTTACCTGGTATCTGTAATAGAGGTGATCTTATTATCCTTATTAAATGTAAAAACAGCTGTGCCGGTAAAATGCAACTCCGGCCCTTTCGCGGAACTTTGCAAAGGCCTTGCTATCCTGGCATAATAATCAATGTCGAGTTCAACAGCACCGTTCTGGTGCCGGACGGCATTGATCGTTTGTTTTCTTTCCGCAAACAGAACAAGCGCCCGCTCTGCCTGTTGCCGGAAATTTTCCAGTCCGTGTAATTCCAGGTCAACCCTTTCATTGGAAACATTTTTAAAAATAACGGATACATCCAGGTCTTTTACCATTTTTTGGACATTCATTTCGTTATACCCTGCTATATAATTTTCTACAATCGTCTCTCTTGCTTTCATGTTGATTTATTGTTGAGTACTAACCGACCACATATTGCCATCAAAGTCTGTGAAAGTTCCCCTTTTATCCGGGTCGCCTTCATTTTTTTTAATTGGCTGAAATTCTTTGCAACCTGCTGCCATCGCTTTTGCAAAAACTGCCTCCACATCGCTCACATACACATGGAGTATGGATTGGTTGGGCGGGTAGTTTTCGTTGCTGTCTGAGAACATTAAAATCGAATCGTCGATCCTGATTTCTGCGTGCATGATCTTACCATCCTCAAGATCATAGCGCCTGGTAATGGTTGAATTAAAAACATCCCCCAACAGATCTGCCAGTTTTTGAGCATTGCTTGAAATGATATAAGGCGAAAGGGAATTGTATCCCGCCGGTTTAAATGGTGCTTCCATAACATTTTATTTGGAGCGCAAATCTATTAATTTTCCCTCTAAATCAGGCGGGATTTACAGGATAAAAAAAGAGGTGGCATAAACATGCCTCCTCTTATTGATTGTTATTCTAAACTGACATCCCGGGTGGAATCGAACCACCGTAAATGGTTTTGCAGACCATCGCCTGTACCACTCGGCCACGAGACTATATGATGGAGGGATTAGTTAGGTTCTAACAGCACCCGGATATTTTTTTCATCCTGTTTTAATGATATCCGCTTTGATTTGTATCCATTCTTTTCAAAGACAATGGTTACCGGCAATGCCTGCCAGGACAACAACTTAAAATTTCCTTTATCATTACTCAATGTTTCCTCCTCTGCTTTAACTGTATATACATATACATTGGATAAGGGTTCTTTGCTTTTCCCGTCGGTTATCAAGCCGGAAGCTTCTGTGGCAGCGCCGGCATTAAACAACATCGCAAAATACAAAGCGAACTTATAAAGACTAAAAAATGTACTCATTGTCTCTTATTGTTTAAAATAAATGCGTGTAGAATAAATATTATGAAATATTATGCTCCCTACGCAAGGTAAAACTAAGGATTGGTAATTAGTCTACCAAATTTATGGACTAATAATCTATCAAAATCTTTTTTCATAAATGAAATAACAAGCGCCGGCGGCACAGCTCTACGGGGAATTTAAAATACCTAATTTAAAAGCCCCATCGGGGCGACCTTTAAAAGGGCCGCCCCGATGGGGCTCATTCCTATTTCAAAGCTTTTAGCTACCAAAAGTTCTTCGTCTCTACCAGACTTTTAAACATAGTTGGGTTATTTACAAATTCCCTTATTATAAAAAGAAATTTCAATCTCGAAATGGCTCCTTATTTATTTTGTTGCCTTCTTTTCTTATTCCTTATTTTTCATTTCTTATTCCTTATTCTTTATTCTTTATTCTCCCAGTTTTGTGGTTACTCTTATTTTCCGTTTTCTGTATGCAGCTTTGGTAATGAGCACATACAATACCGGCACTACAAATATAGCCAGTGAAGTAGCTGCCAGCATTCCACCGAATACTGTCCAGCCAATAGTTTGACGACTTACAGAAGCGGCACCCGATGCGATCATCAACGGTACAACGCCTAAAATAAAAGCCATTGAAGTCATGATGATGGGCCTTAGCCGAAGCCGCACTGCCTGTAAAGTTGCCGGTACCACATCGGTTCCGTTGTCTACCCTTTCCTTGGCAAACTCTACAATCAAAATCGCATTCTTAGCTGCCAGCCCTATTAAAGTGATCAAACCAATTTGCGCATAAATATTATTGGATAATTTGGGCAGCAAAATCAATGTAAGAATGGAGCCAAATGCACCAATAGGTACTGCCAGCAATACCGAGAATGGCACACTCCAGCTCTCATACAATGCAGCCAGGAAGAGAAATACAAATACGATAGATATAGCAAAGATGGTGGTTTGCTGGCTGCCCGCAGCTATCTCCTCCCGGCTAATGCCGGAGAATTCATAGCCATAACCGGCCGGCAATGTCTTGGCAGCTTCCTTCAACGCTTCGATGGCTTCACCACTGCTGAAACCCTCTTTAGGTGTACCATTTATTTCGACAGAACGATACACATTGTAATGAGAAATTACAGCAGGTGATTCAATTATTTTTGTGGTGATAAGGCTTCTTAAAGGGATCATGCTGCCCTGGCTGTTGCGCACATAAAAATTCTGAACATTATCCAGTGAGCCACGATAAATATTCTCAGCCTGGGTCATTACACGAAAATTTCTTCCGTATAAATTAAAATCATTCACATAACTGCTTCCTAAAAAATTAGAAAGAGTGGAATAAATTTCTGCTACATTCACCCCCATTTTTTTAGCCTGTTCTTTATCAACATCTACCTGGTAACTGGGTGTGCGTGCATTAAAGAAAGTAAATGCACGGCCAATAGCTGGTTGCGCATTGAGTGTTTGCATGAACTTGTTGGTAACCGCTTCAAATTGTTTGATGTCATCCGTGGTACCCCGTTGTTGTAACTGGAAGCTAAATCCTGCCGTTGCACCAAGCCCGGGTATTGCAGGTGGCGCAATAGGAATAATTCGTGCTTCCTTAATATCTTTTGTAACCGACATTATTTTACCAATAACAGCCTGCACATCTTCGCCTTTTCCCTTGCGCTCATCCCATGGTTTTAAACGAACAAACATGGTTCCTACATTCGATTTATTGCTAAAGCTCACAATATTTAACCCGGCTAAACCTCCTACAACAGCTACCTGTGGAATTTTTTCTATCCTGGCCATAATATCTTTCATCATGGCCACATTCCTGGTGGTACTGGTAGCTTCAGGCATCTCGTAGGTAACAAACATACGGCCTTCATCTTCGGTAGGAATAAAACCGGTTGGCTTTGCTTTGAACAAAAAGACCAGTCCAACAATAAGTACTATCATCATTACCAAAACATAAGGTGTTTTGCGGATCCACGTGCCTACCGCTTTTGTATAACCAAGCGATACTTTATTGAACCAATTATTGAAACGAAAAAAGAACTTGTCTAAAATATTTTTCTTTGCTTTTTCATCTGTAGCTGGCTTTAATAAAAGCATACATAAAGCGGGCGTTAACGACAATGCCACAAAGGCCGATAACAATACGGAGATGGCAATGGTAATGGCAAACTGCTGGTACAACCTTCCTACAATACCAGGTATGAAGCCTACGGGCACGAAAACCGCTGCCAATATCAATGCAATTGCAATAACAGGCGCAGATATTTCTTTCATTGCCTTGATAGTGGCATCTTTAGGCGATAATTTTTTATGATCAATATTATGCTGAATGGCCTCTACCACTACAATGGCATCATCTACTACGATACCGATGGCAAGTACAAATGCAAATAAGGTAAGTGTATTAATGGTGAACCCCATCAGGTTAAAAAAGATAAAAGTACCGATGAGTGAAACCGGGATAGCCAGTATGGGAATAAGTGTCGCCCTCCAGCTTTGCAGGAAGAGGAACACTACCAACACCACCAGTACCAGCGCTTCCACCAAAGTGTGCAATACTTCATTGATGGATGTTTCTACTACCGTAGCTGCTTCGTTGGGTATTTTAAAATCTATATCTTTTGGAAAAGTGGGCCGCATGGTTTCCAGCGCAGCCATGGCACCTTTGTAAGTTTCCAGTGCATTGGCACCAGGTGCCTGGTATACCAGTAAAAATGCTGCAGGTTTGCCACTTACAAAAGCGTTGGAACCATAATCAAACTTACCCAGTTCTATTCTTGCAACATCTTTCAAATAAACCAACCCACCATCTGCAGGCCTGGTGCGGACCACTATGTTTTCAAACTGTGCGGGTGTATTGATCCTGCTGTTGGTAAGGATACTGTATTCAAATGTCTGGTCATTTGGTTGAGGATTACCTCCTACTGTTCCTGCTGCCACCTGCAGGTTTTGCTCCTGTAAAGCTGCGTTCACTTCTGCAGGTGTAATGCCCAGTGCCGCCATCTTTTCGGGATTAAGCCATACCCGCATACTAAAATCATCCGACCGGGAAACAATATCACCCACCCCTTTTACCCTTAGTAATGCATCCTTTACATATAGGTTTACATAGTTACCAATAAACGTTGCATCATGTGTTCCGTTGGGAGAATAAAATGCCAGCACGATCATAATGCTTGGATTTCTTTTCCTAACTGTAAGGCCCAATCTTTTTAATACATCCGGCAAACTTGGTTCTGCAACGCTTACCCTGTTTTGAACATCAAGGGTAGCAATATTGATATCGGTTCCTACTTCAAAGTTCACGGTAATACTGCTTTGGCCACTGCTGGTACTGTTGCTGCTCATGTAAGTCATGCCAGGCGTACCATTGATCTGTGTTTCAATAGCCGTTGTAGTGGTTTGTTCCACCGTTTGCGCATCGGCGCCGGTAAAGTTGCCGGATACAGAAACCGTTGGTGGAGAAATATCCGGGTACTGGGCTATAGGCAGCGTCATTAAAGAAATAAGGCCCACCAATACAATCACAATTGATATTACAATCGCTGTCACAGGCCTTTTTATAAAAACATCTGCTATCATCTTTATTAATTTATTATCTGCTAAATCAATTGGCTCTTCTTACTAAATTACTTTTTTGCCGGTTGTGCTGCCGGTGCCTGGGCAGTGTCAGTCGTTATTACCGCTCCTTCTTTTAAGTTCTGAACACCTTGCACCACAATTTTTTCACCAGGTTTCAGGCCAACTTTAACAATAATATTGGATTCAAGTTGTTTGCCCAGCACGAGTTTGCGTTGTGTTACTTTGTTACTATCACCCACCACGTACACGTAAAATTCGCCTAACTGTTCTGTGATGGCTTTGTGCGGAATAATTACGGTAGTAGCAGTATTATTATTTAATATCCGCACCGTACCGCTCATGCCTGCCTTGAGCATTTGTTTGTCGTTAGGAAAACTCAACCGCACTTTAATAGAACCGGTTTGCGGATCCACTGCCCTGTCTATGATATTTATTTTACCATAAAACGGGTATACATCATTGCCAAAAGCCAGCGAAAAAGTAGAATCATTCAGGCTTTTTGAAGTTTGCAATTGTGTAAAACGGAAGATCTCTTTTTGATCAACAGTAAAATCCACCGACATGGGGTTATCGGTTGAAATAGTATTGAGTACAGACTGGCCGGCTACCACAGAAGTTCCCAAGCGGGCCTGCGAAATACCGATGGTGCCGCTAAAAGGTGCGTAGATAGTGGCAAAGCGAACATTGGCCCTTACCGCATTGGCCGATGCCTGCGCAGCACTTACCTGGCTTTTTGCAGCAGCCAGCGCAGCTTCTGCATAGTCTACCTGTTGTTTGGCGATCGCATCTTCTTTATCCAGTTGCCTGTAACGTTCTGCATCTTTCTGTGCTTTTGCCAACTGTGTTTGTTGCACCCTTACAGCCGCGGCTGCAGCCTGGTAATTTGCCTGGTACAATTGCTGATCGATGCTATACAGCTTCTGCCCTTTTGAAACTTTTGCACCATCCGTAAAGTGTACGCCGGTGATATAACCGGTAACCTGTGGGCGTATTTCCGATTGATTGAGCGGAACCAAAGTGGCCGGGTATTCGTCATAATATACCGCGTTGCTTTCTGTAACAACAGTAGTGGTAACAGCTACGGGCCCCGCCGGAGGTGGCGCCTGTGCCGTTTTTTTTCCGCAGGCAGTAAAAGCCAATATTAAAAATGCGATTGCTATTTGTTTTATCATATGTTTTGATATAAACTTTTAAATATTATTGTACAGGTATACTTCCTTCTGCCTTTTGTACGTCTATTTTGCCGCTAAGCAGATCGTACAAGGCATTAAAATAATTGATCTGTGATGTACGCAGATCGGTTTGAGCTGTAATTAACTCTAAATACGTTTTAATACCATTGCGGTACTGCAATTCAATGATGCGGTACACTTCACCTGCCAGTACCATATTCTCTTTTAGCGCAAGATAATTGGCCATACTGGCTTTGTATTGCGCCATGGCAGTTTCATATTCACTATTTGCCTGGTTGATAAAATTGGTAATGCTCAGTTTAGTAAAGTCTACCTGTTTTTTGGCAATGTTGATATTGTTTTTACGTTTGCCTCCCTGGAAGATATTGAGGCCCAGTGTGATGCCTGCAAAAGAATTCGGAAAATTCTGGCTGTATAATTTTGTGAATGCATCATTCTGAAAATTCTGTATGTAGGATCCATTGGCCGTTACGGTTGGAATATAACTCCATTTATTATAGGCAACATTGGCTTCCTGCAAACGAAGCTGGGCCTGCAATTGCTGCAATTCAACCCGGTTGGCGTATTGTAATGTTTTTAAGGTATCCAGGTAGATCTCTTTTTCCAGGGTAGCACTGTCGTAACTCAGCGATAATGTTTTATCTGCAGGATAATTGATGAGGAATTTTAGATTGGCAATTTTTGCGTTTATGCTTTGTTCAATTTGCTTTTTACTTGCCTTGGCATTATTTAAAGCAATGGTTGCCCGCTGGTAATCTGTTTTATCAACGATTCCCGCATCGTACCTCGACCTTGAATCTTTAAGATTGCGGCTGAGCCGTAAAATATTTTCATCCGTTACTTTGCGTTGTTCTTCGGTGGCCAGCAGGTCGTAAAAATTTTTAGAAACTCCTGAAACCAGGTTGATCCTTGTATTTTCTGTGGCTTTTTGTGCGACCAGTTTTACATCATCTTTGGTACGACTTGCCAGCAATGCGTCCCTGTTAAAGATATTTTGTGTGGCCCCAAATTGAAGGGCAGATGTATTGTTTACACCAAAACGTACTGTATTGCCGCCAATTATATTGGTAGGCAATTGAAAATTGTGCTGGTATATATAATTGAAGTTGAGTTGGGGGTACCAGTCAGCCAGGCGGTTTTTTATTTGTAAACGGGTAATCTCTTCATTGATCTCCGCCTGGTTTACTGCGGGTTGATTTGCCAGTGCATATTTAATAATTTCCGGTAATTTAGCCTGCTCTAAAAGCAATGAATCATTTTGCTGTGCCATTGCGCAAAATCCACCGGTTAAAGAAATGGTAACCAAAATAAATTGTTGAATAACCTTTGTTGATCTGCTCATAATCGCCTTATTAATCTCACGGTTTGCAATAGCCGCAAATTTAATTGTTTAAACATCAAATAATCTATCCCCCATTTACTAATACGATAATATTAAGGATTAGCGGTAAACAATCGGCGCACACTAAACAATACCTTCCCATCAACTTTTGCGCCGGAAATAAGGTGCGAAGATCAACAATTGAAGCAGGAAGCATTAATAAAATACAAACATTCTATTGCAAAATTCAAACAATTTTGGATAAAAGTATACGTAAACAGCAGCCTTACCGGGTACTGATAATTATTTATTGATTACTGGCTATTAATTAATAATTAATTTGTTCTGATGATAAACACAGCAGGCACTGGTCTTTGCTCTGCTTTATCACTGGGGCGAATGGTTTCTTTTCCGTTGATGAGCATACAGCTACTGCCGCCGCCATCAAGGTTGATCGCTTCAATACATCCGATATCTTTCATTAATTGAGCCGACTGCGTTAAGCTAACGCCATCTGCTACCCCGGAATTACGGCCTTCTACTACCATCACGATTAGTTTACCCTCTCTTGTATAACCCATTAGTGTTCGCGGATGTTTGTCGCTGATGGCCTTACCGTTAAATTTTAGTTCTTCGTTGTTGCTGATATTGATTTCACCGGCCTGAACCAATACAGGACCGCCTGCTACTGCAGTTTGCATTTTCCATTTGGTAAATCCATAAGGCGGATTACCCGTAGGATATAATTCTAATCCGGCATTTTTTATTTTAAACCATCCAGGTTTTATTCCTGCGAAAGAGTCTACATAAAATTTAATTGGCTGCTGTACCGCCAGCGGATATTTCTTTGAAGAATCAGAATAGATCCAGGCAATATCAGCCCTGCGTTTTTTAGAAATCCCAATCGCACCGTTAAAAGCATGCCGGTAAGTAAAAGCATCTTTCCCTTTCCCCGGCAAACTGTGGATATTATACCCAACCATCTTCCCATTTTTAATAACCAGGTTGAGATTCTGATTAGTGGCAAACGAAAAGAAAGTTGTATTCACTACCAGAAAAGGCTTCTTATTTTTTTCATAGAATTTTGTTGGAGTAAGCCTGCGTTGATGCGTTGTATCAGTAGAAAAATCGAGCTGTTTGTTTTGCAGATCCGCAATGGCATAAAAAGCCCTGAAGGGTTTGCCTTCCAAAGAATCTGTTGAACAAAACACATGAAATCCCGCAGGCAATATTCCAAAATCGGTGTCAACGTTCCGCCATTGGGTTTGGCCTGCTGCCGATTTAAAAAAAAGAACCAATACTACAAGACAGCTAAGTTTTGTTATGCTTTTGATCTGGCTCATTGTTGTGATATAGTTTATATAATAAAACAGCCTTCACGTTTTAGCAAAGGCTGTTAATATATCAGTAAGGCATTGTTTAATTTTTCCGGCGGCCGAATACCAATGCTACATATGCCGAAAAGAAGAACTGGCGTTGTTTCTGATAAATCATCTGTGGAACTTTTTTACTGTAAAATTCGCCTATCAGGCCAACTTCAATTGCAGTAACCATTTCGTTGTACCTGCCATAGTCGAAACGTACAGCAGGTTTTACATATAAACCGGGAGTAACTTTTAATTTTTTCCAGCCGGTACCAAAACCCGGACCGCCGTATTCAGGACCATTTAGGTATAAAAGACTATCAGGAGAATCGTAACCAATCCAGGTTCTTTCTCCATTTTTATCATCGTCAAAAAGATAGGGCCTTAATAAACCCAGGCTGACACCACCCCCCAAATTACCGGTAATACTCACCCCATTTTTATTCCCTTTATTACCCAACAAGTATTGCATTTGCACGCCCAGCTTTACAGGGTAGAAAAAGTTGATCTTACCAAAAATATAAGGACGGGTACCCCCAAAATCGGGATTGCTCGTTTTCTCTTCTTTGTTGTGCTTTTTTTCTGTTATTTCCAACTGGAATAACATGGCTTTTTTTACGGAGCGGGCCCTGCCTATTTCTATAAAACCGCCATACCCGTCAGAAGTGAGTTTTCCACCAAAAACCGTATGCTTTCTTAGGGTTATTACGCCTTCCTCTTCCAGTTTTGCCATAGCGTCAATACGCTCTTTGCGCATTTCTTTCTTTGTTTTTCTTTCAGATGTTTCCGTTTGTGCCCATACAGCAGATATGGCTAAACAACCCGTTAAAACCAACAATATTTTCTTCATGTAATCTTTTTACTTAGCGTAAATTTATGCAAAAAAGTTCATGCACTGCTTTAGTAATAGATTCATTTATATGCAAAAGCGCTGCAATCCGGCTTTAATTACGTAAAAAGAAGGTTGATAGCTTACAATCACCCGTAATTCTTCGAATGCAGGGCGCTGGTAATACAATAAAAACGGCGTTAAATTTTTTATTCTCATTAGCATGCCTGCACTAAATATACCTCGAGCCCGGTGAGATATACCCGGAAATAAAAATATGATTCCGCTTAGCCAGATCCTCCCCCTTTTAAAATCCAATTCCCCACTGAACATTGCAGGCAATGTTTGTAATTGCAGTACTCATTTTTTAGCTGGATCAGTGCCTGGGAATCGTAGGCAGTTTCGACAGGAAACTGTAGTGATTCAAATCCTTTTGTTATACTGTTCTGTTCAGCGCTTATTTCTTCGAGCCAGTAAAGTGCTTTGTTCTTAAACGATTCATTTGAATGCATATAGCCATACGCATACAACATGGGTATTACCGTATTGATCATAATATTATGTATCATTTGCCTGCCCAGTGTTTTCTTTTTAAATGCTGACTTTTCACCAAAGGCATAGTGATAATGCCAGTAATCATTGGCCGTTACCGACAACAATTTTTCAACCAGCTTCAGATCCCTGCATTCTTTAATGGTAGAAAACAAATGCAGGCTTTCATGGATGAGCATTACTAATTGGGCGAGCCTTACAGTCGGAAAATTTGCCGGGCGCATTCGTAAAAAATACAGGGGTGCATGTGCTTTTTTCAATTGGTATTTTTTCTGAAGAAAATTATACTCCCTGCGAAGCATATTGGGATAATCTTCTTCAAATTTTTTATCAAGCAAAGCTGCCTGTCCCATTATAACGGCTTCCAGCTGGTGCAAATGGTTTTTATGTTTTGCCAACAGGTTAATGGGAATGGTACGGGCGATTTTTTCAAAAGAATCCGCATTGATCCTGGCACCAAAATTTTTCGCCAGCATCCACCAAAAAACTTCTTCCCAATGTTGTTTATTACTGCTTAATAAAGTTTCAATATAAAGACTTCGTTGTTGCAGGCGTTCTACCAGCAACCGATCTTTCCAGGCTGTAATAATGAGGTTGGGTACTTTTAAAATATGTTGCTGGCAGGGAATGAACTGTGCACTTTGCATCAGTTCTTCGTATTGGTCCAGTAATATATTAGATACCAGGGAATGTAATTCCAGTGTCGGAAATGGCAATGCTGCTTTTATATCATCTTTCCAAACTACATGCAGTATTACATTTTTATAATTGGCATCGCCTGTATGTTTGTGTGCTGCCCAATGCGAAGAATGGATATGTATTTCCACGCTGCCAGCCCATTCCGTGTCACCGATCCTGATCCTGGCATTTAAAAAATCCGGCCCCTGGTTAACATTGTACCTACCATTGCGGATGATCTGCAAAGATTCCCCATGGGTTGTTTGCAAATTTCTGGCGTTAAAATACTGGAACTGCCAGATGTATTGGAGCAATTTTTCTGTCATGAAGTATATTTCAGTTGAATGATATACTTCAAATTACTAATGACTAAAGCCGGGGCAATGGGGAAAATAACAAAAAAAGAAGCTATTTTACTTACCCCCTGCGGCAGATAAGTTTTTTAACACGAATGATGAAATGCAAGTACACGAATGAAAAAAGGAGTAAAAACAGGGGGATGAACTACCTTAGATACACGGAATTGCTACTTCCTGATTTCTTATTTTTTATTTTTTATTCCTTATTCTCTAACTCCATCACCACCCTGCTAACAGGTAATCCCATTACATTGTAAAAATCGCCTTCCACTCTTTTTATGCCAACAACCCCTATCCATTCCTGTATGGCATAAGCACCAGCTTTGTCGTAAGGCTGGTATTTGTCTACATAAAATTCAACCTGGTGCTGGGTTAATTCATGAAAAACTACCGTGGTTGTATCTGCAAATAATTTTTCTGCTGGCCCGTTTAAAATGGCAACGCCCGTTATTACCTGGTGTGTATTACCTGATAACCTGGTAAGAATATTTACAGCATCCTGCCTGTCTGTTGGTTTGCCAATAATGAGACCATTGCAAACAACGATCGTGTCTGCAGCAAGGATAGCCAAATTTTCCTTGTTAAGTCCCTTTACTGCCAGGGCTTTGTTTCGTGCAATGTAAATGGCGGTATCTTCAAAAGACAGACCGGCAGGATAACTTTCATCTGCATTACTTACCAATACTTCAAATGGAACTTCTGCCCATTCCAGTAGTTGTTTACGCCGGGGAGATCCTGAAGCAAGAATGATTTTCTGCATGATTAAAAAATAAAAAATAACATAGATAGGATACCTGTCAGCATTACGATTTTTATCCCGGTACTTAACTGGTGATATGCGGCCGGTGTAGAAGCTGTATATAATTTTTTAAGAATGATAATGAGTGGTATAATAGTTAATACAACGCTGTACAAAACGATTCGCCACCAACCCGATTGCCAGGCATACAATTGTACAATACTTAAAGCTGCAATGGCCACCACCAGCCAAACTGCCGTAAATACTTTGGTGGCAGGTACACCCCATACAATGGGCATTGTTTTGCCATGGTATCGTGCATCACCTTCCTTGTCTTCCAGGTCTTTTATTACTTCTCGTATTAAAGAAACTATAAACGCAAAACCGGCATAGAGTATGGTTAACTTAAAGAATTTAGGTTCGTTAAAATTATTATTGCTCCTGGACCATATATCAAAAGAAGCACCGCAGAAAAAGTACACCACCACCACCACCCAGGCGGTTAATGCAGCGATGATGATATTGCCCGACAATAATTTCTTCTTAAAGCTGGTAGAATAAAACCACAGCAGCAGCACACAAAAAACATTGGCAATTAAAATAACCCAGTTACTAACCTGCCGGCTTACATAAAAACTTAATAATAATCCAATGCCCGACAACAACCAATGCCACACTATGGTCCAGCGGCGCTTGATGATCTTATCTACTACTACTTTACCTGGTTTGTTGACGATGTCTATCTGCAGATCAAAATAATCATTGATAATGTATCCTGCTGCTGCAATGAGTACCGAAGCGGCGATAAGTAAATAAAAAAGCAGATGGTTTTTTGGATGAAGCAACGGATCCAATAATAATTGTTCAAATACACAATAATAAAAAAGCAATTGTGTAAGCGCAATAAAAAACAGGTTGGGCCAACGGATGAGTTTAAAAAATGCAGCGGTTAGTTTCATGCTTTGCGCTTATTACTTTGATGGGGTACTGCCGTCGTCGTGCCAGTGGGCATTTAGCTTTAAAACTTTTTCTATAATATCTCTCACACAACCCTCTCCTCCTTTTATGGGTGAAATATAATTGGATATATCTCTTATTTCCGCCACTGCATCCGCAGGACAACAGGGTAAGCCGGCCAGTTGCATGACGCCAATGTCCGGCATATCATCTCCCATGTACAACACTTCCTGTTTTTGAATGTTGTGCTCGTGCATATATTGCTGTAGAATTTCCCGTTTATTGAGTACATCCATGAATACATCTTTCACGCCGAGTTTTTCCAGTCTGATTTTTACGGCGTCACTGTTACCCCCGGAGATCACCAACACATGATAGCCCTTTTTTATAGCGAGCTGCAATGCATACCCATCTTTAATATTCATGCGGCGTACCGGTTGCCCGTCATTCATTACCAGCAGGCTGCCATCGGTGAGTACACCGTCCACATCAAGGGTAAATAATTTTATAGGTTTAAAGGCGGCTAAAATATTCATGAAACAAACGGGGTTTTTGCGGGGCTTATTTTTGATTGTCTCTCCATTCGTATACCCAGCTACTCTGGATCATTTCCAGGTGGCCTTCGCTGCTTTGTTCTGCGGTGCCGGCAAAATGCGGAATTTCCAACACCCACTTATGAAGGTCGGTAAAACGAAGGCGGTAGATCCTGCTCTCTGTAAAATCATCACCAAAACGTTCGTATAGTTTTTGGGCTATATCCTCGTGGTCGTTCCAGTGAATGGGGGGTTCAAATGTCATTTTATTAATTTGATAATTAGCCAATTCGATAATTTGATAATGGGGCAGCACTAAAATTTGATGATGGTTTTAATTGGCTGATTATCACATTATCAAATTATCACATGGTGCTACTCTCCTAAAAACTGCGTCTGGTCCGGTAACGTTACTTCTATTTCTCCTCCACTGCCGGCGTTTAAAATACATTGGCAGGCCAGTCTTGAAGTTAATCTCGGATTCACGGCCCTGTCAATGAAATCTTCCTCCCGGTCAGTAAGTTCCTCCACCATATCTTCTCCTTTTTCCAGGTAGATATGACATGTACTGCAGGCACAAACACCGCCGCAGTTATGGTGAAGATCAATATCATTTTTAAGGGCTATTTCCAGTATTGATTGGTCGGACGTTACATTGCTGATCACTATCGGCGCTAATCCTTTCTGCTCAAATTTAAACTTTATACTATACATGTTGCAAATTTCGGGATTGCAAACCTACTGCAAATTACCAATTAAGGAAAATTACTGTTGATTTATATTCATTTATGCCTTGAATTATATTAAATTGTTGCACCATATACTATGACCAACTTAAAACCAACCAATATGTTTTTTTCAAAAATATCTTCATTTTTACTACTGCTATGCCTTGTTACAGCCTGCAAGGAGGAGAAAAAAACACCTGTAAAACCAGATGAACCAAAAATTTTTGTAAGAAAAGACACGGCAAAATTAAAAAAGGAAGAACAGCCCAGGCGCAGCCCAATTATCAATATTGTAGACAGCGTTGCCCCCAAATACCTTGTGTTGTATATAAAAGACAGCGCTTCCAGCAGTGAACGCATCAGCCATAAACTGGCAAAGGTCTATGGAGTTAAATTGCCGGAAGTGATGAAAAACAATAAAATTAAACCGGCAGGGCCTCCTATTGCCTGGTACAGGTCAAACAAATCTCCTTTCTTTTTTGAGGCAGGTATTCCCGTAGATAAAAAGCCTGCTAAATTACCCAAAGGTTTTTTTATAAAAAATATTGGTGGAGAGCCCTCATTAATCGCTCATTTCTATGGCCCTTATTCCAGCACATTTGTGGGATATGAAGTGTTGACAGAATGGTTAAAAGACAGGAAGAAAACCCGTTCTTCCATACCTTATGAAATTTATGTGACCGATCCGATGGATAAAGATGGTAAAATGCTGGATCCATATAAAGTGCAGACGGATATTGTGTTCCCGTATAAATAGTCCATAGCCGGGCAAAATTAATTGAAGAACTTTTATATAATGAGATGTTTCAACTTTAACGATCGTCTATGGACTCTCGACTTTCTTCTTAATGCACCTTCCCAAAAAAACCACCTCCTGATTCATGAACCCTCATAGATCCAACCAAAAAGCGCCTGTTTACCCCGTCAATAGCCACTCCGGAGCCAAAGGCGTCGTTATAACCGGCGCCGGGATCAGTGATCTGTTGTAATTTTCTCCAGTAATTGCCAACTTTTTGAAAAAGAAATGCAGTGCCCTGGTTTGGATTTGCTCCCACATCATCCAGGTATACACCGGCCATTGCGTAATTGCCGGAAATAGCTACTACGTTGCCTAGATTATCACCAGCTTCTCCCAACACATCGGTAAACTTTTCCACCTGCTGCCAACTACTGCCGGTGTATTTAAAAAAGACCACACTCCCTTGTGCAGGGTTTGACAATACATCATCCGTTTCTGCACCAATAATAAGATCATTACCCGAAACAGCGATGGCGCTGCCAAATTTATCTCCGCCCTGGCTATCGTCATCAATAAGTCGCTGTATCATGGGGGTGGTAGTACCGTTATTGAGAAATACAGCTACACTACCCCTGTTATCATCTACCCCTGCCGTTCCTGTTTCAGATGGTGATCCTGCAAATGCATACGTAGCAGAAATTGCCACCGAACTGCCAAAACGGTCTCCCGCGGCTCCCAGCACATCAGTTATTTTTTGTACCAGGACCCAGAAGGTACCGTTGAAACGGTAGATGGATGCACTTCCTTCATCTATACTGGTACCAACATCATCGCCAGGACTTCCGGCAATAATTGAATTTCCGAAAATTGCTATGGAGGATCCAAAAAGATCGGCGGCCGCACCGCTGGCATCTGTTAGTTTTTGCATGAAGACCCAGCTGGTTCCATTGTTCCTGTAAATGCTAACGCTGCCCTGGTTGGAAACTGCACCCACGTTATCAGATGCACAACCAATGACTATATAATTACCTGCAATAGCAACAGCATTTCCAAACTGATCCGATAGTTCACCCGCCAGGTCGTAAATCTTTTGCTTAAATACCCATTTCGAACCATTAAATTCATAGATAATGGCACTACCTTGTCCGTTATTTCCATTCACATTAGCACCAGGAGCACCCAGCACTGCAAAGTTTCCTGATATGGCTACACACTGCCCCAGGCGATCAAACTCATCAACAGAGTCCACAACGGGTTGAAATTCACTGATGCTGGCATTGGTAGCACAATCGCCCCAAACACCATATCCAATATTACCGGCAATCCTGCCACCGTCCTGCCAGCTGGCATTACCCGCCGCATCGCTGGTTAATATTTTTCCCTCTCCTGCATCTGGCGGCAGTTTAATGCCATTCACCTTTATGGTGTCCGATTTAATATTGCCCGTTACATGCAGCTTCTCTGCAGGCGCAGCAGTACCTATTCCTACATTTTGTGCATTGGAATAAAAAATAGTAAGCAATAAAAAAAGGGAAAGCAGTAAATGTTTCATACAAATGATTTAAGATCAGTCAAAGTTGAAACATATTGTGGAGCGAGGCAATAGCGAATATGGGTGAGGGTGGCGGTTCATAGGCCATGGTCTATAGTCCATAAACCAGTCCTTTACAGGTGAAATTCTTTAGTTTTCCCGAAGCTTTTTTACATGAGATTTTTGAGCTCTTTAGAGACTTTGAATTATAACGACCTGCTATGGTCTATGGACTATCGGCTTCCTCACGGATTCATAATACTATCCGTCAGCCGCAAATACATTGTCCTTAATTTCGGATGCGCTGTAAACAAACGCAGATGTTTATCGAGTGTAAGAATATCCTTCCGAATAGCGGGTCCAGTCTGCACTTTAGCCGGTGATGCATGATTGACTCTTGCTGCTGTTTCCATTATTAAAGGTTTGAGCATGTCAAAATGTACGTTTTCTTTTATACAAAAATCTTCGGCAATGGCGTACAGGTGATTCGTAAAATTGCTCACAATTACAGCGGCTGCATGTAGCTTCAATCTTTGTTCATCATTAACCCTTTGTACATTTTGCGAAATGCTGCGGGCAAAAGCTTCTATAAAATCGGTAACCCCATCATCGCTGCCATCTATTAACAGGGGTATGGGCGGAATTTCCGGCATTTCTTTCCGCAAGGTTTGCAATGGGTACAACACGCCATAACTGTGTGCAAAATTTCTTAAAATATCTTTGCTCACAGAACCGGCAGTATGCACAACGATCTTATCATGCAGGGCGCCTTTTACAAAAAAATTCTCCAGCGCCGCATCAGAAATGGCTATGATAAAAAGATCAGCCGTGCGGTCGGGCACACCGTCAAAATCGGCAAAGCCTGCTCCCAGCTCATCCGCCAGCAGCTTTGCATTACCCGCTTCCCGGCTAATTACCTGGCAAACCTGGTGGCCGTTTTTAGCGATCAGTCTGCCCAATACCGTGGCAACATTGCCGGAACCTATCAATGCAATTTTCATATGAATTCATTTTTTGTTTCACCGCGTCGCTGCCTGCCGGCAGGGACGCTGAGATGCAAAGGCATCATACACTCCTCCTGCTAATCCGGAAATCTATTAATCCTGATCTATCTTTGCACAATGAATGTACAAAAAAAGCTCGCAATCAGTTACCTTAAAAATAAATTGACGTTGCTGACACATATCAGTAAACGAAGGGGTGGTAAGGAAGCTTTCCGTCTTTTTTGTACACCCCTGGTTAAATACAAAGGAAAGAAAGCGGAAATCTTTAATAACGGTAAACAGCATGAGTTTGTACTGGGTGGCAAAACGATCCGGGGATATGAATGCAATCCCGGAGGCGATAAAACCATTTTGATCCTGCATGGTTTTTCTTCCACCTGCCATAAGTTTGATAAATATGCCACAGCATTGATTGAAAAAAATTACCGGGTGTTGGCCTTTGATGCACCCGCACATGGTTTCAGCGATGGCAAAACAATCAATGCACTCGAATACAGCCATATGATCCAAAAAGTGGTAGAATTGTATGGACCTGTTGATGCTTACATGGGGCATTCTTTTGGCGGCATTGCCGTGAGCCTTGCCCTGGAACATATTCCTCATAATGAAAACACTAAAGTAATATTGATAGCCCCTGCTACCGAAACCAGCTCTGCGGTGGAAGGTGCGCTGAAATTTTTAAATGTTACCAATCCTGCAATAAAAAAAGCGTTGAATGACCATATATATAATGTAGGAGGCCAGCCAACAGAATGGTATTCTATCCGCCGGGCTATTAAAAATATCAGGGCTTCGGTTTTGTGGATCCATGATCACGATGACGATGTTACACCGATGGCAGATGCATTAAAAGTGAAGGAAGATGCCAATGCAAATGTTGCCTTTATACTGACCAATGGTTTGGGGCATCAAAAAATTTACAAAGATGCATTGGTAAAAAAAGCCATCCTTGATTTTCTTTGATGCCTGCAGCATGGAGAACGGGAACGCTGATGACACCCATAATCACGGATCCATTTTCAACCCCTTTTTATCAGTGTTATCTTGTCATCTGAGTGCTGTTCTTCGTGGCGCCTTAGCGCCCCTGCCTGCTGGCAGCCAGGTTTGCGGTAAATATTTATATAAGAAATCCCGATAAAATCCTCCCCCCAAGATTGGGTATTTATACCAGTGCTTCTCTTAAAAAATTTCGTTTTTTCAATTTTAAACTAATATTGCAGTAATCTTGTTACACCTAAGCAGCTAAAAATTACTGCAAAAGAAAAAAGATTTGTATTGAAAATCAACCTGTTGAGACGGACTTAAAAAGCCGCTTCTTCTTTTTAAATTGAAATTATATTATGGCTAAGAACCTGTTGATAGTGGAGTCTCCTGCAAAAGCAAAGACCATTGAAGCAATTCTGGGGAAAGATTTCGAGGTAAAAAGTTGCTTTGGTCATATTCGTGACCTGGAGAAGAATGACATGGGTATTGATGTTAACAACAACTTTACCCCTAAATACATTGTACCCGCCGAAAAGGAGCGGGTAGTAAAGGACCTGAAGGCACTCGCAAAAAAAGCAGACGAAGTCTGGCTGGCATCGGATGAGGACCGCGAGGGTGAAAGCATCAGCTGGCATCTTGCGGAAGTATTGAACCTGGATCCTAAAACTACCAAGCGGATCGTTTTTCACGAAATTACCAAACCGGCTATTCAGAAAGCCGTGCAAAATCCACGTATTATTAATATGGACCTGGTAAATGCACAACAGGCCCGCCGGGTGGTTGACAGGTTGGTAGGCTTTGAATTAAGCCCGGTTTTATGGCGCAAAATTGGCCGACAGGGTGGATTAAGTGCAGGCCGTGTACAAAGTGTGGCAGTAAAATTAATTGTAGAAAAAGAAAGAGAGATCAATGGTTTTACAGCGAGTAGCAGTTTTAAGATTGAAGCTTCGCTGGCAGCAACAGATCTTAATAACCGCTCTGTAAATTTTAAGGCCGAAGGCCAGCGTTTTACGCAGGAAGATGATGCACAAAAATTTTTAGAAGGTTGCATTGGTGCAAGCTACACAGTAAAAGATATACAGGTACGCCCCGGCAAACGCACGCCGGCAGCACCTTTTACCACTTCTACCCTGCAGCAGGAAGCAAGCCGTAAACTGGGTTATGGCGTAAGCAAGACGATGTTGCTGGCGCAACGTTTATACGAAAGTGGTAAGATCACTTATATGCGTACCGATAGTGTAAGCCTGGGCGAAACAGCCATGGATGGCATTAAAGCAGAGATTAATAAAAGTTATGGAGAGAAATATTTGCAGGTGCGCAAATACAAAAACAAAAATGAAAATGCCCAGGAAGCCCATGAAGCCATACGGCCTACCTACATGGAAAATCATACGGAAAATGATCCTGAACTGAGTCGCTTATACGAGTTGATCTGGAAACGCACCATTGCAAGCCAGATGAGCGATGCAGAATTTGAAAAAACTACAGCTAAAATAAATATAAGTACCAACAAGGAAGAGCTGACGGCAACAGGTGAAGTATTAAAGTTTGACGGTTTTTTAAAAGTATATTTAGAAAGTACCGATGAAGAAGAAACAGAAGAAGGTGATGAAAGCAGGTTGCCGAATTTAACGGTTGGACAAAAACTGGATTTCAACCAGATGACCGCCACAGAAAAATTTACCAAACATGCGGCCCGATACACGGAAGCGTCGCTGGTAAAAAAACTGGAAGAACTGGGTATTGGTCGCCCAAGTACCTACGCTCCTACTATCTCTACCATCATCAAAAGAAATTATGTAGAGAAAAAAGATAAAGATGCGGTGCGGAGAGATTTCCGGGTGCTGCAGTTGAAAGCTGATGCCATTAAAAGAGTAGTAGAAACAGAAAATACCGGTGCAGAAAAATCCAAACTCTTCCCCACCGATCTTGGTTTGGTAGTAACAGATTTTTTAAGTCTTCATTTTAAAGATGTAATGGATTATTCATTTACTGCCAACATTGAAAAAGAATTTGATGAAATTGCGGGTGGCAGAATGAAATGGAATAAGATGGTGGATGACTTTTACCAGCCCTTTCATACCGGTGTGGAGCATACATTGGAAACCGCTGAAAGAGCTGTAGGGGAAAGAGTATTAGGCGTGGCTGAAGATGGCAAACCAATTGCCGCACGCATGGGTCGCTATGGCCCGATGGTACAAATCGGTTCGCAAACAGATGAAGATAAACCTAAATTTGCCAAACTCAAAGCATCTCAAAGTATTGAGACCATAACGCTCGAAGAAGCCATGGAACTCTTTAAGCTCCCGCTCAGCCTGGGCGAACATGAAGGCCTGGAAGTAACGGTGAACATTGGCCGCTTTGGTCCTTATGTAAAATGGGGTGAACAATTTATTTCATTACCAAAAGGCGAAGAGCCAACAGAAGTTGACCTGCCCAGGGCCATTGAAGTAATACAGGCCAAGCAGGTGGAAGATGCGCCCATTGGTTTTTATGATGAAAAACCGATCACCAAAGGCAAAGGAAGGTTCGGTCCGTTTATAAAATGGAATGACTTGTTTATTAATGTACCCCGTGCATATAATTTTGATGAACTCACACAAAAAGACTGCGACGAACTGATAGCCAAAAAAATAGACAAGGAAGCCAATCGTTTTATACAACAATGGCCCGATGAAAAGATCGCTATTGAAAATGGACGCTGGGGCGCCTTCATCCGCTTTAATAAAAAAATGCTGAAACTCACTGCCGGGCCAAATGGAAAATATACCCCGGAAGAACTGGCTACACTTGACCTGGAAGAAGTGAAAAAGATGATCCTGATCCAGGAACCAAAAGCATTCGACAAGAAGGCGAAGGCTCCGGCAAGGAAGAAAGCCGCTGCAAAAAAAGCGGCTCCTAAAAAGGCGGCTAAGAAGAAGTAACAGCTATATTAAATCTTTTTTACAATGTCATTGGCGCTATAGAACAATACAAAAAGTTGATCACTAATTTGTTTATTATCATTGATTTACTTTTTTTGAGAAGTGGCGTCTTATAACATAAATCATTGCGTAAGCGGCAATATACCTTCAACTAAAAACACTCTATATGAAAAAAGCAATATTTTTATGTTTGTTTGTTTTTCTTACTTCATCAATATTATTGGGTCAACAAATAAAATTGACCAACAAGACACTGAGTGCAAAAAACAGTAGAACCTTATATATTGGAGTAGACAACGAATTTGAAATACAATGTGAAACATTAAAAGGCATTTTACCTCAAAACGGAGTTTCACTGGCTCAAAACAAGCTTAGTATAAGACCAACAACTGTTGGAAAACTCACAATAGTGATATTAACCACAGATGGAGAAAATCCAATCTCCTTTGATGTGAGAAGAGTTCCTGACCCAATGCCGGTTGTCGCAGGGGAACCTAATAGAGAAATATTTAAAAATTCACTTTCAAGTCAAAGCCAGTTATCACTAAGGGCTTTCAATAATGATGATAAATTTTTTGACAATTACAAAATTGTGTCTTTTCAGGCTACTTTAAACGGAACAAATTATGAAATTAAAGGAGATAGTTTCTCACCTGAGTTAAGATCTGCTATATTTAAAGCGAAAAACGAGGACATCCTTGCAATTAGTGATATAAAAGGCTTTAATGAAGCGATCAATAAGTCAATAAATATTAATGGGTCATTTTCGTTTAAAATAAAATAATACTGCCGCTAACTTGGTTTGCTGCTATGCTGGCGGAAGAATAAATCCTCAGCTATTCTTCTCTATTAAGCAGCGGTTATGGGCAGACCATCATCTAATAATATTTCTAGTTATATTTATAAACAAAACTTCTATTGGGCTTCAGTGGCCGGGACGAGCAATGAATTCCAGCCCAGCAGCAAGCCCTGCCCGTTATGGGCAATTTTAAGGAACCAACCGAAAGGACACTTTTTGCCAAATGACAAAAAACGCCTTAACTTAATTTGGTAGGTTTGTGAATATGGAAAATTTGATAGAATACCTTTTATTGTTCGGTAACTTAAACCAACAACAGATAGATTTAATTTCTCAAAAAGCGACAGAAACAGAACTTCGAAAGGAGGATTATTTTTCGGAGGCAGGTAAAATTCCCAGACAAGTTGGTTATGTTGTAGAAGGTATTCTTAGGGTATGCTACTATAATAACAAAGGTGAAGAGGTTACTAAATATTTTACTGAAGAAAAACAGTTTATAGTTGATATAAATAGTTTTGACAACAATGTTTCATCTACAGAATACATTCAAGCTGTTACAGACTGTAAACTAATTGTGTTTTCCAAACCAGATTGGGAAGACCTTTCCAATACTATCATCGGTTGGGACAACATTGTAAATAAAATTATTAGAAAGGCATTACTACAGAAAGTGGAACGAAGAAGTCCCTTGATTTCAGAAGACGCAACCACACGTTACTTAGCTTTTATGGAAAAATACCCACATCTTGTTAATCGAATTCCGCTTTCTTACTTAGCTTCTTATCTAGGAATTACACAATCATCGTTAAGCCGAATAAGAAAAAACATCTGCTAAATCGCTTTTTGTCAAATGGCAAATGATTTCATTTTTGATTGAAGCAATTTTGCTTCATAATTAAAAATAAAAAAAATGAAATCAATTATTATTACAGGAGCTACCAGCGGAATTGGCTTTGATTGTGCTATTCAAATGGCGAAAATTGCACCAAACGAACAAATTATTTTAGCTTGTAGAAATATACAAGCAGGTAACGAGACCATTCGAAAAATAAAAAATAAAACCAATCATCAGCATTTAATTTGCCTACCATTGGATTTAGCTTCGTTACAATCCATCAAAGATTTTAAAGACAAGTTTGCTAAACTTGCAAATCCAGTAATCACATCTTTGATTAACAATGCAGGATTGCAAAACATTGGAAAAACAGCCTATACTAATGATGGTTTTGAAACTACGTTTGGCACAAATCATTTAGGCGGTTTCTATTTGACGTTGTTATTATTGCCCTACATTGAACAAAATGGTAGCATTATTTTTACAGCAAGCGACACTCACGACCCAGCCACCAAAACAGGAATTGAGTCACCCATTTACACAAGCGGTAAGGACTTAGCTTTTCCAAAGGAAACTAACGAGAAAGAAAATATAGTGGGACAAAGACGATACTCGACTTCAAAACTTTGCAACGTATTATCTGCTTATGTTTTACACGAAAAATTGGCAGACAAGAACATTAGGGTAAATGCCTTTGACCCAGGAATGGTTCCAGGCACAGGACTTGCGAGAACATATCCACCTGTATTGAGATTTGTTTGGAACAATGTGATGCCTATACTTACTTATTTTAAACCCAACACAAATTGTGCGAAAAAATCAGGAAAGCGATTGGCAAATCTTGCTTTTAATAAAGAGCAAAAACAGTTAAACGGTATTTATTTTTCAGACGGAAAGGTTACTAAATCATCAATCGACTCTTACAATAAATCTTACCAAGCCGAGTTGTGGAAATCAAGCATTGAACTGACAAAGATAAAACAGGACGAAACCACAATTCAATTGACATAACGCCACCAAAAAAGCTGCCCATAACATGGGTTTTATGCAAGTTGGGTTTGACAAACAAACATCTGCAAATATAAATTTAGCTTTAGTTCCGGGCGGACAGTTGGTCAATTCCCCAAATGCACAAAGCCTCGGCCGTTGGCTGAACCCCTAAATGACACGTTGAAAATCAGAGAATCTAGATAGATAAATCTTATTACATTTAATGACACAAAGTTTTAGCTATGAAAAGCATTTATTTGATCATCTTACTTTTAAATGTTTGCCGGTTTGGGAAAGCCCAAAACTGGCAGGATACTGTTTTGCAGATAGAGAAGATTTTCGCCAGGTATAAACCACCTAACCCCGGAGCACAGTTCGCTATCAGCAGGAACGGCAATATCATCTTTTCAAAAGCATGGGGAATGGCCGACCTGGAACATAATGTGTCCCTCACCACCGAATCCATATCGGAAGCTGGTTCGGTATCAAAACAATTTACTGCAGCTGCAATTCTATTGTTAGAGCAACAAGGCAAGTTATCATTGGATGATGATGTGAAGAAATATGTGCCTGAATTGCCCGACTATGGCCATAAGATAACTCTTCGCCAAATGATACAGCATAAGAGCGGATTAAAGGACTGGGG
This sequence comes from Ferruginibacter sp., assembly GCA_014379905.1. GTDB lineage: Bacteria > Bacteroidota > Bacteroidia > Chitinophagales > Chitinophagaceae > Ferruginibacter. The sequence continues at coordinate 8,842 of JACMKX010000045.1, read as the reverse complement.
ATACATCGCATCCATTGCTGGTTGGCCGAGAACGACCAAGACATACGATAACGACGACGCACTGTATATCATTTGCAATCAAAAGACATTGAATCACAAGCCTGGCGATGAATATATTTACAGTAATTCCAATTATACGCTATTAACAATAATTGTACAACGGGTAAGCGGTATAAGCCTGGCGGAATATACCCGCAAATATATGTTCGAACCGGCTGGCATGAAGCATACACAATGGCGGGACAACTATAAAAGGATCGTTTCTAACCGGGCTATAGCTTATTCCAAATCCGGCACCGACTATCAAACCCACATGCCAAATGAATACGTGTATGGCCATGCGGGACTATTAACCACGGCTGAGGACCTGGTGATATGGTGTAATTATTTTTTGACTGGAAAATTCGGATCGCCTTCCCTGCTTGATAAGCAACTTAGTACAAGTGCATTTAATAATGGAGTGATGCACCGGTATGCCGCCGGTCTACATGTTGGCAAAACCTACGGATGGAAGTACATAGCACATGAGGGAATAACTGCCGGCTACAGTGCTTACATTGAGGCATATCCTGAACTAGGCTTATCATTCGCCTGGCTAAGCAACACAGCAGAATTCGACAACGATACCCTCCATGTAGGAGAAACTGTGTCTGATATGTTTATTCCTATAAAACAACGTGAGGTTGAGCCTGAAGCTCCTTTGGCGTATGCTGTTACAAAAGAAAAATTAACTGGCCATACCGGCTGGTACCGAAATACCAGAACAGGCGGTGGAGTAAAACTATACATGAAGCATGAAAAATTGCATGGAATGCAAGGTGGTCAATGGAACCCAGTGGCTGAAAATGTCTTTCTTACCACGAATGGTAACAACAGGGTTGAACTAAGTTCAGAAGGGCTTTTAGTCATTAATACTGTAAAAGACAGCGTTTACTTCACAAAAATTGATTCCGCAAAGCTGGATGAAAAAACAATGCAGGAATATACCGGTGAATATTATTCAGAGGAGGCCGAAGGAAAATTTCAAGTGTTAGTGAAAAACGGAAAATTAGTCTTGCTTCAAAAACCAAAAACAGAAATCCAGCTTACTCCTACTTACAAAGACGGATTTGAAAGTCCGGCAGGCATCGTGTATTTCGAAAGAGATAAGAATAAGATAGTTAATATAAAGATCTCTGTTGAAAGGGCAAGGCATGTAGAATTCAGGAAGATTAAATAGGCATTGCATAAATCCCAAGAACGAACCCCGGAATTTTTCGCCCTGCCCAGTATCAGGCTGGTCTTGTTAGTTACAAAATAAATCCTCACCTTTAAGTAAGTTCAGCATCGGGCGGACACAACCACATTTCCCGTACTTCGTCAATGCTCGACTTTGGGCGCAATTATGAAAATTCGTTTATGAAGAAAGCTTTTCTTATTACTTTAATATTTGTAATTAAATTTAATTGCCAAGCACAGGATAGTACATTTTTACCCAAAGGACCTTTAGGTAAAAGCCATATAATAATTTTTAATTCTATCAAATACCTTCCTGTTGTATTAGGAAATATTGTTGATTCAATAAACGGGAGTCCTTTACACATATATGAAGTTGGCGAAAAAGAACTCGACAAGAATTACAATCCTCAAAAACCAATTCGTGAATTTAGACGATTTGAAAAATATACCAATGCCTGGCTATTGACGTATCTCCATCGAGGTGACAAAAATCACATACATTTTATCGTATTTTCAGTAAAGAAAGGAGGGACATATAAGTTAACTGCAGGAATATCTGAATATGACATTGATTCAATCTCTACATTGGAAAGGAAAAAAATAGAAAAATCGATAACATTTATCAACCTTCAATCTAAAAGTCAAAAACATAAATTTTAGAAACTGCGTCCAAAACCAGAGCATTCACATGAACAAAGGCTTAACAAAACAGCTAAATAATTGGTATAAAGACAATAAATACACCGAGATAATTAACACAATTGAAAAACTACCTAAATAAGACTGGAACTATGATTTAAAAGGAATTTTGGGTCGTGCTTATGTGAACAAATCGAAAAATGAAAAAGCACTTAAAATTCTTTTGTCTGAAAGTCTCAATGGAAATAATGACCCATTGTGGAACTATAGAGTTGGCTTTGCTTACTTTCACAATAATGAAAAAAAAGCGGCACTGCCTTATTTTCAAATATGTACTGAATTAGGAGATATAAAAGACGGACATACTGAATATTTTACAAAAAAATGTATTGAAGAAATAGGAGTGTAGCCTTCCAACAGCTCAGATACTAATTCTATAACTTTATGAACCAGGAATTAACGCTAAGAATTGTTTTAGAAAATCCACCCGCTGGCGTAGATTTTGGATTACAAAAAGGAAGTGGAAATAAATACGAGACAATTCAAATACAACGATCCCGCGATAAAAATTTAACGTTTGAGTTCCCGGTTACTGCCAGGCTTAATAAAGATGGGCTTCCCAACTTTCTTGGTGTATTTGTACAAGGTCCCGTTCATCAGCGTTTCATTTATATAGATATTGGAACCTATGCAGGTCAAAAAGATACCCTTTGGAGTAGAAGGCTGAAAATCCCTTTAACCGGGATTAGTTTACCTGCTATTAAAGAACTGTCAACTGATAGTAACAAGATTTTAGAAGCAAAGGTTCCTGGTACAGGAAAAGACAACGGACCAAATTGTGCGACTGTAAAACCATTTACAGGTTGGCATATTTCTGATCGGATGTAAAATAAAACGACACACAACATGAACATGGAATGGGCAATACTGGCAGACACAAGTATACCAGGCATAATTCCCCTCTCTTTAGTAAAGGGCAGAACGTTTGATAAGCTTTGCATTTCAAATAAAAATTCATCATCTTTAATCAGGTACAGCCCTGGCATACAAGAAATGAAATGCCTTACTGGGCCAATGCCGGGCTACATCGGTCAGGCCATGATGACCCTGGATGCTAGCAAGCCAAATACGATAAAATGTTAAACAAAACCTTCACCCCTTTTCCAGTTTTGACAACGGAAAGGTTTACGCTGAGGCAACCAGCAATGGATGACGAGCAGGAAATTTTCACTTTGCGTTCCGAAAGGGAAATAAATAAATATCTTAACAGAAAACCTGCCTATACTATTGATGATGCAAGGAATTTTATAAATAACGTGAATGAGAATACTGATAAAGGCAACTCCTTATATTGGGCAATAACCTTTAGTGACCAAAACATATCGGTTGGTACAATTTGTATTTTCAGCTTATCAGGTGAAAATAACAAGTGTGAAATCGGCTATGAACTTTTGACAAACTTTCAAGGAAAGGGAATAATGAAAGAGGCTGTAGAAGAAGTCATTGACTATGCGTTTAATACAATTAAAGTTCAAAAAATTGAAGCATTCTCACACAGGGATAACCAGGGATCCATAAAGCTGCTGGAGAAATTATCGTTTAGGAATTCAAATGTAGCTGACAAAACAGATCCTGATTTAGTGTGTTACCATTTGACAAATTAAATTAGCAAATGGCAAATGAAAAAAGTCAATGAAAAAGCCCGAACCGCTAACAAGAGCATACAAGCAAGATCTGCTACCAGCAAAGCGCCGGGCCCTGAACGAAAGCAATCATTTTAACGCAATCCCCCACCAACTTCCCGCATCAATTCATAGCCATTTGCTTTTCCCCCCAAATTCGCATTTGTATACTATTAGTGTGTAGGATACTATATTGTACCTACTTGTTACAGAGATATCAATCTGCTTTCTTTGCAGGAGCATTTCAAAAAATGATTTACAAGGCACATTATTTATCTATCCTATTGCCCTTGCTGATGTTGGTTTGCTGTAACTCCATTTCTGTAAAAAAGTCAAACCAAGTAAAAGAAAATATTATGACATCGGGCAAACAAGAAAATCACGAAGACATTAATGTGTTAGAACTTCGCAATTATTTGCTAAAACCAAATCTGGCTGATACGTTCAGCCATTATTTTCGCTCAAAATTTGTTGCTCCTATGAATGAATTGGGTGGCTATACATTGGGAGAATTTAAAATTAGTGGCATGAATGACAGATTTGTCTGGCTACGGGGGTTTACTGACATGAAAACAAGAGTAAAATTTTTGAATGATTTTTATATTAATAGCCCGGCCTGGAAACAAGATGGTAAATGAGCAAATGAAATGATGAAACTCTGACAATGTTTATTTATTAAAACCACTCCATAAAAATGCCCAACTTAAAAGCGGCAAAAAATCACGGTTGTTGATTTTTAGATTTGTAACGGCTCCATTGAAAAAGCCATAAAATTATTTGAAACGGAGTATATACCTTTTCTTAAAAGCATACAGGTGGAGGACATTTCGTTTTGGGTGAGTGAAATGGCCACAAATGATTTTCCCAGGCTGCCTGTTTTCCAGGATAAAAATTTATTGGTTGCTATCACCAACTTCCGCGACAAAAATGAGTATGAAATAACGCAACAGGCAATTGATAATACGCCAGCTGCTTTTAAAAATTCAATGCTGCAATTGATAACAACACATAGTAGTATGTTACTTTGGAATCAGCAAAATTTAAACCATCACTAAATACACAGCCGTATTGATATCTCTCTTCCATTAAATGTATCGGAAGATATACTTACTTCATAACGTGTAATATGGCTAATTTTTTGCAAATCCAGGTAGTCAAAATAATTGTTAACCGTTTTGTACGGGGCAACATAAGCATTACACTTACTGAATAAAAGACCCACTTCATGCGAAGTGAATTTTTTATTATTACCCGTTTTATCGGTTGATGCCCTTACCAACACGTAAAGAAATTAATGTACAAAACTGACCCGTATACTAAATGTTTTTGGTCCAAAATTTTCGTTAAAGCTAATGCGCAGGCTACTCTCGGTTAACTCTTCAACATCAAAATGCTATCAGCTTCGGTTTCGGCTCGACGTGAATAATTTAGCTTTAGTTCATATCTTCAACTTTTATAAATTTAATTTCAAAACCCCTACACATAACAACACAAATACCTGAAACTATGAAATACATTAAAATACTATCACTGACCCTCGTGCTACACACACATTGTTTTGCCCAAACTGATAGCAGCAGCACCATCAATCAGCCCTTAAAAAAAGGCTTTTACAAAACTTACCAGGAATACCTGGATAACAATCCATCTATCACGGCAGATTTTACAACAGAACTCTACAGGGCCAGTAAAAGAGATACTACCATTATTGCCGGCACCTATAAACTGCACAGCGGTACTGTAAAAGCCAATAAAATATGGGGCTTTTGCGACGGGAAAAGTGTGTTCATCAGGTATAAAGTTTTAATAGGGAATAATTATTGGAAGGCGCAGGTACTGGGGCCTCATCCCTATTTTTTATACAAAGAAAAAATGATCCTGGCCGCCGGTCCGCCTATAATGGCAATAGCAACTGCAGTTACCACCGCAGCCCTTCCTGCAGGTTTTGAAATAATGGCGGTTACAGGGCCGGGCAGACCCAAGTATGTGTGGAAAGGAACGATGAAAAAGATCCTGTCGGATCAGCCGGCATTGCTGGAGGCTTTCAAAAAAGAGGTTAAAGTGATATCTGATAAATATCGGGTAAAGTATCTGAAGCTCTATAGTGAAGCAGCTGCTGAAAATTAATTGCTAATGATCTCCTGATTTTTGTCGCATCAGCATTTTAGCTGATTTATCTATCAATTCTTTTGAACTACCAGTTTTTCCTTTTTGCCAAATGACAAATACTAAAAAACTGATACGGGGAAGCCTACAGTTACAGAAAAAATTGTTACAAAAGGGTTGTTACACAGTTTAGCTCCAACTACTATCTGCGCTCTGCCGCCTGCTACATACCGCTTCCCTCCTTCTTAATAAATTTTAATTTGCACGCTCCGGGTTTTTGTAAAGTCGTCAACTTCAGTAGCATGAAAATAAAAATATCTTTTCCGTACGTCATCGCATTTTTCTTACTCACCGTTATTATGTTGGAATTACATGAAATGGTTCACACTGTAGTTGGTCGCTTTATTTGCGGATGCTGGGGAACGAGGGATTTTAATGTGTAGGCTTTGTGCAAGGGATGTTCGCAGGTACATTCCGTTTCTGGCTGGCAACACTTGCCGGGCCGGTGTTTTCCTTTGCAATGATGTGGCTGGGAATGTACCGCTGTCACATTTCAATAACAACACAAAAGCATTCGGATTTTCTTTAATTTTTGCAAATATTCCTTTTGGAAGAATAAGTGAAGTGATGAAAGGAGCCGGTGATGAAATGGTAGTAACAAGGCAGCTGCTTAACCATCATTCCAGTTCCAACGAAATGACCTTCGTATGTTCGATATTTATTATAGTGGTTTGTGTTCCTCCCCTTATAAAAGCCTTTAGGCTCCATGTACGCTTAAACAGATATTTATTATCTTTATTTCAAACGCCCACATATGAAAAGAAATAATTTTCTCAAAGCATGTTTATCTGTCGGCGCATTAGCGCTCTCTCCCGTTATTTCCATCGCTAAATCAATGAAGATCTTTAGAGACAAAGAGGGTTTTAAAGTGGACGCAGGTAAAGACAGGAATAATAAAAGTATTTCCCTATTTGAGGGAGATACATTTGATACCAAAATCTCTACGGACGACACAGATGGAGACATGTATGTTTTTGAATCCATACGTGAAAAAGAAGGCGGGCCATCGCATCATTACCATTATGCCCAGGATGAATGGTGGTATGTACTAAAAGGAGAATTTATTATAAAAGTCGGAGATAAAACCTACCAGGCAAAACCGGGTGATAGCGTATTCGGACCGCGGATGGTACCCCATAGCTTTGCCAAAATTGGCGAAGGGGAAGGAAGGCTCTTAATGTTTTTTCAACCAGCCGGCAAGATGGAAGATATGTTTAGAAAAATCAGTGAAGGCGCAACAAAAGGAATGTCGGATGAAGAACAGGATAAATTCCGGGAAGAGCATGGCCTGAAGCGGGTGGGTCCGCCGATTAAGCACTTTAAGAAATGGTAACCCAATGAACTGCAGGGTAAACTCCTACGGAGACTAATAAAATTACAAAGGAACAAATAGGAAGTGAATACAACGGTTTTAATAATTCATTATTCTGGTTGCTGCCCAAAGTCTTATCTTTTTTCTCATTTTTGCTTGTTCTTTTTGCCTGGATTACTTCGCTTCACTTTTGCTCCCGGTAGAAAGTTCCAAATTGGTGTGTGGTTACTATTAATGCAACTGAAGATTCATTCCTTCAATATTCCTGATCTCACGATCGGGTCCTTTAACTTTTACAGTAGCAAAACAGGCGATCGTTTCGACACTGCCACGTGCCATGACCCTTTTTATGGGTTTCAGCCCATTTGATTTGACCCTCGTCTTTTCTACATCTTTAAAATTTTTATCCGGGGGAAATACATATCAATACTAACAATGGAGAATCTCATATTCACTTTCAAAATTTTTAACGGTGAAATTGAATATCATGCAGCATACCTGAAAGTTTATCATAGTCTAAATGCCCCCAGTTTACTAGTACAACTTATTTTTTCAACATCATTATTTACCGCCGGGTAAATCCATTTCGCCAATGGATAACCCTCCCTTTTTATTCAAAACAGGGACTGATACTTTTACGTGGCATTAAAAATACATGCAACATCATAAACTATCAGCACATGAAAACAATTAGTGTTCTTTTATTTTCACTTTTATCATTTGGCCTGTATGCACAAAATATCGGAATAGGCTCTCCCAACCCGCAAAAAAAATTAACCGTCAATGGTTCAATTTTGCTGGATGAGAACAATACCAATGACGGGGGCATAGACTCTGCCGCTTTACTTTTTGGTACCAGTGGTAATGTAGGTATAGCCAGTAAAAAAACGTCGGCAGGCTGGCAAAATGGTATGTCGTTTTTTACCAATGCACAAAATAGAATGACCCTTGGTGCGAATGGCTTCCTTGGAATCAATACTAACCTCCCGTCTTACCCGTTGCATGTAAACGGAGTTATCCGGGGTAATACAGATATCTGGGCCACTGGCTTGGGAAGGTTCGACGGAAGACTCGCCATTGGCAGCGCAGGTTTGCCTGAGTACAAGTTGCATAACAATGGCAATAGTTTTTTGGGCGGCAATGTAAATGTTACCGGTACCACGGCGCTTTCAGGCATCCTGAATGTAGCCGGCTACACAACCATTGATGATAATGCCAGGGTCAATGGGCACCTTGGAATAGGTGGTCCGGCGAGCGGCTTTTATGGGTTGCATGTACAATCGGCGCAAGCCGGTTTTGATGGCAATCTCACCGTAGATGAGACCGCCTTTTTAGGAGACCTGCAGGTGAACAGGGATGGCATCATCAATGGCAATGCCAGGGTGAACGGGAGAATTGGCATCAACGGTGCTACCCACGGGAGCTACGGGTTGATGGTAAACAATGCCAACAGTTATTTTGAAGGCAATGCTACTGTACAGGGAAACACCAACCTGCAGGGGAACGTAACCATACAAGGCAACGGCCATGTTCGGAGCAATGGTAATTCTTCCCTGCGCATGGGATTCGAATCAGTGTCTGTTACTGGTAGCTGGAATGGAAAACAGGAAAGAAATTTTACCATCAACCTTCCCGATTTCGGAACAAACATAGAAAATATCAGGGTTTCGGTTGCACAATTTGATCCCGAAGACTGGGTTACGACTACATCTGATTTCAAATGGTATATCTATAATGTAAATCATAACACTGGCACGGCGCAACTGAGGGTTATCAATGAAAGCAGCGGATTAAGGGAATTCTTCGGAATATTTTACATCCTCAT
>JACMKX010000044.1 GCA_014379905.1 Ferruginibacter sp. | reverse complement strand
TACCATGGGTTTTTACAAAAGCGTCTCCATGAATGGCCATTTTATTATCCAGGGCAATTCCTCCCCCAAGCTTCTTGACTCTTTTAATGTTCTCAGACGTAATGGTTTCCGCATGCTCTATACTCCAACGCATACCATCTAAAGGGGTCGTTTGGATAACCTTTTCGAGCGCATCTAAAAAGGGTGTAAGATTCTCGTTGTAAGTGACATGCATACGAAATGGGATTCTTTTCTCTATTAGCTTTCTAACATCTTCTTCTGCATATTTCATCATTCTTTCTTTAGGAATAATATAGGCAGGCTTATCAAAATTTTCATGGTCATGGATTTCTCCTCTTATAGTCTCACCCATTCCTTCATATTCGTAACCATGCTCCATAGTGGGATGTAAGTTCTGCCCAGGGCTTATCGGAGCCATTTTGGTTATTCGCTTAATTTCGGTTTCTACAAATGGCTCACTTGAACCTAGATTCCATCCCAGGTCAACAAAAGGAAAACGAATATTTAGACGATTTTCTTTCACTAGGGTTTGTAAAGGTTGATGTCCCTCAGGGTAGCCAATGATACTAGTAGCATCAAGAACGGAAGTAAGTCCGAATCGATTCAGATCGTGTATTACATGCACCAAAGAGCTAACCTCTTCTTCTGGAGTTGGCGTAGGTAACATGGCATCCAGCGCTAAAAATGTAAAGGTATATCCGTTAATGACTCCTGTATAATTCCCTTTTTTATCTTTCTCGAACTCTACCTCAGGCAACTCAGGAAACTTGGATGTTCCTACACCCAATTCTTTCATTCCTAATTTGTTTAGATATCCTCTATTATAAGCATATTGAATATACAGAGGCCTATTTGAGACTGCCTTGTTCAGTTCGTCTATTGTAGGTTGACGATTCTCTTTGAATTGATAAGGTGACCAGCCGCCAGTGACTTTTACCCATTGTCCTTTGGGTGTTCTTGCTGCCTGCTCTGTAAGCATTTCAAGCGCACGTTTGAGTGTTGGCACTCCATCCCATCTAACCTTATAATTAAAATTCCTTTCATTTAAAGGGTGAATGTGTGCATCCTCCAAACCAGGGATGATCCGTTTACCATCCGCATCAATGATTTTTGTATGGTCATCTTTAAGAGCGAGTATTTCAGCATCGTTGCCTACTGCGTAAATTCTCCCACCCTTTACCGCTAAAGCCGAAGCTTCCTTTTGTGCTGCAGTTTGTGTGGTGATTTTTGCATGGTGCACAATCAGATCGGCTCCGACAAATGGGAGGTTCGATTGTGCGTATAGTCCGAAAGAAATCATTGTTGTCGCAAATAACGCCCGTGCTTTTTTCATTTTACTGTTTATTTAAATAATTTGTACAAATGTTTATTAAAAAAAGAATAAACCATTTACCAAATGGTAAAAAGCATTTCTAAAACTTGTGGTTTGCCGGATTTTTGGCTTTTACTTTAATTTTCTTATTAGTTATTATTGGGGTCACCTCCAATACAATAATTTAACCCTCACTAAGAATCTCTTTTTTCAGCATCAAAGGAAGGCGCTGAGGCTGGCAAATTGTGTGCTGGAAAATGCTGGTGAAAAAAAAGAAAAAGGAGTGCTTTGATAATGCGACAAATGCTGCAATAAATCGCCTACAGTAAAATTTAGAAAAAAGTATCCCGACATCTATCAGATTGCCGCCCTTTCCATTGCCGTGATCATACCATGCATTCCTGGTTCGATTCACTTTAAATGATGGCGTCTTTTCAGTCCGTAAGGGAGATAAGTAAACTAATCGCTATTTCTAACTTTTTGAGGTCGGTGCCCTAATGCGGATAAGTAACCCACTAAATCAATTTGGTTAGCCTCTGCACTCATTAGCTTATTCATACGCTTCGATTTTCTCTCTCACAACTAAATTATACCAGTAGAAAAATGAGCCTTTAAAATGCCATCTTTTAGGCTACAAGACTCGCCAGTTTCTTTAAATCCATTAAAAATAAGTTCGAAAATTGTACTGAACGGACAACAAAAAAGCCTTAGCAGTTTGCTAAAGCTTTTTTATGATCAGCACCTGGCGAAGCCAGCTCCGCTATTATGGTATTATAAATGAAATGGTTTCGTTACGAGCCCTGATCCTGTAAACACCTGGCGGTAATTGCGCAAGGTCTACCTGTTGTACTCCTGCCGGATACGCCTTCAATATTACCAGGCTGCCGGCGCTGTTTAATATTTGAATATTGGCGGCTTTGTCAAGTTTTATATTCAGCAAACGATTGGCTGCCACATTCGGATAAACAGAAAAATGAGTAGATCTGTCATCTAGATTTAAGTAAAGGATTTTGCTATAGTCCTGTCTCCCATCAATATCCTGTTGAATTAAGCGGTAATAGTTTGCGCCTCTGGAAGGAGACGTATGAACAAAACTGTAAAGCTTATCTGTAGTACTGTTACCGGCAGCAGGAATTGTGCCTGCATCCGTCCAGTTAGTTCCGGTAGCGCTGTGTTGAATAATAAAACTGGTTGTCCCCTGTTCAAATGCAGTACCCCACTTTAACAGGATGTTGTTGTTTTGAGGGATGGCTGTAAACTCCAGCCATTGCACCGGAAGTACGGTCAGGTTCGCGATAGTAATGTTATCAATAAATGCATAAACAATATCTGTACTCGTAATTCTTATACCGTAAATATTTTTGAAGGCTGCATTAGCACTCACATTAAACAATGTTAGTGAAGAAACACTGGCTACGCCTGTTGTAGTGGCTCCGCTTACCGGGTTACCCGCAGCATTCAAGCCTGTAAGGGTTACGGTTGTATTTCCACCGGCAGTATTTTGCGCATTGATACCAATGGAGGTCAGATCAAATTTTGACTCGTCGTTTGCTGTTATAGTTATTCCGGAAAAAAGAGGATTGATGGAAGAGGTTGATTCATAAAAGGCAACCCCGTTTCCTGTGCCTACAAATCCATCCCACACTTCAATGAGCATAACCGGACCTGAAGCAGCGGTATTTAATTTGAAATTGAAACCTTCAATATTGGCAGCGGTAATTCCACTGGCGGCACCTGCATTTCCCGAAGCTTTTACACCCGGAGTTACACTGTTAAAAGAAGTTAACCCGTTTACGGGTGTGCCGGCATTGGCAGCGAATGTAAATACCAGGCAAAATGCGATTACGCAGGAGGGTTTTAATACGAACATCATGAACGTTTGGTTTTTCAAAGGGTTAAAGGAATATAGATATTAAACAGTTTTGATACAAATGGTAAAACTATTTACAAGACAAAATTAGAAAAAAACAGGCGATAAAGAAGGAAATAAAAAATAACCGAAATATTCGTCAAGGTTTTTTATCCCTTTTAAAAAATATCATTTGGTCAGCTCAGTCAATGCTTTCCCAATATTCCCACTTGGCATTTGAATATTCAACATGGCTGAAATGGTGGGTGCAATATCAGTCATATATACTTCCCTGTTGGTTTCACCGGGTTTTATATTCCAGCCAAACCATAATAAAGGGATATGTGTATCGTAGGGATTCCAGGCACCATGCGTGGTACCTTTAGTACCATGGTCAAAATAATTTGGCTTAACGGTAAATTGTATATCACCGGAGCGTTGGGGAGTATAGCCATTGCTCATCATCCTTTTTTGCGTTTCATTCATGGTAACTTCTGATAATTTTTCTGTTTCAAACGCATATACAACAACCGGGTATTTTTTCAGCAATTTTATAATTGTTGCTTTAACAGCTGCTGCATCTTTACCACTTTGTTCTATTAAATTATGATCTAAATAGAACTGGTAATTATAGCTCCTTTTAATAGCCCCTTTAATTCCATATATACTATCCACACTATTACTGATCTCTTTCATCATGGCATAATCATCAAATAAGCCACCCGGTATATTATGCTCTTTTAAAAAGCCCGGCACATGAGCCGCGCCATGGTCAGCCGTTAAAAAAAATAAATAATTCCCTTTGCCCAGACGCAGGTCCAGGTATTTTAAAAAATCTCCCAGGTCCCTATCCAGTCTTGCATATGTATCTTCAATTTCCAGTGAATTAGGCCCGGAATTATGACCAATATAGTCTGTGGACGAAATACTGAGTGCAAGAAAATCAGTGTAACTGCCTTTTCCCAGCCCTTCATTATCAATAGCCGCTTTTGCAAAATCAAAACTGTAGCTAACACCATGAGGTGTGTATCGTAACGCAGAGAATTTTGTTGTGGTTAGTGCTGATAATTTGTGAGGAAAGCTGGCTGTTTTTTCTCCGGGAATTAATGCTTCATAAATATTTTCATCATTTTCCGCCTGGGTATAATTCGATTTGTCTCTTAACAAAGTCCAGTCTGTACTCATGTATCTAGTAACCGGATCTTTATCATTAAAATCCTTCACCCATTTGGGCAGGTCTTTCATATAATAGGTACTGCTGATAAATTTTCCTACCGCATCATCATACCAGTAGGCAGCATTGGCGCTATGGCCTGCAGGCAATATCGACCCCCTGTCTTTAAGTGAAATACCAATCACTTTACTTTTAAAATTATTGCTCAACCTGAGTTCATCTGTTACCGTGGTGGTCCACATATTCCTTGGGCTCATTTTTCCTGCAACGGTATTGCTTCCTACAGCAACAACGGTAGAATCACTGGCGCAGTACATTCCCCTGTCAATACTTTTTTCAAACCAGTCGTTGCCCACAATTCCATTTATGGCAGGTACACTGCCGGTATACACACAAGCATGTCCCGGGGCTGTGTAGGTGGGCATATACGGCACTAAGGTATTTTCAAAACTATATCCCTGCGATAAAATTCTTTTGAAACCATCGGGCCCATACAATTTTTCAAAACGATATAAGTAATCCCATCGCATCTGGTCTATCACAATGCCTACTACCAGTTTTGGTTTTTGGGTAGCTGTATTGGGCCGTGGCTGAGCAATTAAAAAAGTAAGGGAAAGAAAAAAGAAGAAAAAAGCAGCAACAAGATTTTTAATCATATCCAACAGATTTTTGCAAAGATAAACCATAGTCATTGTCGGTCATTCAGCAACCAATGTTATGCAACTGTTAGGTATTTGAGCTCAAAACCTTAATTTTGCGGCAATTTACAGGCATTCCGGCCTGATATATTAATTAAAATATATAATATGGATCTTTTTGAAAAACTGGTGAAAGATGGCGGCCCTATTGGTCAGCATATGGATAGAGCGCACGGATATTTTGCATTTCCAAAACTGGAAGGCGAATTGGGGCCACGAATGAAATTTCGCGGAAAAGAAATGATCGTTTGGAGTTTGAATAATTATCTCGGCCTTGTAAATCATCCCGAAGTTAGAAAAATTGATACAGAAGCTGCCGCCAGGTATGGCATGGGCAACCCGATGGGTGCCAGGATGATGAGTGGCAATACAGAAAAACACGATGAACTGGAAAGGGTCATCAGCAAATTTGTAAACAGGGAAGATACCATGTTGCTCAACTTCGGTTACCAGGGCATCATGAGTTGTATAGACGCATTGGTAAACAGGAGAGATGTAATTGTATATGATGCAGAATCCCATGCCTGTATTGTGGATGGCGTTCGGTTGCATATGGGGCACCGGTATGCATTTAAACACAACGATATTGAAGACTGCGAAAAACAATTGCAGCGGGCCAAAGAACTGGCTGCAAAAAATGGCGGGGGTATTTTAGTGATCACCGAAGGGGTATTTGGAATGGATGGTGAGCAGGGCATTTTAAAAGAGATTGTTGCATTAAAGAAAAAATACGAGTTCCGCATTTTAATTGATGATGCGCATGGTTTTGGATACATGGGGCCTACAGGCGGTGGTGCAGACCAGGCGCAGGATTGCCAGGATGGCATCGATCTTTACTTTTCTACGTTTGTAAAAAGTATGGGCAGCATTGGCGCTTTTATAAGCGGGCCAAAAAATGTATTGAAATATTTGCGTTACAATGTCCGCTCACAAATTTTTGCCAAGAGTCTTCCATTATTAATTGTGGAAGGTATGTTGAAGCGCATGGAAATGACCATAAATATGCCTGAACTCCGGGAACAATTATGGACGAATGTAGAGCGCCTTCAAACAGGGTTAAGAGAGAGAGGTTTTGATATCGGGGATACCAATTCTCCTGTCACGCCCATTTATATGAAAGGCGATGTGCCGGAAGCTACACAAATGGTAATGGACCTGAGAGAGAATTACCATATTTTCTGTAGTATTGTAGTGTACCCCGTAATTCCAAAAGGGGATATTATTTATCGTCTCATTCCTACATCAGCACACAGTTTTGAAGATATTGATATTACCCTAAAGGCATTTGAAGAAACCAAAAAAAAATTGGATGCAGGCTTATATAAAGCTGCAGACATTCCGGATATGGCTGAAGTATCTAAATAAATTTTTAATCCCGCCGCTGGCGGGATTTTTTGTTCGATACACGGATGACAAGTTTGGGGCAGATAAACACGAATTAAATGCCACAATCACTTCATGTGAGCTAATTATACAACGTTGATTTTTAAAATCAACTTTGAAGTAAATTTGTTACTCAATTAAAATGTATGAAACAATTATTTTCGTTTGCTTTGATTCTTTTTATAGCTGCAGATGCCAACGCACAAACTGCTAAAGCGCTTACAGACAGCACTCAAATCGTTGAGGCTTCCTGCGGTCAATGCAAATTTGGAATGAAGGGTAAAACCGGTTGCGACCTGGCAGTAAGGATAAATGGTGCTCCTTATTTTGTTGATGGCAGCAGTATTGACAAACATGGTGACGCCCATGCCAAAGATGGTTTTTGTGAATCCATCCGGAAAGCAAAAGTGAGTGGCGCTCTTGTAAACAACCGTTTTGTTGCCAGCAGCTTTGTTTTGTTGCCGGACGAAAAAGCAAAACCATAAATGATCAGCCAGTCATTTTTTATTACCTGTTCCGATGGGCATCAAATGCCTGTATATGGCTGGTTGCCCGATACCGATACCTTTGCTGTTTTGCACATTGCCCATGGCATGGCTGAATATGCAGAACGCTATCATAGCATCGCCACCCTTCTTGTGGAAAACCATATAGCCGTGTATGCGCACGACCAGCGCGGTCATGGCAAAGCCGTGAGTAACATCAGCCTCCAGGGTATCACCGGGCACAACTGGTACAATCAACAGGTAAAAGATATAGATCTTTGTATTCAACATCATCGCAGAACACATAAGTCTAAAAAAGTTTTTTTATTAGGCCATAGCATGGGTTCTTTTTTATGTCAGCGATATTTTCAAATTTCTGGGGTAAATATTGATGGGCTAATTTTATCAGCTTCCAATGGAAAACAGGATCCGCTGATGGGCATTGGTATTGGCGTAGCCTGGCTACAAATGAAATTATTTGGCCCGGCTTATAAAAGCGTATTGATAGACACACTTTCTTTTGGTGCCTTTAATAAAAAATTCAAACCGAACCGAACGGTATCAGATTGGCTGAGCAGGGATAGTAAACAAGTAGATAAATATGTGGAGGATAAGCAATGTGGTTATGTATGCACTGCTCTTTTTTATTTTTATTTCTTTAAAGGAATCAGGGATGGCTTTAAGCAGGAAAATATAAACCAAATTCCCAAAGATATTCCCGTGTATGCATTTGCAGGAGACAAAGACCCGGTGGGACTGGAGGGTAAAGGTTTTTTAACGCTGGTTGAAAAATGGAAGGCTGCCGGCGTAAAAGATTTCAGTTATGATCTGTACAAAGACGGGAGACATGAGATGATGAATGAAATAAACAGGGAGGAAGTATTGCAGAACCTGGTTCGGTTTATAAAAACCCATACTTAAGAGGTTACCATTCTGCTTTCATCGTCTTGTTAAACTCAACAAAAGTTTCGTCTCCTTTTTTTTCCACAAAATATTTTAGCGGCGCTTCTATTTCTTTCGCTTTCATGTAACCCGATAAAGGCGCAGGTTTTGCATCGATGGCAGTAAGGAAAATAGTATTAGGGTAAGCACGATCGCCGAAACTGAGGTACAATGCAAGGTCATTTGTTTTTAATGCTTTATTAAATTCATACTTCATTTTATTGAACCACACACTGTCAGTTGATTCTGCATTGTATTTAACTGCGTAATAATTTTCGTTGATGTAAGACGCTACTTTGGCATTTCGATAGGTAGTTCTGTCCATTTCTTTACACCAGCCACACCAGTTGGTGTAAAGGTCAACAAGAATAGGCTTAGGATTTTTTGAATAGGCTTCCTGCATTTGAGCAAAACTCATCCAGTTCACTTTTTCCTTTGGTGCAGGCTTAAAAGAAATACCAGCCAGTACGGCCATCAAAAACAGTAAGCTAACAGTAAACTTTTGCATAATTCTTTTGTTTATACCTTCGGTGATATAAACGGAAAAATAATGCAAAAAATTGTAGTAGCCATCACGGGCGCCAGCGGTTCAATATATGCAAAGCTATTATTAACAAAGCTGTTGCAAATGAAAGAACAGGTAGCTGAACTGTCGCTTGTTATGACAGACAATGCAAAACAGGTTTGGGAAACGGAACTGTCAGAAGACAGTTATGGCAATTTTGATGTAAAAACCTTCGGCAAAACCGATTTTACCGCTCCTTTTGCTTCCGGATCGGGGCAATACAATACTATGATCATTATTCCCTGCAGCATGGGAACACTTGGGCGTATTGCCAGTGGGATTTCCGACGACCTTATCACCAGGGCGGCAGATGTAATTTTGAAAGAACGCAGGAAACTTATCTGCGTTGCAAGAGAAACACCCTATAACCTCTTTCACATAAAAAATATGGAGGCCATCACTTTGGCAGGTGGCATTATTTGCCCTGCTACTCCATCTTTTTACAGCAGGCCAACAACCGTTGAGGAAGTTGCCGCAACCGTGGTAGACAGGGTGATTGACCTGGCAGGGTTGAAGAATAATTCATATAGATGGGGAACCCCCTGCCCGCCTGGAGGGGAGATTTAAAAGTAAGATTAGTTTGCAAATAAAAAATCCCGGCGAATGTTCTCCGGGATTTAAGTATCTATAAAATATAATAATCTTCGTAAGCCCCTTCAGGGGTTTGGAGTTATGGGTTTTCTATCTCAAATCCACCACTTCTACCCCGGGGTATTTCTTTGCATCAAATGTAAATGTTGCATCGGCTACCGTAGCATTAGGTGTTAATGCAGTAGTACTGTAAGTATACCGATTGCCGGTTTTTTCAAAAATCTTAGTGCTGCTGATCGCGTTGTTATCTACATACAATAACACTTTATGGAAAGGCCTGGTTTTGTCAATGGGTGTTAATTCTACTTCTTTAAATGTTTTAGCGCCCAGTTTTACAGGACCATTTAATTTGTATAAAAAATCCTTTTCGTAAAAATTGGTAAATAATTTTTGCGGAGTTAATGAATTGGCAGAAGGATCAAGTTTGGAGATGGTTACTTCATTGGCCGCTTTATCATAGGTCCAAACATTGCTGCCATCACTAAAAATTTCCTGGCCGGTTACACTTATTCGATACTTTACACCTTTCATGTAAACTGTACCGGTTTTTACTCCCAGGTTTTTCCCTGCCCCGTTTTCAATTTTTAAGGAAAATTTCGCTGTAACTGTTTTATAGGTCTTAAATTTTGCACTTACCGCATCCAACACTTTTTTCCCTTCCGGATCACTTTTTCCCAAACCCGGTTGGGCTACTACCGGTAAAAAACTGATCAGGACTAAAAGAGGGCTCATAAAAAATTTCTTCATGTGTTTGTTTTTAAATAGGCTTATTCAAATAGCCTGCCATTAGAGGCGGGCAAAGATAGGCAATAGACACATTTCAACAACAGGGGTTTAATGCAACGATATAACAAAGTGTTAATGTAGCTGATCAGTAGAAATAAATACACAATAACCCCGTTTCAACATTGAAAAGAAATGCTACTTTGCAACTCTTCAACTTCAACGCTTCTATTGATTGTATTAACGGGCTCTGCTTTTGGCTGCCCCGTTATAGACTCTTAACAACGTTTTACCAGTTTTTATTAATCACTAACCAGTATTAATGGTATTAATTTCTACTTAAAAAATCAATAGTATAGCCATGGCCCAAAAAAATATACCCCTGTCTCAGCGGGAAACTTACGAACCTTCAACATTCACCGAATTTTTATGGTGGTTATCTACTGCAGAAAAAGAGATACTGACAGACACTGTTGTTGACAGGAACCGTTATCGCATCATTGGTATGAGTGTACTGGCCACATGGATATTTGCCTGCCTGGCATGGACCTATTTCTTCAGCACAATTGTAAGTTCTTTGATCATGGCGGTAGCCCTTGGCCTGTTTATGGGATTTATTATTTTAACCATTGACCGTGCACTGATAAAAGGGATTACCAAATTTAATAAACGAAAGTTTACTCCCCTGCTCTTTCGTGGATTGCTGGCATTGACCATTGGTACTTTTATGGCGCAGCCTGCGGTATTGTATATGTTTGATAAGGAAATAAAACTGCAAACATCTTTAGACAATGAAAAAAAGAAAATGCTTAAAAGAACCGAACTGGACTCCCTGTATAAAAATCAGAAGGCAGAATTGAATCTTACTAAAAATAATATTCAGCAACAGCTGGAGGAAAAGTATTCGATCGTTGATAAGGCCAGGGGTAACTTTTTAGCAGAAACAGATGGCAGTGGTGGAACCGGTAAAGTAGGCATAAAAGATATTGCCATTGTCAAAAGAAATGAATACCAGAAACTGGATGGGGAGTACCAGGCGCTGCTTAAAACTGCGCAACCGAAATTAGACAGTGCTGACAAGGCGTTAAAAGATATGGAAGCAAAAATCAAAACAGAAGAGGCCGCCTTTAGTACCTACTTTAATGATGGTTTTTTAACCCGTATTGAGGCGTTGAGTAATCTCATAAAAGGCAACGGAGCCCTCCAGTTCCGGTATTACCTCATCATTGTTATACTGATGCTGATAGAGCTCATGCCTGTTATTGCAAAAACCCTTTTACCTTCCGGCAGTTATGATGAAAAGGTAATGCTGAGAGAAGAAATGGAGATTGATATGGCCGGCAGCAATATCCGCAAAGAACAACAATTAAAGGAATTGTATAACCAGAAGGCTTTTGATAATGATAAGGAAGCACTCACCGCATTCTTTTCCCTTACCAAAGACGACCGGAATGAAAAGATGAGGGCCTTTAGTAAAAAGTGGAAGGAAGAAAATCACCAGACATTTGACGGATTGTGGGAGAAGATGAAGAAGGAGATCTTTACAAAGCAGGAAAATTGATATTTTAATTGTTGCTGTTTTGTTCTGATTCCCATTTCAGCGTTTGTTTATAAAAAGGATGTTGTTTATATTTTATAGGAAGAAAAGGTTTTTTTCTCACTTCTTCTATGGTAAGCACTGGTAAGGCTGTTTCAAGTGAATTCCTCTGCCATTGCTGAAATATTTTTTCTTCTTCTTTGGTGAGGTAATTACGTTCGGGTATAAATAGCGTGGAATCTCTCATGGGATAGGGGGTAAGCTGGTGCATGTCAATTTTTTGCAACATACAGCCTGGCAATTTTTTTTCCAGTCTTTTATCAATATTTACCAGGTTGTTAATCGGGATATTGCATACAAAAAAGTAAGTCTCTTCAAAATAATAGTCGTAGTCTGGCCTGCGCTCACTATATCTTATTCTTTTGTAAGTCTTCTTATCAATTATGGTATCTGCAAGACAAAACATGCTATCCAGGCTTTTTTTGTTATGGCCTATATAAAAATTCCAGCCTGGCGCATCTCCCGATTCTACTGTGTAATTGCTTTCAACCGCAGCTGTGTCAGAAAAACTAAAATAATCCTGGCATTTCAGGGTTCTTAGGTCAAAAAAAGTGTATTTGTAGGTTTCATATCCCTCGAAAATAACCGTATCACCATGGCTGACTTTATAATCAGAGTTTTGTTCATAAATAACGGAACTATCCCGGAACCAAAACCTGTCAGAAGTCAACTTGTTGCTGCCAACGCTACCCTGGTACAGCAATACCCCTTTATTCAATAGTTGAGGCTGAGCTTCGCTGAAAAAGGAATGTAGTAAAAGTAAAAAAGATAGTTTGATTATTTTTCGCATTTGTTTTCTTAAAGATCGTATTAGTGTAACGCAATTGCAGCTGGCCAGGTTTTTGAATTTCCCGGATATCTATGACGTACAGGGGATTGATTTGGAAAAGTTAAATGCGCTGAAAATTGCGCCTTTGCAGTCTTGTTGCCGGTTAACAAGCTTACATTGTTAGCCTGTAACTGAAAGACAAGATACCAGGAATGCCAAGGAACCGAATGCATAGTACCTGAGTGGAATAACATATGAGAGTTACTGGTTCCGGAACCATCTACAGGAACTGGAGGCCCTGTAAAATAGCTTTGACTAGGGGTGCCTGGATAACATTCTCCACTTAAATTATAATCTGCATATAAGGTCCACCCCTCATACGCAGCTGACACGCTAGCTACTGTGAAAGTAACTCGTCTAGTAACTGGGTAGTGAGTCTGATCAGGAGGGGTTGAGCCATTACCTCCTCCTCCTACCCCGCCACTACCCCCATAACATTGTGTATATAAAAAATCTACAAATTCCTCAATTGTGCCGTCTGAGTAATAAATGGTCGTGATCTGGTACCAATCCACACAAACAATATTATCGCCATTGTATACAGGAGCTCTGCCCTCCCAGGCCCTGAATTCTTTTGGATTACCTTCCTCTATATCCATTTCATATTGCTTGATATCAGCTAATGATACTAAAGCGAATGTGCCGTCAATCTCAAGAGACTGTGTTGTAAAAAAACGGGTAAATGAGTTTGCAGGCATATCTATGATGCCTTGCCCTGCGGCATAGAACATTACCAGGTCACCTTTTCTTATCTGACCGTTTTCATCTTCCACTATTAGAAGATATTGTAAAGGTTCGGATAGATCTGTCCGGACGTGAGCACTCAAATTACTTTAATAGTTTATTGGAACTATGATAAAATTTTCATCACCAAAAGGTTCACTATACTGGTCGTCAATACGCATTTGTTGCAGGATGGTTGCTACCATGTTACCGCCTTGTTCTCCAACTTGTGTCTGTTTATCTTCCAGCCACTCTTCAATTTCGGTCGAGTTACGACTATGCATTACGGGAGAATTTGCCTGGCTTGTAGGAATTATATTTTCAGATGCCTCGTTCCATTCAGTTTTTTTACAACCGTATAATAAGGAGGAAAAAACTGCCAGAAAGAAAAAGTATTGGAGGAATTTTAAACCCCATCGAATTTTCGAAGGAAGGAATCGTAACATAGGTTTATTTTTTTAACCTTAAGTCAAGTTAGCATATACTTTTCTCTTCCCGGCTTTATATTTGGATAAATTACTAACATTAGAAAAGTTAACTAAACAATTGGACTTTTATCCTTAGCGATTTCAATAAGTTGCTTCCCCTATAGTTTTTTTATATACTGAGTTTGCAGTGTCCTCAGGTAACTTTGAGAATCAGGTTAAATAAATAACCAATGACTGATAACAATCAAAGAAACGCGAAGCCTTTCCACAAACAATCCCCAACAAAAAAACAGGGTTAAAAACCATTTTTAAGCCAGTTTCAAACCCGTATTTTTGCGGACCATGGCAAAAGCAGCGGGCGATACTCCTTTAATGCAACAACACAATGCTATCAAGGCAAAATATCCTGATGCCATCCTGTTGTTTCGTGTGGGTGATTTTTATGAAACTTTCGGGCAGGATGCTGTTGTGGCTTCACAGGTGTTGGGTATTACCCTTACCAAAAGAAATAACGGAAATGCTGCATCATCTGAACTGGCAGGCTTTCCGTACCATGCGATGGATACCTACCTGCACAAACTGGTAAAAGCGGGGTACCGGGTTGCTATCTGCGACCAGTTGGAAGATCCCAAAACAGTAAAAGGAATTGTAAAAAGAGGGGTTACAGAACTGGTAACACCAGGTGTAGCCACCAGCGACAAAATGCTGGAACACAACAGCAATAATTTTTTAGCGGCCATACATTTTACAGAAGAAAAAATTGGCCTGGCTTTCCTGGATATTTCTACTGGTGAATTTTTTATTGCAGAGGGCGACAAGGAATACACCGATAAATTATTGCAAAGCCTGCAACCGGCTGAAGTAATTTTTCAGCGCAACAAACAAAAATTCTTTAAAGAAAATTTTGGTAATAATTTTTTTACTTACACTTTGGATGAGTGGGTCTTTGCAGATGTGTATGCAGAAGAGAGTTTGCTGAAACATTTTGGCACACATAGCTTAAAAGGTTTTGGTGTAGAAGGCATGAAGGAAGGTATTATTGCCTCCGGTGCCATTTTACATTACCTGAAAGATACCGAGCATCCCAACCTTCAACATATTACTTCTTTACAGCGCATTAATAAAGATGATCATTTGTGGATGGACAGGTTTACCATTCGCAATCTTGAACTGATTGGTGAAAACAGTACCTTGTTTAAAACGATCAACAACACGGTATCTCCCATGGGAGCAAGGTTAATGAAGCGTTGGATGCTGATGCCGCTCAATAATATTCACCAAATTAATGAGCGGTTGGACGCAGTGGAATGGCTGATTAAAGAAACCGATGTGAGGAATAAAATTACACAACATATTAAGCAGGCTGGCGATGTGGAAAGGCTGGCAAGTAAAGTACCGCTAAAAAAAATAAACCCAAGAGAAGTATTGCAGGTGGCAAAGGGTTTGCAACAAACAGCAGCCATCAAAACAATTTGCAGTGTATCATCCAACGAATATTTAAAACGACTGGGTGATTCTTTAAATCCCTGTCATTATATTTTAGAAAAAATATTGAAGGAGATCAGCGAAAACCCGCCGGCGCTTGTAAACAAGGGCGGACTGATTGCTCCCGGTATTCATGCCGAGCTGGATGAGCTAAGAAATATTGCCAGCGGGGGAAAAAATTATTTATTGGAGTTGCAACAGAAGGAAGCTGCCCATACCGGCATCTCTTCTCTAAAAATCAGTTTCAATAATGTATTTGGCTATTACCTGGAAGTTACCAACCTGCACAAAAGTAAAGTACCCGAAACCTGGATACGCAAGCAAACGCTTGCCAATGCTGAACGGTATATTACACCGGAATTAAAAGTATACGAAGAAAAAATTGTAGGAGCAGAAGATAAAATATTACAAATTGAGCAGCAGCTTTTCCAGGAATTATTGAGTGAATTGCAGGATTACATTGCACCCATGCAGGTGAATGGCCATGTAATGGCCGTATTGGATAACCTGGGTTGTTTTGCCGCCAATGCGTTGCATTTTAATTACAAAAAACCAGTGCTGCACGAGGGAGATGAATTAGCCATTACGGAAAGCAGGCACCCGGTTATTGAGCGCAATTTGCCCCAGGGCGAAAAATACATCAGCAACGATATTCAGCTGGATGCCACTACACAGCAACTGATCATTTTAACAGGGCCCAACATGAGTGGTAAAAGTGCCATTCTGCGCCAGGCAGCGCTTATTACCTTAATGGCCCATATGGGAAGTTTTGTGCCGGCTGCTGCTGCAAAAATTCCTTTGACAGATAAGATATTTACAAGGGTTGGCGCTTCGGATAATTTGAGTGGTGGCGAAAGTACTTTTATGGTAGAGATGAATGAAACCGCCAGTATCATCAACAACATTACTTCAAGAAGCTTGATATTGCTGGATGAAATTGGCCGTGGCACATCCACTTACGATGGTATTTCCATTGCCTGGAGCATTGCAGAATACATTCACCAGTCTCCACATAAACCAAAAACATTATTTGCTACTCACTACCACGAATTAAATGAACTGGAAAATCGTTTTGAGCGGATCAAGAATTACCACATTACCAATAAAGAAGTTGGCAACAAAGTTATTTTTCTCCGCAAATTGGCTCCCGGCGGAAGCACGCACAGTTTCGGTATTCATGTGGCACGAATGGCAGGTATGCCGCCTGCCTTGATAGACCGGGCAAATGAAGTGTTAGCCCAATTAGAAGAAAAGCATGGCGATAAGGGACCTGATGTGAAAGAAAGACTTAAAACTGTTTCCTTACCTAAAATGCAACTCAGCATTTTTGATGCACACTCTGCTGCTTTTGAAGAGATTCGGCAATTGCTGGAGGCTACCGATATTAACAGGCTCACTCCCGTAGAAGCCCTCCTTAAATTGCAAGAGATAAAGAACAGGCTTCAATAGCCAGGATTATATGAACGGTATGCAGCAAAAAGCCCTTCAAAAAGGTCTTTACTATCTTTGTATGACCATGAACAGACTAATTTTGCTGATTTTTCTTTCCTGCTTATCGGGGTTAAATGCATTTGCACAACCCTGTAGCGTACCTGGTATGATACCATCTAGTGCTATCCCTGTTTGTGGTACTACCCCTTTTGTACAAGATACCATTGCATTGTGTTCGGGCCCCTCTGTTGCTACCACCGGGTGCGCACCCACCGTTGTAACATCCAGTCGCTCTTTTTGGTATAAATTTACCTGCTACCAAACCGGCAGCTTTGCGTTTGAAATTTCTGCAGCATCCCCTGCAGTAGATGACGATTATGATTGGGTTTTATATGATATCACGGGGCGAAATCCAGGGGATGTTTTTACTAATTCAAGCCTGCAGGTATCAATGAATATTTATGGCGTAAGTGGCCCGGGGGCGCCCTTTCCAAACCTGCCTACCGGCTGCAGGGCTGGCGCAAGCGGTGATGTTCATTGCGCAGGTTCGGCCAGTGGCAACACGCCTTTCAACAGGATGCCCACCCTTACCGTTGGACATGAATATTTACTAATGGTGGCAAATTTTACCAATAGTACAAACGGGTACCAGCTTTCCTTTACAGGTGGCACTGCAAGCATTACAGACCCTCTTTTGCCCAGGTTGAGTCGTGCTGCTTCTGTTTGCGATACCAGGCAGGTAAGGGTAAAGCTTAATAAAAAAATGAAATGCAACAGCCTTGCCCCTGATGGTTCTGACTTTACCATTAACGATCCGGGCAATTCAATTATTTCGGCCGCAGGCATCGGCTGCGCCAACGGTTTTGATATGGATTCTGTTATCCTAACCCTGACCAACCCTATCCCCCCGGGTAATTATGTACTTACTGCCCGGCGTGGCACGGATAATAATACCTTGCTGGATTATTGCGACAGGTCGGTTCCCGCAGGCGATAATGTTCCCTTTATTATTGCGCCTGTTCTCCCAACTCCTATGGATAGTTTAACCAGACCTGGTTGTGCTCCCAATTCTTTACAACTTGTTTTCCGTAAGTCCATACAATGCAGTTCAATTGCTCCAAATGGAAGCGATTTTGCTGTAACCGGACCTACACCGGTGGTTATTACAGCTGCAACAGGAAACTGTACCAGTGGGCTCTCCCGTGATATTACCCTTCAGCTTTCGGGACCAATGCAGGTTGGAGGCGTCTACACTATCACACTTCAAAATGGCAGTGACGGCAATACTTTAACGGATGAATGCAGCCTCCAAACACCTGCAGGTTCATTTATAAATTTTTCTATTGCAGACACAGTGAATGCTAATTTCACTTACAACATTGTTTATGGTTGTGCGCAAAATACGGTACAGTATAATCACAATGGCACAAATGGAATCAACAGCTGGCAATGGAATTTTGACGGTACAAGAACAAGCTCAGTACAAAATCCACTGATCACTTACACAGATTTCAGGCAGAAGAATACTACCCTGATCGTTTCAAATGGTGTGTGCAAGGATACGGCAACGGCAGCGATATTATTTGACAATTTATTGGTAGCAGCTTTTGAGGGGCCTCCATTTGTTTGCCCGAATGAAACGGCTACTTTTTTAAATCAAAGTGAAGGAAATATTACCGGTTACGAATGGACATTTGGTAATGGCGTAATTAACGGCTTGCGAAATCCTCCGCCACAAACCTATCCTGTTCCTTTAACTACAAGAGATCAAACAGTAAGATTGATTATTCGCAACAGTTTTGGCTGTTCGGATACAGCAACACATACCATTAAAGTAGTAAACAACTGTTATATTGCTGTACCCTCCGCTTTTACACCCAACAACGATGGCTTAAACGATTATCTCTACCCTCTTAATGCCTACAAGGCAAGGGAATTAACCTTTAGCGTTTATAACCGGTTTGGTCAGCGTTTATTTTTTACCCGTAACTGGTTACAAAAATGGGATGGAACCTTTAAAGGCCAGGGCGCTGATTCAGGTACATATGTATGGGTGCTTCAATATATACATGTTGACACTAATCAAAAAACAGAACAAAAAGGAACGGTGATATTGATTAGATAAGAATTACACGAATTCAATCTAATTACACGAATGAGGACAGGCCGTTAGCTGTTAGCGGTTAGCGGCTAGCAACTTCATCTACAAGTTTTGCGTTTAGCTGCTAAGATTGAAATAAAGGGGCGGAATGGATTACTTTCACTCATTCCTTATTTTCAATTCCTTATTCCTTATTTCCCTTACCTACCTTTGCCGCAAATTTTGCTCATGGAACATAAGCCGGTGTATTACGGAAAATATCTTCAGCTTGATAAAATTATTGAAGCCCAGGAACCTGAAAGTTTTAAAGAAGGAAACCTACCTGCGCATGATGAAATGCTTTTCATCATCATTCACCAGGCATATGAATTATGGTTCAAACAGATTTTGTTTGAAGTAAATTCTGTTATAGCTATCATGAGCAAACCAAGGGTGAATGATAATTCTCCCGAAATGCAAACAGTGGTACACAGGATGCAGCGTGTGGTTACTATTTTTAGGGTGATCGTTCAGCAGATAGACATCCTGGAAACAATGACCCCCATGGATTTCCTCGATTTCAGGGATATGCTCAGGCCGGCTTCCGGCTTTCAAAGCTGGCAATTTAAAATAATTGAAGCAAGACTGGGCTTAAAATACCAGCAACGCCACGGCCAGGAATATTATATTTCACAACTGGATCAAAAGGAGATTGATATTATTAAAGAAGCCGAAAATGGCGCTTCGGTCATTGAACTCGTTAATAACTGGCTGGAAAGAATGCCTTTTGCCGAGGATAATAATTATTGGCCCGCAGGTGAAACTTACTGGGTGCAATATGAAAAAATATATACCGAAAGTTTAGCAGAAGGGGAGAAAGATAACCTGGCGCTTTTTAGAAAGATATTTTTTGACGCTAACAACGATGGAGAGCATTTACTCAGTTCCAAAGCCTGTCGCTCTGCACTTTTTATTATGTTGTACCGGGGCTATCCCATGATGGAAATGCCTTTTCAATTATTGAACAGTTTACTGGAAATTGATAACCAGCTGGGCAACTGGCGCTATCGTCACATCAACATGGTTCGCCGCATGATAGGCACCCGTATTGGCACAGGAGGAAGCACGGGCGCCGGCTACCTGCAGGGCGCAATGGATAAACATTATATTTTTAAAGAAATATCCCAGTTAAGCAGTTTTTTAATTGACAGGAAAAAATTGCCTGCCTTGCCCGATGAACTGAGCAGTGCCTTAGGTTATAACTTTTAAGCTAAAAGCCAACTCCATAAAAAAACCTGCTCTAAACAAAGCAGGTTTTTTTTCGATGATATTTTTTACACAAGGTCTTTCAACTTCAACACAACAGCATCTACCTCATCCTTTGTATTGTGCTTACAAAAGCTAAACCGCACTGTAACCTGGTTGGGATTATTGTTAACTGCCCTGATCACATGGCTTCCCTGGTCGGCACCGCTGGTACAGGCACTGCCACCACTGGCGCAAATATTATTGATGTCGAGGTTAAACAATATCATTTCCGATTTTTCTGTTTTAGGAAAGCTTGCACTTAATACCGTGTATAAGCTTCTGCCCAGTACATCGCCGTTAAACGCAACGCCAGGTATATGTTTCTTTAACTGCTCATGCATATAGTATTTTAAAGTACCGATATAGGCACTATCGTCTTCATAGCCTGCAGTTGCCATTTCCAGGGCTTTGGCAAAACCAACAATACCATAGATATTTTCTGTACCGGCACGCATGTTGCGTTCCTGCGAACCGCCATGTACAATTGGTTTGATGCGAACATTTTCATTGATATATAAAATGCCTACGCCTTTAGGTCCGTGAAATTTATGGGCTGCGCCTGTTATAAAATGTATCGGCGTATTCCTGAGATCAAAAGGAAAATGACCTACTGTTTGTACCGTATCGCTATGAAATATAGCGTTGTACAATTTGCACAACTCCCCTACTGCAAATATATCAAGGATGTTTCCTATCTCGTTATTGGCATGCATTAAACTCACCAATGTTTTTTCTTCAGAACCCGCCAATAATTTTTCCAGGTCGTCCATATCCACGTGGCCATTAGGTAGTAATTTTACATAGCTCACTTTTACTACGTCCATATTATCCAGGTGTTCTACTGTATGCGAAACAGCATGATGTTCTACCGGCGATGTAATGATATGCCTGCAACCCAAATCTCTTACAGAAGCCTGGATAGCAGTATTACTGCTTTCGGTACCTCCACTGGTAAAAAATATTTCTGCGGGATGCGCATTTAGAATTTTTGCAACGGTTTTACGTGCCGTTTCCACCGCCATTCTTGTCTCTCTTCCATAAGAATAAATGGAAGACGGGTTGCCAAATTTTTCTGTAAAAAAAGGCATCATTGTTTCCAGTACCTGTGGCTCAAGTGCTGTTGTTGCTGCGTTGTCGAAATAGATTCTCATATCATGCCCCCAGCCCGACATTACCGGTGTAAAGGGAACTTAGTTTTAAAGTTTATAATATTTTTTATAAATCTCCATAATTTAAAAAAACTGCCCTGATATGCTGAACTCCCGGTTTCCCTTTTAGCGGACGGAGGGGATTTGCATTTTACATCGCCTCCTTAATATCCTTCATCAATCTCAAAGCAATATTGTCAGCCGTGGTTTCAAAATTACTTTCGGCATAAATACGGATGATGGGTTCTGTATTGCTGGTCCTTAAGTGTACCCAGTCATTGTCAAACTGGATTTTCAACCCGTCAATCTCGTTCACAGGGTTATTCTGGTATTTGGTTTTGATGTGATCAAAGACATTTTTTACATCTACCCCATTTTCCAGCGTAATTTTATTTTTGCTTATAAAATAATCAGGATACGTGCTGCGCAATTGTTTGATACTTTTTTTGCTATGCGCCAGGTGCGATAAAAATAATGCAATGCCAATTAAGGCATCACGGCCGTAATGCAATTCAGGAACAATGATACCACCATTGCCTTCTCCGCCAATCACTGCTTCTTTTTCTTTCATCATATTCACTACATTCACCTCTCCTACCGCGCTGGCAAAATATTGACCTCCATGTTTTTCTGTTACATCTTTTAAAGCCTGGGTAGAAGAAAGATTGCTTACTGTGTTGCCGGGTTGGTTGCCCAGTATATAATCGGCTACTGCAACGAGTGTATATTCTTCTCCAAACATAGTTCCGTCTTCGCAAACAAAACAAAGCCTGTCCACATCCGGATCTACAGCAATACCAAGGGAAGCTTTTTGAGTGCAAACTTCCTGGCTCAATTGGGTAAGATTTTCCGGCAGGGGTTCAGGATTATGCGCAAATTTTCCTGTTATTTCTTCATTGAGCATAATAATATTCTCTACTCCTAATGCTTTTAGCAGTGCAGGTACTGCAATAGCGCCGGTACTATTTACCACATCCACCACAATTTTAAACCCGGCTGCTTCAATAGCTTTTACGTCAACGAGTTTGTGTGATACAATAGCTTTAATGTGTTCGTTCAGCATGGTATCATCTGCTATGGTTGAGCCCAGTTTGTCAACAGGAGCAAAAATAAAGGCTTCCTTTTCGGCCAGTTCTAAAATTAATTGTCCTTCTTCGCCGCTGATGAATTCTCCCCGGCTGTTTAATAATTTTAATGCATTCCACTCTTTAGGGTTGTGGCTGGCGGTAAGGATAATACCGCCGTCGGCTTTTAAAAAAACGACGGCCATCTCTACTGTTGGAGTGGTACTCAGGTCAAGATCTATTACATCAATACCCAATCCATTTAAAGTTGCTACTACCAGGCTCTTAACCATTTCACCGCTTATACGTCCATCGCGGCCCACAACAATTTTTTTATGGGCAGTTCCGTTCTTTTTTTGTGACGACTGCGTGATCCATGTACCATATGCGGCTGCGAACTTAACAATATCAAGCGGTGTAAGGTTTTCACTGGTAACTCCGCCAATAGTACCACGGATGCCGGAGATGCTTTTTATGAGTGACATTCTGATTGAAATTTAGGGAAACAAAGATACCTTTTAATTAATAAATCATAACTGAATAATGTATAATTAAAACCCTCGAATTTAGTTGTAATGTTGAATAATTACCAATCAACTGATTAACTAATCAACTAATTTTGCGTTATGGAACAACCGTGGTTTAAAGATTGGTTCAATTCTCCTTACTATCACCAGCTTTATTTCAACAGGGATAAAACGGAAGCAGCTGCATTTATTGACAAACTGATCAAATACCTGAAACCTGCTACGGGTGTTGCTATGCTTGATGTTGCCTGTGGCAAGGGAAGGCATTCCATGCAACTGGCAGGTAAAGGTTATGATGTAACAGGCATCGACCTGAGTGCCGATAGTATTTATGAAGCACTAAAAAATGAATCGGAGAACCTCCATTTCTACCAGCATGATATGCGCCTGCCTTTCTGGATACGTTATTTTGATTATGCATTCAATTTTTTTACCAGCTTTGGTTATTTCCGTACACAACGGGAGCACGACAATGCCATTCATTGCATTGCTACTGCGTTAAGAACAGGCGGCTGTTTTGTAATGGATTACCTGAATGTTCATTATTCAGAAGATCATACAGTTCATAACGTGGAGAAAGAAATTGAGGGCATTAATTATATCATCACCAAATGGTACGATGAGCACCATTTCTATAAAAAGATAATTGTAGAAGATGAGGCATTGCAGGAACCATTGATATATACAGAAAAAGTAGCCAAGTTCTCTTTAGGAGATTTTACCGATATGTTTGCCTACCAGGGATTACAAATCCAGGAAGTATATGGCGACTATGATTTTAACCGGTATGATGTGAAGAAATCACCGAGGCTGATTATGATCGCTAAGAAGGTACGATGATTGCTGATTGGTGAATTATGATTTGTGATTTGAAAATTAGCATTCAACAATCAGAAATCATTTATTATTGACCAGCATCCACCTGGCCGTTTCATAAATAGCAGATGTTAAAGCAGACATTTTTTTCTTCACCGAATCCTCCTGCAATTTTGACAACACAGGCAAGCCAGTTCTTACAGGTACCAACTCTTCTTTTTTTATCCTGATATTTTTTCGGTAGAAATAATCGTCGCCTACTACCCCGATCCATCCGGGCGCATGATAAATAATAAAAGCAGCGTTTTCCTTTTTAGAAGTATCCAATACATCTCTTCCCAATGTGGTATTGGTATAAGGCATTTGCAACATGCCGGCAATAGTAGGTACCACATCAATTTGCGAAACAGTTTCTTTTCTTTTTTGCGGAGTAAGTAAATTGGGTGCGTAAAATAATAAGGGTACATGCTCTTCGGCTAACCGCTGCTCCGTCCACGCTTTGGGATAAATAAAATTAGCATCCCCCTCCACTCCATGATCACCTACAAAAACAAAAATCGTATTGTCAAAATAAGGTTGCCCGGAAGCCGCTTCCATGAATTTTTTGAAACAGTAATCTGTGTAAGCAAAGGCATTGTATTCCTTCAATGATTCAAAGCCATATTTATTCAAAGTATCAGCCGGGATATTTTGCTGGATAAAATCTTTGTCTTCCTCGGGTATATTAAATGGCCTGTGATTGTCTGCTGTTTGTATAATACTAAAGAATGGCTTTTGCTGTTTTGCCATTACTTCATTGGCTTCCAAAAATAAATTCTTATCGCTGATGCCCCACACATTTACTTTAGGTGATTTATAATCGCCCTCCTCGTAAATTTTTACCTCTTTTATATTATTGATCAACCCGGTAAAATTATTAAACTGGCTCCTGCCGCCGATAAAATACAGTTTTTCATACCCGGTAAAATCATTGATAATACTTCTTTGTTTTACCGTAACCTCGTTTCTCGTGGCAAATTTACTCAGCTGTACATCGGGTATGCCGGTAATGGTAGCGAACACCCCTCTTGCTGTTCCAAAGCTGGGAGAAAAACATCGCTCAAAGAAGATCCCGTTAGCCGCCATATTATTAAAATACGGCGTAGGATCAAGCGGGTTACCACTCATACTGCTCTTGTACATGCTAAAACTTTCGCAAATCACCAGCACTATATTGGGTTGACTTTCCAATGCTTTGCTGCCTGCATGTTTCAGCCTGGTATAGCTTCCTTTTTTTATTCCGTTGGTTGCCAGGTTAAGAAAATTTTCCATGACCGGGTAATACTCTTTTGCCTGATTGCTGAAATCGGGTTTTCTAAAACGAAGGGTGGTAAAAAAGTTTTGCAACGGGTTTAATGCCAGGTTGCTTTTAAAGGCATCATTTAAACTGAATGCCCTAAAAAAGTTAAGTGGTTTTGCAGTAAAGAACCCATGCATAAACCAACCCAGCAATAACAAAGCAGCCAGGTGCCACCTGCGCCTGAATGTGAATTTATGAATATGTACATTCCTTCCTTCCACCCCTACATGTATGCGCCGAAACATCCATACCATCATCATTACCGCACCTACAAGGGCTATCAATATCCATACAATAGGATAACTTTGCCAAACCATTTGTAAAGACTCCTGTGGATCCTCCGCAAAAATTAAGGCATCAGCATTTAACCTCGCATTTACATAAGAGAACTGCCCAAAATCTGCCCCATAAAAGAACAGTACCATTAGGGTTAATATACCCAGGTACATCGTCCAGAATTTTTTCATTCTTTCGCTGTAATAAGGCGTCAGTTTTTTAAACAATGAAACCAGGGCAATGGGAAAAAGGATAAAGGATATCCAGCGCAGATCGTATTTGAGGCCAAGCCAAAAAGAAGGACCGAGTTCAAGCAGGTTAATATCAACAGGTTTAAAAAAAACAACCGTGGCCACCCTGAAGGCGGTGAAAATAAAAAGATAGATCAGGAAAATTTTTACTATCCATTGAATAGTTTTTGGCACAAGCCATCTTGTGAGCATAGTTTATCCTTCATTTAAGGGCCGTAAAGATAAACGGATACTATTTATTCTGCAGCCGTTTTTTATTATTGAGTAAAAGATATTTTGACGTTTCGTACCAGGCCCCGGTCATTTTTTCCAATTTACCCGAAATACTGTCTGTAAACGTATTTTTTGCCACCGGGT
Source organism: Ferruginibacter sp. (assembly GCA_014379905.1). Taxonomy (GTDB): domain Bacteria; phylum Bacteroidota; class Bacteroidia; order Chitinophagales; family Chitinophagaceae; genus Ferruginibacter. The sequence continues at coordinate 37,021 of JACMKX010000044.1, read as the reverse complement.
TATTGTTTACTACTGAGACAAAAAATTTTTCTTTTGTTTTAATATTTCGCCCCCAATAATATTCATTGGATACCACTCCAACATTAGTAGTATTGGGATCGGCAATAAAGGCAAATCTTTCTGTGCTATCACTTGTATCAAACAGGTTTTTACCCATGGTTGTGTTGGTGTGATTTTGACGGGCAATATAGGCAGCAGAAGGTAATACATCCAGCTGCGAACAAACGTTTAAAACCTTTTTAGGCTGAAGTAATTTGGGTGAATAAAATAATAAAGGCACATGTTCGGATCCTATTCCCTGTTTTGTAAAACTTACCGGGAAATGAGTACCCGCATCTCCTATCAATCCATGATCGCCTACAAAAACAAAAACAGTGTTGTCAAAATATTTTTCTTTTTTAGCAGCTTCAATAAATTTTTGCATGCTAAAATCAGCATAACGAAATGCATTCAATTCCGCATTGCTGATAAAGGAATTATTCCGCAAACTATCTTCTGGGAAAGTGGCCATTTTAAATTCCGGCAGATCTTCCGAAGGAATAGTATAAGGACGGTGGTTACCCGCCGTTTGTATCACTGCTATAAACGGCTTTGTTTGTTTGCTGAACTCTTTGTTGGCAGCTAAAAAAAGACTCTTATCACTGATACCCCAAACATCTACCCTGGCGGCATCAAAACTATCTTCTTCAAAAATTTTAAGGCGGTCGATATTGTTATCCAGCACTCCTCTTATATTGGCCCAGCTTGTACTGCCCCCTAAAAAATAAAACTTATCATAGGCTGTAAAATCGTTCATAATACTATGCTGGTTTACAGCGGCCGGATTGCGGCTGGAAGTAATAGGGTATTGCACATCAGGGATACCGGTAATGGTTGCCCACACACCCCTTGCCGTGCCAAATGCCGGCGTAAAACATCTTTCAAAAAAAACCCCCTGCCCGGAAAGCTGGTTGAAGTAAGGTGTAGGATTAAGCCTGTTTCCAAACATGGAACTTTTGTATGCACTAAAACTTTCGCAAATGATCACTACTACATTTGTTTTAGCTGCAGATGAATCAGGAAAATTGACGGCCCGGTTAAAATTCAATGAATTAATATCCGGGTTATCTACGCCAAAATATTGAGCCATCGCCGGATAATATTCTTTTACTTTATTAAGATCATAAGTGGCGTTTTTAAACTTTAAGGAACTTAAAAATGTCTGGAAAGGATTGAGTGCTGTGTGTGCTTTAAAATCATCTCCCAGTGAAAAAGCATCACTCCACCTTAAAGGGTATTGGTTTAATCTCCCAAAAACAAGTCCTCCCATGATTAGTACAGCCGGAATGAAATACCATTTTATATTTTTCCGGGTAACAGTACGCTCTGCCTTATCAATTTTTTGAATCATTCTTTTTGCCAACCACCAATAAGCCAACAGTAATATAATGAGAATTATACTTATGGTTACGATGGGATAACTCTGGCGCATCATACCAAATGATATAGCTGCATCTTCCAGGTAGCCAAGCACCGAAGCATTGAGGCGTTCCTTTAAATAATCATAATGATAAAAATCAGCTACATATGCAAATAAAAATATACAAAAGATTATGGTTAAAATGATCGGCCATATTTTTTTCGCAATGCGGTTTTTGAAAGGATTAAAAAAGGGGAAAAGGCTCAACAAGAGCATTGCAATCCCTATTACAGATACAATTCTGGCATCATATCTTAAACCAAGCAAAATTGCCGAACCCGGTAATGATCTGCCTGGCGTGCCATAGGTATAAAAAAAGAGAAAACGGTATAAAAACATCAGGACCAGCAGTAATAAGATGGTAGAAATTATCCAGCGGAGTAACTTTGGGAGGCGGCTGTGGAAGGACATTTTTATTATTTTAAACAGCCGCTAAGTTAGTTTAATTATTTTTTACCTAATTTAAGCGTATGCATCCCCTCATTGAGTTCGACAGGCATCTTTTTACTCTTATTAATTCCAAATGGAACAATGGGCTCTTTGATGCGGTGATGCCATACGTACGAAACCAATATTTGTGGGGACCATTGTATTTATTTATGCTGGTTTGGATACTGTTTAATTTTAAAAAAAACACAGGCTGGTGGTTGTTCTTTTTTGCAGGCACAGCTGTGCTTACCAATTTCATCAGCAGCGACCTGATAAAAGAAAATATATATCGTATCCGGCCGTGCAACGACCCTACTATGGCTGATACTGTTCGTTTTTTGGTAAGTTATCACCCAAAAAGCTCCAGTTTTACCTCTTCCCATGCTACCAATCACTTTGGATTAGCTGCTTTTTTCTATTATACCCTTAAAAATTACATTGGAAAATGGGGCTGGCTGTTCTTTGCCTGGGCCGGTATTATCATCTATGCACAGGTATATGTAGGTGTTCATTTTCCCCTGGATGTGGTTTGTGGGGGCCTCATTGGTTTTCTTTTCGGATATTTGTCCGCAAACTCTTTTAACAAAAACTATTCTTTAGTTTAATAAATCAACATGACCGAAGTATTTATACTCCTATTTCTTATCCTTTTAAATGCTGTTTTCGTGATGACCGAGATGGCGTTGGTAAGTGTTCGAAAGGGAAAACTGGAAGCATTAAAAAACAAAGGCAGCTTTAAAGCAGCCACAGCGCTTAAGCTTTCTGAAAACCCTGATAAATTTCTCTCTACAGTTCAAATAGGCATTACACTTATTTCTATAATAACAGGTCTCTATTCCGGGGAAAAATTCAGTAAAGACCTTCAACCGGTTTTTGAAAAAATGGAGATCCTGCAACCCTATGCTGCTTCTATTTCTACCACCATTGTTGTGGTGATCGTAACATTTTTGTCTATCATTTTTGGTGAACTCATTCCTAAACGATTTGCACTGGCCAAAGCAACACAGATATCCCTGTTTGTAGCACCGGCCATGAATTTTTTATCAAAACTGGCTTATCCAATTGTTGGTTTACTGGCTTTTGTCTCCAATAGTTTTTTCAAAATCTTTAAACTGAATAATGTAAGTGACAGTGCCGTAACGGAAGAAGAAATTAAGGCCATGGTATTTGAAGGAAGTGAGCATGGAGAAATCGAGGAAGATGAAAGAGATATCATTGAAAGGGTTTTTCATTTGGGCGACAGAAACATTACCTCTTTAATGACACATCGCACCGATATTGTTTGGTTTGATATCAATAAAACAGTGGATGATATTCGCAATGAGGGAGAACTGGCTTTCAGCACTTATCCTGTTTGCGAAGAAAATGTAGACAACATCAAAGGATTGATTTCTATTAAAGACCTGTTTAGGGCGAAGCCGGGCACTACTTTGAGCGAACTGGCCAAACCGGCTTTATTCGTTCCTGAAAATAACAAGGCCTACCAACTGCTCGAAAAATTTAAGTCTACAAAAATTCATACCTGCTTTATAGTAAACGAATATGGTACGCTGGAAGGTATGATAACGCTCAACGATATTTTGGAAGCCATTGTAGGCGATGTACCCGATAGCGGCCAGGAAGAATATGAAATTGTGGAAAGAGCAGACGGCAGTTTTTTGGTGGATGCGCAGATCCAGTTCTATAATTTTCTTAGCTACTATAACCGTGCCGACTGGCAAAACCAGGACGAGCAGGACTTTGACACCGTTGCCGGTTTTGTGTTGCATGAGTTGGAACACATTCCTGTAACAGGAGAAACCTTTGAATGGCGTGATTTTAAATTCGAGATCATTGATATGGATGGCCAGCGGATTGATAAGGTGATGGTGACGATTTCGGAAGATTTGAAAGAGGAATTGGGAGAAGATTAATTTGTTGTATTATTTATTAATGTATATCCCGTAGAGTATATACTACCTACCGATGAAAGAATATAAACCGAATAAATCCAGAATCGCTTCATTATGGCTTTCGCCTATTCTCTTTCTTCTGATAATAGGATCGCTTATTTTTATTACAAATAAACTGTCCGCCATTGTATTCTCTATCGCCTTGGCCCTATTGCTCACCGGACCTTTTTTTCACTTATTTTTTAATCATCTTAAACTTGCGGCTGCTACTAAAATAAATTTTGAAGAAAAAAGAATAGAAATCACTCAGTTTAGGAAAGTATTTAGCTTTTATTGGAATGACATCATTCAGATCATCGAATATTCCAGTGAAAATAAACATTCAACACGTAGTCCGATGTGGGGTGATATATTGAAAAATGGGAAATAATAACGAGGGAAACAGACCTGGAGATTTCTAATCTTACAATTTCAAAGGGTGATTTCAAAAAATACTTTAAGTACACTATTACGCACAAGTACGAGTATTTTCCTTTGATTAAAAACTGATCGTTGCTTTACTATCCGGGTAATTCAGTTTTGTACTTTTCCTGTTACCATTTACCGTTACATGCATCAGGCCCATTTGCTCTTCCTGGTAGGCATACAATAAGGTATTAAAAAAGCTAAAGTTTTTTGGCAGACTTATATTCTCCGCTTCGAAATAACTGTAGATACCTTCCTCTATCTGCTCATACCCCAGGTATTTCATTGATACTGCTTTTTCTTCAATGTATATGGTAAAATGCCTCAGCACATAATCCATCACGAGTTTATCCATCGCTGTCCTGTCGGCCGGGTTGATCAGGTCTACAGGAGTTTTATAATCTGTTCGGAGTGCTTTTTCAAAATCATCTGTAAACAATTTACAACTTACTTCCAGCGCCTTCGTACTGGCATTGTATTCAATGTCGGCCACACTTACATAGATTGGATGCGTGCCTGCCCCGGTAAAAAAGAGACAAATTGCAGCACCTAAAAACCATTTATATAAAATACCGGCCATTGAGTAAAGGGAGTTGTGATAAAAGTTATATTTGACAATATTTGTTTACAAACATAGGATAAACGGCTTAAGAGATACCAAAGCATGGATGATTTTGCAATTTTTTTTGATTTGGGCTGGCGGCATATCATTAGTACCGAAGCCCTGGATCACCAGTTATTCATGTTGGCTTTAGCTGCTATTTACCTTGTAAACGACTGGAAAAAAGTATTGATCCTTGTTACCGCTTTTACGATTGGTCACTCGCTCACCCTTATTTTGAGTGCGTATGATATAATAGCGGTTAACAGCGGATGGGTAGAATTTTTAATTCCGCTCAGTATTGTGGTCACGGCTTTTTTGAATTTAATAAAAACAGAAAAACATTATGGTCAGTACAGGGCACAATACGGGCTGGCTTTGTTCTTTGGATTGGTTCACGGCCTTGGATTTGCCAATACTATCCGTCCGTTACTGGCCAAATCGCAGGGCATAACAATGCCGTTGTTAAGCTTTAATATAGGCCTCGAAGCAGGGCAGTTACTGGTAGTCGGATTGATTCTTTTACTGAGTTATTTCTTTGTAAATACACTCAAATTAAAACGCAAATGGTGGGTATGGGGCTTATCCGTAAGTGCATTGGTGGTGGCAGGGTATATTTGCATAGAAAGATGGCCCATGTGAATCAATAGTCGATAGTCAAAATTAATTTTTTAAGCAGTAGAATAAAAAACCAACAAATGATGAAACAATTTCTTTCCATTATCTTATTATCCATTGTTACGCTTTGCGTACATGCACAGGACATTAAGAACAACCCGGGTAGCAACCATGGCAACCGCTTTGAACAACTGGGAGCCATTTTACCAACCCCCAATGAGTACAGGACCGCCAGCGGAGCCCCCGGCCCAAAATACTGGCAGCAGCGTTGCGATTACGATATTACCTGCGAACTGGATGAACCCAACCGCAAACTAACTGGTAAAGAAACGCTGACGTATTTCAATAACTCTCCCGATGTACTGACTTATTTATGGCTACAATTAGATGAGAACCAGCACAGTAAAAAGAATAATTCCGGGTTTACCGGCAGCAATTTCATGCCTAGATCAGTATCTGATGCAGACATAAAAAGAGCAGATGATAAAGAAGATAAGTATGGCCACAATATTACCAAAGTAACCAATGCTTTGGGTGTTGCGCTTAAATACACGATCAATAAAACAATGATGCGGGTTGAATTACCAACCCCGTTAAAACCAGGCCAGCAGTTTGTTTTTAAAATTGACTGGAACTATTTTATAAGTGATCGTATGACCTATGGCGGCCGTGGGGGTTATGAAAATTTTCCTGAAGATGGGAATGATATTTATACTATGACACAGTGGTTTCCACGTTTGTGCGTTTACAGCGACTACCAGGGCTGGCAAAATCACCAGTTCGCCGGTTCAGGCGAGTTTGCACTGGTTTTTGGTAACTACAAAGTTGCCATGACTGTTCCTGCAGATCACGTGGTAATGAGTACCGGCCAGGGACAAAACTATGCGCAGGTACTTTCTGCAACAGAAATGGCCCGCTGGCAAAAAGCCCAAACGGCAAAAGATGTAGTGGAAATTGTAACACTGGATGAAGCGAAAGCAAGAGAAAAAAATAAATCCACGCAAAAGAAAACATGGATTTTTAAAGCTGATATGGTACGTGATTTTGCCTGGGGCAGCAGCCGCAAATTTGTATGGGATGCCATGCCCATCACTGTGGAAGGCAAAAAAGTTATGTGCATGAGCGGCTATGGCAAAGAAGCGTATAACCTTTACCGTAAGTACAGCACTAAAGCAGTAGCGCATACGATTAAAACCTATTCTAAATTCACTATTCCTTACCCGTACCCGGTAGCGCAAAGTTTGGAAGCTGCCAACGGCATGGAATACCCGATGATCTGTTTCAACTTTGGTCGTTGCGAAAAAGACGGCACTTACAGTGAAGGCACAAAAAATGGTATGCTGGGTGTAGTGATACATGAAGTGGGACATAACTTTTTCCCGATGATCATCAATAGTGATGAAAGACAATGGACATGGATGGATGAAGGATTGAATTCTTTTGTTGAATATTTGTCGGAAGAATTGTGGGACAACAAATTCCCCGTTAGTAAAGGACCAGCTAATAAAATCATTGATTACATGAAGCTTCCTAAAGACCAGCTGGAACCCATTATGACCAATAGTGAAAATATCATCTTGTTCGGGCCAAATGCTTACAGCAAGCCTGCAACAGGTTTAAATATTTTAAGAGAAACCATTATGGGCAGGGAAAATTTTGATTATGCTTTCAGGGAGTATGCACGCAGGTGGGCATTTAAGCATCCAACCCCTGCAGATCTTTTCCGAACTATGGAAGATGCCAGCGCGGTAGACCTTGACTGGTTCTGGCGAGGATGGTTCTTTGGAACAGAAGCTTGTGATATTTCTTTAGACACGGTTAAATGGTCTAACCTGAACCCCGAAGGCGGCAACCGTACTACCAATGGTTCTACTAATTCGCAGCCTGTGGCTAAACCACAGTTAAACAGCTTTGATGATATTTCTAAAATAAGAAACAGGGAAGATAAAAAGATCGTGTTTGCTGTAGATGCAGATACCAGCCTGAGAGATTTTTACTGGAAATATGATCGTGGCCTGGCTAAGGTGGATGAAACTCCTCATTCAGTAACTGCACCGGCTTACACGGATAGCTTTAGCAACGCTGAAAAAGTATCATTGGCGGGTTCTAAATTCTATTACGAATTAACCTTAAGCAACAAAGGTGGCCTGGTAATGCCTGTCATTATTGAGTGGACCTATAAAGATGGCAGTAAAGAAGTAGACAGGATAGACGCACAGGTTTGGAGAAAAAATGAAAATAAACTAACCAAATCATTTATGAAGAGCAAAGAAGTTGCTTCCATAAAACTGGATCCAATGAAGGAAACAGCCGATATCAATGAAAGCAACAACAACTGGAATGTTACTGCGGAACCATCTAAATTCCAATTATACAAAGCAAGATCAGCGGCGGCAAGAGGAGCAGGAGGTGGAAGCAACCCGATGCAGAAAGAAATAAAATAATCCTTTTATATCAATGATAAAAAGAGGCTGAATAAATTTTTTTGAATGGGTCACCCCCCTGAGGGTGGCTCACTCAAAAAATTTATTCAGCCTCTTTTTTTATATTTGGATATGCGCACAATTATATGTCTGATCTTTTGCTTTGCAATGCTAAACAGTTTTGCAGCCCCGGTTAACAGGGTTGACACCCTCAATATCTACAGCAATGCCATGCAGAGAGAGATCAGGACGATTGTAATAAAGCCCGGAACGTATACAAAGAAAAATAACCGTTACCCGGTAGTTTATCTGTTACATGGTTATGGAGGCAGCTACGCCAACTGGATCACCAGGGTGCCTTCGCTGGTACAGCATGCCAATACCTATAATGTCATCATTGTATGCCCTAATGGCGAAAATGGGTGGTATATCAACAGCCCGGTCAACAAAAGCAGCCAGTATGAAAGTTTTATTAGCAATGAGCTAATCCAACACATTGATAGTAACTACAAAACTATTGCCGATAAACAACACAGGGCTGTTACCGGGTTAAGTATGGGCGGACACGGAGGTTTAATGTTGGGTATCAGGCACAAGAAACAGTTTGGTGCAGCCGGCAGCATGAGTGGTGCTTTAGATCTTTCCGGCATCGTAAGCAAATACGACATCAGTAAACTAATCGGCGATACTATTCAGTTTAAATGGAGAGATTATTCCGTATTGCATTTAGCGGATAGTATTTCAACCAGGGGCCTTAGACTTATTTTCGATTGTGGGGTAAATGATTTTTTAATTCAGCCCAACCGGGACCTGCATGAGAAATTAAATAAACAAAAAGTTTCGCATGATTATATTGAAAGACCCGGTGCACACACGTGGTCTTACTGGGCCAGCGCCATTACTTACCAGTTGTTATTTTTCAGGAAGTTTTTTGATGAAGCTGATACGGAGGGCACATCGCAATCATACTAATTGGGTAAGTAAATTTACAAACCAGTTCGCCCATCCCTTATTGCATTCTTTTTACCCTTATTCTTTCGTTCCCATTCCAGCATTTCGGCTGTTTTTTCTATTTTCTTTTTCTCCGTAGTAGTGGCCGTTTCCATGGTTTTCATCTTAGGCTTCACCATATTATTACGTTCCCATTCTTCTTCTTTCATCAGGATACCGGTACCGGGTTCATAATACTTCCAGGTGCCTTGTTTAACGCTGTACTGCTCTGCTTTTACAATTCTGTATTCTATAATTTCATTACTGCCCGTTCCGTAAATAGCTACTGTATCATAAGGATGTTCCGGATCGTAGCCCCTCCAGCTTTCTTCTCTTACCAGGTCGCCCAGATAGGTATAATACTGCTGTAAACCGTCTTTGCCGCCATTCTTATAAGTCTCTATCCCCAGCAGGTCTCCTTCTAAAGTATACAATCGCCAGGCTCCTTCTTTTGCGCCTTCTTTATACATACCTTCTTCTTCGTAGCCTGGCTCTCCACGCAATGCTTCCACCCGGTTTACCCATTTACCCGCTTTAAGGCCTTTGGCATTAACCACGTTAATAGTATCGCCTTTGGCGCTTATTTTATAAGATTTATTTTGTGCGGAAACGCTTATTGCCAGCAGGCAAATAACAGGCAAAAAGAGGGGAAGTATGTTTTTCTTTTTCATTGATAGCATATTGCTTTCAAATGTACAACATTTGTATTTTGAGAAAATGTTAATACTATATCTTAGTAGCACAATAGGTCATTGGGTCATTGGGTCAGTGAGGCAATAGGTCAATAAGTTAGTAATCAATTACTATTGACTTATGACTATTGATTTCGTATAAATAAATAACCACTTACTAAAATATTATGAAAGATTATAAACAATATTACATCATCCCGGCTGATCCTGAGGAAGTGTACCTGGCCCTAACTAATCCTGCAACCTTACAATTGTGGACGGGTGAGCCGGCGGTTATGAGTACAGAACCCGGGTCGGTATTTTCCCTGTGGGAAGGAAGCATTGAAGGAAAAAATATTGCGTTTGAAGAAGGAAAAAAAATTACCCAGGAATGGTTTTTTGGTGAACAGGAGGAACAGTCTCTTGTTACCATTATACTTCATGCCCATAAGCAGGGTACATCTGCAGAACTACGTCACAGCAATATTCCCGAAGAAGCGTATACCGATATTGTGGAAGGATGGAATGAGGTTTATTTCAGCAGCCTGATAGATTTTTATGCAGACTAAGTTTAATGGCTAATTGGAAAATGAATAATGGATAATTCATTTAAATCGAGCCTACTTTAATGTTTTATGGATCCTTCTATTTGAAACGCGGCAACTTATTGAAAAAATCATCCATTATCAATTCAATAATTATCCATTAATTAAAAATGGATAACCAAGTTTTAGAAAATTATCTGTTATCCATTCAACAATTATCAATTAAATAAATGCTATTTTACTTCAAATTTGAGCAGTACTTTATCTTCTATCATTGCTTCCAGCTCATCTCCTACCACGCACTCTCCAACGCCTGCAGGTGTTCCCGTAAAAATGATATCGCCGATATTTAAAGAAAAGTAATTGGAAATATTGGCAACGATCGCATCAAAATTGAAGATCATTTCAGATGAGTTGGCTTTTTGAACCTGTTCCCCATTTTTCGATAAACTAAAATTGATGTTCTTTTTATTGATCTCCGGCGTAATGTCGATGAATTTACCTACGGCTGCTGAGTTATCAAAGGCTTTTGATTTTTCCCAGGGCAGTCCTTTTTTCTTGGCCTCATCCTGCAGGTCACGGGCTGTAAAATCTATACCAACCGTAATGCCATTATAATAGTTGGAAGCGTGACGCTCCTGTACATATTTCCCGTTTTTGCATACACGCAACACCAGTTCACACTCATAGTGCAATTCGTTTGTAAACTCAGGATAGTAAAAAGGAGTATGCACCTGCAACAAAGCGCTTTTGGGTTTCATGAAAATAATCGGTTCTTCCGGTATATCATTACCCAATTCCTTCGCATGTTCCGCATAGTTCCTTCCAATACAAATAATCTTCATTTCAGGTCGTTTTATCTGGGTTTAGGTTCAGAGAGCGAAAATAAGAAAAACACATTAAAAAAAGGCAGCAACTCTATAAATCTATCCCTTAATAATCAATTGATTGACTATACTCATAGTTTTATCAAGCCCAATAGCAGCGAAATGCTCAATTATTTCTATGGATTTTTCCAGTTTCAGTTTTACGGTGGGTATTTCATCCGGTCGCCATTTTCCCAATACAAAATCTGCCTGCATACCTTTGGGAAAATTATCCCCGATCCCAAACCGGAGTTTAGGGTATGCCACTGTGTTGATGGTTGCCTGTATATCTCTCAATCCGTTATGCCCGGCATCACTACCGGTAGCCCTTAAACGCAGTTTGTCAAGGGGTAGCGCCAGGTCGTCTACTACTGTCAACGTATTTTCCAGCGGAATTTTTTCTTTGTCCATCCAGTATTTAAAAGCCTTGCCGCTAAGGTTCATAAATGTAGTGGGGCAAATACATACAAACTGTTTTCCTTTCCATTTTACTTCGGACACATAGGCAAGCCTGTCTACCCTGAAGTCGCCTCCATGCCTGGCAGCAAATGCGTGTACTACATCAAAACCAATGTTGTGACGGGTATTGGCGTATTCGTTACCGATGTTACCGAGGCCTACTATTAAAAACTTATTCATTATTACACGAATTACGATGAAGTTATCTAATGCGAAATATCAAAAGAACGAATTACACGAATTACACGAATTATGATTTATTCCCCGGATGAAAGAAATTCGTGTAATTCGCCCAATTCGTGTAATAGTTATATCATGTTGTTTAAAAATTCCTGCAGGTCTGCATCTGTTTTAATCAATACATCACGGGTTTTGCTTCCCTGGTTTGGTCCCACTACACCGGCTGCTTCCAGCTGATCCATCAACCGGCCTGCCCTGTTGTAACCCAGCTTCATCCTGCGTTGTAACAAGGAAGTACTCCCGCTCTGGCTGCCCACAATTAATCTTGCTGCATCTTCAAATAAAGCATCTTTATCATTTACATCAAAGTCCCTTCCTTCCATTTCTTTCTCATCTATATATTCCGGCAATAGGAACGCATCTGTATATCCTCTCTGGTCGCCAATACAATCCACAATTTTATCTACTTCCGGTGTATCCACAAAAGCACATTGCAAACGCACTACTTCACCGTTATAGCTGATAAGCATATCGCCCTTACCAATCAGTTGTTCTGCGCCACCCGTGTCAAGGATGGTACGGCTATCAATTTTACTGCTCACCTTAAATGCGATGCGTGCCGGGAAGTTGGCTTTAATAGTACCCGTAATAATATTTACCGATGGCCGTTGTGTGGCAATGATTAAGTGAATACCAATAGCCCTTGCCAGCTGTGCCAGCCTGGTAATGGGCATCTCTACTTCCTTGCCCGCTGTCATGATAAGATCTGCAAACTCATCCACCACCAACACAATAAAAGGGAGGTATTGATGTCCCTTTTCCGGGTTGAGTTTACGGCCAACAAATTTTTCGTTGTACTCTTTTATATTCCTGCAACCCGCCTCTTTCAACAGGTCATACCTGTTATCCATCTCTATACACAGTGCATTTAAAGTATGTACTACCTTTTTTGTATCGGTAATGATCGCATCTTCTTCGCCGGGAAGTTTTGCCAGGAAATGTCGTTCTATCTTTTTGTAAATGCTTAGTTCCACTTTTTTAGGATCTACCAATACGAACTTTAACTGGGATGGATGTTTTTTGTATAATAGCGAAACCAGTATAGCATTTAGTCCAACAGATTTACCCTGTCCCGTAGCTCCTGCCATCAACATATGGGGCATACTGGCAAGATCTACAATGAAATTTTCGTTATCAATTCGTTTACCGATAGCAATGGGCAAAGAGAAACTGTTATTCTGAAATTTTTCCGAACCCAGTAGTGTTTTCATACTCACTACTGTTTTGCGGGTATTGGGCACTTCAATACCAATGGTTCCCTTACCGGGAATGGGGGCAATGATACGAATACCCAAAGCTGCCAGGCTTAGTGCAATATCATCTTCCAGGTTCTTGATACGGCTGATACGCACCCCGGCCGCGGGAATGATCTCATACAAAGTAACCGTAGGACCAACTGTTGCCGATATTTTCTGGATATGTATATCGTAATTCTTAAGGGTATTAATGATCTGGTTCTTGTTATTTTCCAGTTCAGCAGGGTCCTGTACAATTTTTTCGCTGCCATGGTTCTCCAGTAATTCCAGCGAAGGATATTTATAATCCCTCAGATCAAGTATGGGATCATAAGGTTTTAGCTCCTGAACTTTTTCAGCCGTTTTAATTACAGGCTCCTCTGTTTCTTCCCTATCGGCTGTTTTTATTTCCAGTTCTATTCCTGTTGGAATCGCTTCCGGTTGTTTTGCAGCCGGCACCACTGATACCAACGGAACCGGTTTAACGTATTCTTCATCCTCTGGAAATACAGGGAATGACTCCTGTTGTTTTTGCTTTTCTTCCTTTTCTATCATATTTAATTCATGATCAAATACCGGTGAGTGATCAGGAACATTTAAGATACCCGCATTGCCCTTCATTGCATTGGCAGATAAACTTTTTTCTATTTCATCATCATCTTCTTCTGCAAATTTTTTATTTTTTGAAACAGGCGTCATTGCTACATCTTCGTCTGTTGTTGTTTCAACTACAGCCTCTTTCTTTTCAGGCATATTAAAATTGGGATTAAAGCGCCATATCACGTATGCCAGGAAAGCCACGGCCAGCACAGCAATACTGCCTATCTTACCAATGGTTCCATAAAGGTAATTTTTGCACATATCTCCTACAGCACCACCCCACGCAAACTCCTGTTTGCCCAGCAAAACAGAAGCCGTAATACTAATGAGTGGTAAACCAACAATTAAATACTTAATATTTTTTGAAATGGAAAATATCCTTTTTCCGAAGAAAAGATTTACCCCTATTACAAAAAAGAAACTGCAGATAAGGTAAGCGGCCACACCAAATCCTTTGTAAATAAATAAATGCGAAATAAAGGCACCGAAGGTGCCCATCAGGTTGGCAACTTTTGTATCGGTTCCTAATAAAAGCTTGTACCCATCTTTAAAAACCTTGTCCTGGTCTTCGTCCCAGGTAAATAAATAAGAAGTAAATGCTATAAAAAAAAGGATTGCAAGGAGCAGGAATATACTGCCGGCAATTTTATGGGTACGCTCGTCCCTAAGCAACTGTTTTACTTCTACCTTTTCTTCTTTTTCCTGAGGAAGGGCTGCAGCTGCCTTTGTGTTAGGTTTTATTGATTTTATTTTATTGGCCATCTATAAACAAAGATAAATAATACTGCCTGCCCAAAATAAGCTATGGCCCATTTTAGTACGCAATTTCAACGAATTTATGTAGGTTTGACAGTAAAGCTGCTTTTTTGAAAAAAATAATTTTCATTCCCTTGCTGTTGCTGTCTGTGCTGGCAACCTTTGGTCAATCCCCGCTTGCCGAAAGGTTTGTGAATATGGATACCGCAAAAAATCTGACCAATATTAATTCGAGTTGTTATTTGTATGTAGACAGCAATAATGTGGAAACGCCGCAAACGATACTAGCCCGTTCTTTTTCGTCATTAAAAGATGTCTTCACTACAAAGTATTTACCCGGCAGCCTGGTAGCCTATACTTTTTACTTAAAGTTTACACTTCGCAATGATTCTGCCTCCAGGGAGAACTATTTTTTATATCCTGGTAAAGTATATAAAAGTTTTCAGTTGTTTAAGATTGGGAAAGAAGGCCTGTTACAGGAAGTTGAAACCAGCGGCGTAAGAACCGGCTTTATTCCTTTTACCATAGAGCCGGCTGCCACTACTACCTATATTCTCCGGGGGAGATTTTTTAAAACCCAGTATAACGATATACAGGTCACCATAGTCGCCCCGCATTTGTTGAAATCATATCAAAGCCGGATGTATAATACTATGACGGAGAAAAAAGTTGTTGGCATTATTCTAAGTGGCATGTTGCTAATGATGATCCTGATGACATTTCTTAACTTTTTTATTACTAAAAAAATAGAATTCCTACACAATTCCCTTTACTCGCTGTGTATGTTCCTGCTTATTTTTTTCACCACCTATCTCGGCCTGCACCCCGGCTGGTTTAAGGGATTGTTTTTTAGTTATATTGACATGGTATTGCTGATCGCGGGAACGATTTTTTACATTTTTTTTACAAGGTTTTTTTTAGAATCCGCCGTTAAGTATCCTGGTATAGACAGGCTCTTTAAATATGAAACCATTGCGTTGTTTTTATTGCTGGCAGGATATACAATTCTTCATTTTGGTTTTGATAATTTTAATGCAGAACTGGTTTGTGAAGCTGTAATAAAAATAGCCGTACTGGGCGCAGGTATCGTATATATTTTACTGGCTATTGTTCATAAAAACAAATTGCTTAATTACCTGGCCATCGGCGTAGCCATACAGGTATTTTGCTACATCATATCTTTATCACTTAACTATATGAATGTAGACCTGGCTTTCATATTCACTTCGCCGTTTTTTTATTTTGAATTAGGGGTGATATTTTCAGTACTCTTTTTTCTACTGGGCTTGTTTCACAAAAACAGGCAGGAACTCATCAACAACATCAAAGAACAGGAAGCACTAAAAATGGATGCAGAAAAGCAGCAATTTGAAAACAAATTATCCATTTACCAGGCACAACAGGAAGAGAGAAACCGTATCAGTGCCGACATGCATGATGACCTGGGTGCAGGTATGACCTCAATAAGATTGTACAGCGAACTGGCCAAAGGCAAAGTAGGCGAAAATATAATTCCTGAAATTGATAAAATATCTTCTTCTGCGGATGAATTGCTGAATAAAATGAATGCCATTATATGGAGCATGAGTAGCCACAATGATAGCCTGGGTAACATGGTGGGCTATATAAGAAGCTATGCAACAGATTATCTTGAAAGTACCGGCATTGAACACAATATTGTAATCCCCGAAAATTTACCGGCTATTGAAGTAAATGGCACCATAAGGCGAAATGTATTTTTGGTGATAAAGGAAGCATTGCAAAATATTATTAAGCACTCCGGCGCAAAAAAAGTAGCTATTATAATGAAGAAAGAAAAAGAAGGCCTTTCTTTAACTATACATGATGACGGCAAAGGAATTGACCTTAGCAATATCCGCCCTTACAGCAATGGCCTGATCAATATGAAAAAAAGGATGGAAGATGTTGGAATTGATTTTACAATAGAAAATAAAAACGGCACCTTAATCAGCTTATACAGGAAAACCATGTGATCATTTTTTTCTTACTATTACAATAAACATCCATAGCCAACCCGCAATAAATAATAATCCGCCGAAAGGCGTAATGGCGCCTACCCAGTTATAACCCGGCTGCACCATGCCTTGTACCATCGATACCATATACAGCGATCCGCTAAATAATATGATCCCCCCAATAAACAGCCAGCCCGCAGTTTTTACCTCCCTGAAATCCTTGTATAATATTGCCACCGTAAGCAAGGCAAATACGTGGTAAAACTGGTAACGCACACCGGTTTCAAAAGTAGCGATTGCGTTGTTGCTGAACAGATCTTTTAAACCATGGGCAGCAAAAGCACCGAGGCCTACAGACAATGCCCCGAGAATAAAGGCAGTTTTTAAAAATCCCTTATGCATGGGTATAGGTTTATAGTTTTTTTATACTTTCTTCATTCAGCTCTTCGGCATTCATGGTGAGTTTTGCCTGGCTGTAAAACACGTTCCTTTCAACCAGCTTTTTTTCAATAAAAAAAAGCATCTCCGCTTCACTCATATTTTTTAGCAGAGGGCGTTCAAAAGAATCCCGCATAATGTTTGCCAGCAAAAATTTTGGAGCAGCATCTAAAAAAATAGTGAATCCTGTTTCGTTCATAAAATCCATATTGTCATGAAAACAAGGAGTACCGCCTCCGCAGGCAACCAAAATATTATTTTCATCTATGACAGAGCGTAAAGTAATGGCTTCTTTTTCCCTGAACCAGGTCTCTCCGTTTTTTTCAAATATTTGCCCTACCTGCAATTGTTCAATGCTTTCGATTAACTGATCAAGGTCAATAAATTTTCTATGTAAATACCCAGCCCATTGCCGCCCCCAGTGTGTTTTGCCGGAACCCATAAAACCAACCAGGAATATGGGCTGATGTTTTAATTCATTTAGCATAACAATATTCATATTGCTGCAAAGAAAAGAAATTTTGGAGGGATACGCTGATTAAGCAGATGCAAAGGATCAAATACGGATTTTTTGATTCTCCCTATATAATAAATAAAGGTTGTATTTAAGTAACTGTGTAAATTAGTTATACCAGTATGATCGGTGATTCTATCAGTTTTTTCGCCGGTAGTCACCCCGTTTCCAGGCTTTTATAAACTCGTTCCAGGCAAAGGGATTAAAAATATTTTGAGGGGCTACCTGACCTGAATAATATAATTTTCGGGCACTTTGCTGCATATATTGGTTACTGGCTTCCCGGCCATCTGTTGGCATGGAAGCCATTAAAGCCCGCCGGGTGGCATAACTGTTATTATTGCGGGCAATGGTAATATCATCATCGGGCACCTGCGTATTTACAAAATCTCTTTCAAATTGTGCCCGACTAGGCCTTGGCTTTATAATGGTGGCAGGCAGGTAAACCGTATCAGCAACCATTAGTTGAATAATGCTGTGCTGGTTTCCTTCAAGGTTTCCCGGTACATCTACCAGTACCGACTTATAACCTACACTCGTAAATTCTACTTTATCGCCTTTGATGGCTACTATGCTAAACACACCTTTGTCGTTGGAAATGGTACCCCGGTTTTGTCCTTTAATAACAATACTAACAGCGGGTAATCCCTTAAGGCTGTCGGCTGTCATTACCAAACCATATAACTGGACAACCGAATCTTTAAAAGTTTCAAATTGCGCTTTGACAGCGATGGGTAAAACAAATAAGAATAAGAGGAGATATAGTAAAAATTTTTTCATGCCGCACACTATTTAAAGTGTTTTACCAGGTTTTGGTGTTGCGTGTGGCCCAATTAACAAAAATGTAAAAGAGTGACACAACTATATTGAACAAAGATAAAATGCTTGTCTCAAAAGTAACCAACATTCCGTAAATGATAAACAAAGTAAACGGTTCATTGGTTAATTTTGCAGGCAGAATAGCTTTTTAACAAATAATTGAACGGATGACACAAGAAGAAATACTGAAGGCATTGAGCAATGTGGAGGAACCTGATCTTGGAAAAGACCTGGTAACGTTGAATATGATAAAAGATATTGTAATAAATGATAATAAGGTATCATTTACAATAGTGCTTACAACGCCCGCCTGTCCAATGAAAGATATGATGAAAATGGCAAGCGAAAATGCTATTAAATTATTGGTGAACAAAGATGCGCAGGTTACCGTAAATTTTACCAGCAATACCACCAGCAAGCGGGTGGAAGGCAGCCAGACTTTGGCTGGTGTAAAAAATATTATTGCCGTTGTGAGTGGAAAAGGGGGAGTAGGAAAAAGTACAGTGAGCGCCAATCTCGCCCTTGCATTGGCACAGGGCGGCGCAAAAGTGGGCTTGATGGATGCAGATATTTATGGGCCAAGCCAGCACATCATGTTTGGAATTCGTGGAGAAAGACCTATGATGATGGATGACGGAAATGGCAAAGGGAAAATTGTTCCAATTGAAAAATATGGTATTAAAGTAATGAGCATCGGCTTACTCATTGATGAAAAGCAGGCGGTGGTTTGGCGTGGGCCAATGGTGAGCAGCGCCATTAAACAATTTGTAAGCGACGTGGAATGGGGTGAGCTGGATTATCTTGTAATTGATATGCCGCCGGGCACGGGAGATATTCATTTAACCATCGTGCAAAATGTTCCTGTTACAGGTGTGATCGTTGTTACCACACCCCAACTGGTAGCGTTGGCGGACGCTAAAAAAGGTGTGGCCATGTTTGGACAGGCTTCTTTAAAAGTTCCTGTAATTGGGTTGGTTGAAAACATGAGTTATTTTACCCCGGCAGAATTGCCGGATAATAAGTATTATATCTTCGGGAAAGATGGGGGCAAGCATTTGGCAGATGAATTTGATATTTCATTGCTGGGGCAAATACCAATTGTACAAAGCATAAGGGAAGGGGGAGACAATGGCATACCTGTACTGGTAGGTGATGACAGCATCAGCAAAAGAGCATTTGAGGAATTTGCAGGTAATGCGGTAAGAAGTATTGCAATGAGGAATGCAAATTTACCGGCAACCAGGATACAGGAAGTGCTGGAATAAATATTTTACCGCTAAGGCGCAAAGACGCTAAGGATTGAAGGTAGTAAAACCTGTGCGCCTTAGCGTTTTTTGTGGTTTAATAATTGTTACGTTTTACATAGCGTCTTTGCACCTTAGCGGTTACCCCTTAATTTAGTTTATGAAAAAAATAATCATCGCAGCAAGTAGTATTTTCATGATCCTCAACTCCTGCTCTTCCAATAACAAAATGACCGGTACTTATAAAAAGGAAAGATTTGATACACAGGCGCACCGCGGCGGCCGCGGGTTAATGCCGGAGAATACCGTGGCTTCTATGATGAATGCACTCGCTTTTGGTGTTGCTACACTTGAGATGGACGTGGTGATCACAAAAGACAAAAAAGTGATCCTGTCTCATGAACCATTCTTTAATACAGAGATCACTACAAAGCCGGATGGCAGCTTTGTAAAGCCGGAGGAAGAAAAAGAACTCAATATTTATAAAATGGATTTTGCAGATGTATTGAAATATGATGTGGGGTTAAAGCCGCATCCCCGTTTTGCAAAACAGGAAAAAACAGCTGCTACAAAACCTTTATTGTCGGATGTTTTTGATGCAGTAAAAAAATACATGGCCGAAGCGAAGCGACCTTATCCGTTCTTTAATATTGAAACCAAAAGCCAGCCGGCGTCGGATAATAGCTATCATCCCGAACCCGCAGCATTTGTAGAACTTTTGATGGATGTAATTAAATCGTACGACCTGGAAAAACAGGTAATCATTCAATCTTTTGATTTTCGCACCTTACAATATTTGCATCAAAAATACCCGCACATAAAAACTGCTATGCTGGTAGAAGCGGATGATAAAAGAAGTTTTCGAAAACAATTGGATGACCTGGGTTTTACGCCCACCATTCACAGCCCGGCCTATGAACTGGTAACCGATAATTTAATTGCTGAATGCCATGAAAAAAATATCAGGATCATTCCGTGGACTGTGAATGACAAAGCTAGTTTTGATAAGCTGAAAAATATGGGAGTGGACGGAATTATTACGGATTACCCGGATTTAAATAATATAAGATTTTAATTGTAAACGCAGAGAAACAAAGAAAGGAAGACACGCAAAGAATCTCTGCGAAACTTTTTGTCTCTTTTTTGCGCTAAAAGAGACGAGTTTACTACATAACAAATCGCTTTACGCCTGCAAATAGTATGACTACTTTTATTATAGTAAATCGGAACAGATAGAATTAGATGTACATTAGTATATGGAAATCTGGGTCATATTAAACTGCTTATTTTTATTTTCATGTACTACAAGGGAAGATAACCTAATTGAAGAGATAGAAGTTGTTGATACACAACTCGCAGAACTTTTCCCGAAAAATTACCAGATCGATTCACTGGAATCTCAGACCCTGATCAAGGCACATAATAATATTATTACCTCCTTTAAAACAGGCAATGAAAAATTGCTGAAGAAATATTCACTTGACATAATCAAATTCAAAAAAGAATATTATTCGTCAAATTTTTCGCAGGAAAACGGAAGAGAAATTGAAGAAGGAACAATTTATGCTTCCCTAAAAGAATTAAAAAAAGTTGTGGCTCCTGTTTTCAGTCTTGTAAAAAAAGCCACCTATGATCTACCGCATTATTATGCCGAGTATCAATTTACCAATAAAAAGGGCCAACGGGTAAGCGACAGTTTGAGGCCAGTGATCTATAAACTAGATTATAGATTCAGGAAGACGGGTAATTTATATATTTTTTGCTACGCAAAAATTTCCGGTGACTTTAAACTAGTTGAAATTATTGCCGGCGAAATGGACACTACGTCAATGTGGGCTTACAATTTTAACAGGGATAGTTTATACTTTCCTTTAACTGAAACAAATTATAATGGCAATGAATGTACACTTGATTCATTTAGAAATGTTTGGTTCACCAGGGAATTAAAGAAATTGCAGGAACCGTCTTTATTAAAAAATAAAAACAAAGACATTATAAGGCTAACATGGCTGAGAAGTTTTCATCCGGCCATATCTATCAGGCTTCAGCATGAGAAAAAAGGATTTTGCGTGATCAAAAAAATACAGACAGAAAATTTCAGCAGCCCAAAAGCCGATAGCTTTAGAATCAGTTTTTCTGAATGGTCGGAATTTCTAAAAAAGCTTGAAAGAAAAGCTAACTACAAATTGATGCCGTGCACTATTATAGAAAAGAACCAGGCCACGGACGAAGCGAGTATTATTCTTGAAACTAATATAAATAATAATTACAGGTTTATTTATAGAAGCACGGATAATGATTATATAAACAATATCTGTCTTCCCTTTTTAAGGATGGCAAACATACAGGTCGAACCAGGGGATATTTACTAATTGACCGCAGGGCAACCTAGTTTTCCTCCACCGGCTGTTTTGCCGCTGCCTATCCTATAAGCCACTCCTACATTTTGACTAAAAAAATGATCCTTCTTTGCCGGGTTTACGGACTGGCTAAATCCATCGATATAATCTGATCCGCCAAAACGAAAATTTGCTTCCGTGCTGACGGCCCAGTTATTATTTAAATTATACCTCACACCCAGGCCGGCAGGCAGGTTCAGCATGGTCCGCCTGTTTCGTTCCGTATTATCTACAGTTACAGCCGTCATTATTTCAGCAGCCCTTGCTTCTCCAAAATAAGTAGCATCAAAAGCACTGTAATCTTTTTTTGTATTGATAAAAGCTGCAGATACCCCTGCAAAAACATAAGGCTCAAATGTTGGCCAATATTCCCTGTTTCCCAAAATATTGTATTGCAGATGCACTCCCAATTCTTTCACAGACGTTTTAAAAGCAAAAGCCCTGTACTGCCGGTATTCCGGGTCGCTGTATTTTGCTTCATTGCCTTTTAAAGAAGCAAGGTTAAAAATGCCTCTTACAGAAAAAGTATTGCTTAAGGGTTTTCCAAAACTAATACCAATGCCGGGCCTGATTGTTTTAAAAGAACCCAAACGCTGCGGCGACAGGTCGCCCTGGTAAACATAGGCACCCAGGTTTAAACCCAGTTCATATTTATAGTTTTGCGCATCAGCACTATTAGTGTGAAGAAGAAAAATGCTCAACAGAGCAACGGGGGAAATGGTTTTAAAACACATAGCACATTTATTTTAAATCGATTCAATAAAAATAAAATGTAGAAGTATGTCCTGCTATGTATGTGTTTGAGGTTAGAAAGTGAAACTATAACATTAAAGGAAAATAGCTGCAGCATTATTGTGTAGTAACAAATATTTAACGGAAGAGGGGATGCTGGAGACTGGATGCTGGATGGACATTTTAAATTTGTCGGTGCTGCATGAAATTGAAAGAATCCAAAACTTTGCGCTGCGCCAGTATCTAGTATCCAGCATCCAGTATCGTTATTAATAGGGCATGATCAAATCAAAATTAACCTTACCTATTGAACATAATTTCCCTTTTTTTATTTTCAAATTCAGTTAATGTCATTAGCTGATAATCTTTTTCCATTTTAGACGAATCTTCTCTTATCCTGCTGCTTTTTTTCCAGGATGAAGAGAGATAGGAAAGTTTTTTATTTTCAAATAAAATATTAAGATATGCCTTGTATCTTTTTTCATCCTCCCTGTATGCATCAGTTTAATATTGAATGGAAGAATCAAGGGTTTTATCGAAACTTTTTTTATGATTGCTCATCCAGTCAAGACTATCCGTCGTAAAATAACGGTAAGCCATATCGAATCATTTTTTATTTCAAGCTTAGTCAGCCATTTCCGGAAGTCTTTAGTTTTTTGTCTCTTTTCTCTTTTCTCTTTTGGAACAGCTATTGGAAAATCTAACGATGCTGAACGATAGAAAGGATAATAGAAGCGGGTTTCATGTAACATATCAATAAGATTATGCCAGCCAATTGTTGGCATTAACATACAATAATTTTTCCTTCAGTTTAATATCAAAGCCCATTTCTTGGATCAATTTACCGGGATGTTGCTCACCTAACGGAAACGGATAATCGCTGCCCATGCATATTTTATCTTCTCCCAGTACATTTATGATAAAGCGCATGGCTTTTTCATCATGCACCAGGCTATCAATCCAGAACCTGCCAATATAATCCCGCGGGTTAACAGCATTGTCAATAGCCACCAGGTCTGGCCGAACATTAAAACCATGTTCAATGCGGCCTATTGTTGCAGGAAAAGAACCTCCGCCATGCGCAAAGGCTACTTTTAGTTTTGGGAATTTTTCCAGCACACCGCCAAATATCATGGAACAAATAGCTCTTGCTGTTTCAGCAGGCATACCTACCAACCAGGGCAACCAGTATTTTCGCATTTGGCCCTCCCCCATCATTTCCCAGGGATGAATAAATAAGGAACATCCTAATTCTTCTGCCCGCTTATAAAAAGGAAAGAACTGCACATCATCCAAATTAATACCGTTGATATTACTGCCAATTTCGAGTCCCGGCATTTCTAATTCCGAAACACAGCGTTCCATTTCTTTAATGGCTAAATCAATATCCTGCATCGGTACCGTACCAATAGCAATAAAACGATCTGCGTCTTTTGCGACAGCATCTGCCATATGATCATTAAAAAAACGGCTTGTCTCCAGCCCATCTTTTGGCTTTGCCCAATAATTAAATAAAACAGGAATGGTTGAAAGTACCTGAATGGTTACTTCCGTATCATCCATATCCTTTTTGCGAAGCGAGACGTCAAAACAATTTTGCTCTACTTCCCTGAAAAGCTTGTCACCCTTCATCATGCAGGCTTTACAGTTGCTGTGTTCCAGGTGTATAAATTCTCCATAGCCAAACTTTTGCACCCAGTTGGGCATCTTATCAGGCATTATATGGGTGTGTATATCTATTTTCATTTTCATTTTTGAACGCAGATTATCATGATGGTCATGATAGATCAGGATTTAAATTCTGTAGAGAAGACTCTCCTTTTGAAACCAGGTTTCTTGCCGAAGTTTAATAATAATCCGACTTCTATTTTAGTTGCTTTTAAATAATTGGTGAGTGGTGTTTCATGCGCATCAGATAAACCCTCCGCAGCTTTTATCTCAATTATGCTTTTTTCGTCAACGATAATATCAGCTAAATAATACCCTATTTTATCAGCATCATAATAAACATCAACGAGGCACTGAGGTATGCATTTAAACCCATCTTTAGCCAGTTCAATAAGCATAGCTCTCTCATCACCTTTTCTTAAAAACCATATCCCGGTTTATTATAAACTTTATAAAAACATTTAATGATCCTTTCAGTTATATCAGAATATAAATAACTTTCATTCATTAGGTAAGGTATTAAATCAGTCAAATCATGACGATCATGAAAATCTGCGTTCCAAAATCATCCTTTCTTAACCGGTGGAGCCATCACCGCCCCACATTTGTCGCAGGTGCGTTTGTTATCATCCCCATAAAAACCTTCCATTACCGGCGGCAATTGCGAGACAATATCCGATACATGCAAATGCTCTTCATACAATTTATTACCGCAATGCTCGCAATACCATAAAAATCCATCTTCTTCCGTTTCTCTCACTTTTTCAATTACCAGTCCAACTGTACCGGGGCCACGCTGCGGACTATGAGGCGTTTTGGGAGGCAATAAAAATAAATCACCTTCATTGATCACAATATCTTTTTGTACACCCTCGTCAATGATTTTCACTACAATATTTCCTTCTACCTGGTAATACAACTCCTCGCTTTCATTGTAGTGGTAATCTTTTCTTGCATTGGGGCCACCAACCACCATCACGATAAAATTTTCTGCGTCTTTGTAAACACATTGATTTCCTACAGGAGGTTTTAACAGGGCCCTATTTTCTTCAATCCATTTTTTTAAATTAAAAGGAGCGGTTACTGCCATAACAATCGGTTTTAGGGCCGTAAGTTAATTTTTTTTATGGAACCAACGCTCTACCGATGGGCAACATCGTTGTGTCACTCACTTCAGCTATATACCCATGTTGATCAAGACCTGTAAACCTCAGAGATGCTCAAAGCCATTTCTATCAGAAGTCTGCTACATTGAACTTTTGAAGGGTTGAACTTTTGAACTTTCCGTACCTTTACCCTTATGGAATTAACGCTGCCTTTTCATTTGGAAAATTTTATCGGGGGAAATTTCATCGGCCCCCTCAGTGGGCAATTTATTGATAATATAAATCCTGCCAGCGGCGAAGTATACGGACAGATTCCTGACAGTAATGAAAAGGATATTAAAATTGCTGTATCGGCAGCCCAGATAGCATGGGCAACCTGGCGTACTACAGCGGCAGAAAAAAAATTTTCCATTCTAAATAAGATAGCCGATCTCATTGACCAAAACAGTGAAGCACTTGCACTGGCCGAAACCAACGACAATGGCAAACCATTATGGTTGAGTAAAAAAGTAGATATCTACCGTGCTGCTGCCAACTTTCGTTTTTTTGCAACTGGACTTATGCATTTTTCCACCGAAAGTCATTCCATGGAAGACAAAGCAATCAATTATACGCTTCGTCAGCCTATTGGCATTGTTGGATGCATTTCGCCATGGAATTTACCCTTGTATTTATTTACCTGGAAAATAGCGCCTGCACTGGCTGCAGGCAATTGCGTCATTGCAAAACCTTCGGAAGTAACGCCCGTCACTGCTTTTTTACTAGGTAAAATTTGTAAAGAAGCAGGTTTGCCCGACGGTGTTTTAAATATTGTACACGGCACAGGACTCAACTGCGGTGAGGCGATGGTAAAACATCCTGCCATAAAAGCTATTTCTTTTACCGGCAGCACTAAAGCCGGAGAACGCATTGCTGCTGTGGCCGCTCCCATGTTTAAAAAGTTATCCCTTGAACTGGGCGGTAAAAATCCCAATATTATTTTTGCAGATTGCAACTGGGAAAAAATGATGACTACTACCATTCAATCATCCTTTAGCAACCAGGGGCAAATTTGTTTGTGTGGCAGCAGGATACTGGTGGAAGCAAGTGTGTATGAGCAATTTAAAACTGAATTTGTGGAACGAACCCAACAATTATCCATCGGCGATCCGCTGGAAGAAAATAAGCAGGGAGCCATTGTAAGCAAAATACATTTTGATAAAATTTTAAACTGCATTAAGATCGCCAAAGAAGAAGGTGGAAAAATTTTATTGGGTGGTAATGCTGTAAAACCAACGGGCCGTTGTGCTAATGGCTACTTTATTGAACCAACCATTATTGAGGGTTTGGGTCCGCAATGCAAATCGAATACAGAAGAAATTTTTGGGCCGGTTGTAACACTTCAACCTTTCCATACTTTGGAAGAAGCATTGGAATTAGCCAATGCAACTGAATATGGATTAGCCGCAACTGTATGGACGCAGGATATTTCAAAAGCAAATACCATAGCTTCAAAAATTGAAAGCGGAATTGTATGGGTGAATTGTTGGTTGCTCCGGGACCTGCGAACTCCATTTGGTGGTGTAAAAAACAGCGGCGTAGGAAGGGAAGGTGGATGGGAGGCTTTGAAGTTTTTTACAGAGGCGAAGAATGTGTGTATTGAATTTTAGTTTCATTGCGGAGAAACGAAGAAAAAGAGATACGCTGAGATTTTTTGCATATCTCTTTACCTCAGTTTCTCTGCGCTAAAAAAATATTATGCAGGAAATCATAAAAACAGAAAAAGCGGCCAAACCATTAGGCGCCTATCCTCATGCCAGAAAGGTCGGTAATCTCCTTTTCCTTTCGGGCATTGGATCAAGACAGGCAACTGACAATAAAATTCCAGGTTTAGAATTAGACGAAAAAGGAAATATTTTAAAATACGATATCGAAGCAGAATGTCATTCCGTTTTTGCCAATGTAAAAGCCGTGTTGGAAGCAAGCGGCAGCAGCTGGGATAAGATGATAGATGTAACCGTTTTTCTTACAAACATGAAAAAAGATTTTCCTGTTTACAATAAAATTTACGGAGAGTATTTTGCAGGTGTGGATGCCTGTCGCACCACGGTAGAGGTGAAAAGCCTCCCCACACCTATTTGCATTGAACTAAAAGTAATAGCTACAATATAATTATGGAAGAAAAAGTTGGATTGCCAATTGAATATAAAAACACTTTAGATTATGCACAGTTCCTGGATAATGAGGATACTTTGAGGTCGTTTAGAAATAAATTTTATATTCCTCTAATACATGGCAAAGAAGCCATTTACTTTACCGGGAATTCCCTTGGGCTTCAGCCAAAAAAAACACAGGACTATGTGCTGAATGAACTGGAAGATTGGGCCAACTATGGCGTGGAAGGACATTTTCATGCCCGCAATCCCTGGATGCCTTATCATGAGATGTTTACAGAACAGCTATGCAAACTGGTGGGTGCATTGCCACATGAAGTTGTTGCCATGAACCAGCTAACGGTAAACCTGCATTTATTATTGGTAAGTTTTTACCGCCCTTCCAAACAACGCTACAAGATCATTTGCGAAGCAAAAGCTTTTCCATCCGATCAGTATGCAATGGAAAGCCAGGTTGCTCATCATGGTTATACTTATGAGAATGCCGTGATTGAAGTCGCTCCAAGGCCAGGGGAACATACCATCAGCACAGATGATATTTTAGCAGTCATTGAACAACACAAAGATTCCATTGCACTGGTTTTATTCAGCGGTGTAAATTATTACACAGGCCAGTTGTTTAATATAAAAGCAATAACAACAGCAGCTCATGAAGCCGGCGCTTATGCGGGTTTTGACCTGGCACATGCTGCAGGCAATGTTCCTTTACAACTTCATGACTGGAATGCAGATTTCGCCTGCTGGTGCAGTTACAAATACTTAAACAGCGGGCCTGGCGGCGTTTCCGGGGTTTACATTCATGAACGACACTCTTCCGATACTTCCCTCCACAGGTTTGCCGGCTGGTGGGGACATGATAAAGACAGCCGCTTTTTAATGGAGCAGGGCTTTCTTCCCATCCCATCTGCAGAAGGCTGGCAGTTGAGCAATGCACCGGTTTTAAGCATGGCTGCGCACAAAGCGGCCCTGGATGTTTTTGATGAAGCAGGCTGGGATAAAGTTTTTGCAAAAGCAAAAGCACTCGACCAATATTTATGGCATGTGCTCGACGAAGTAAATGCAGCCTGTACGGATAACCCCATAGAAATAATAACGCCACGGAGTGAAGCAGAACATGGTTGCCAGCTAAGTATGCTGATGTTAAGAGATGGAAAAAAAATATTTGATGAATTAAAGCTACAATCAGTTATTGCCGACTGGAGAGAACCAAATGTAATTCGGATTGCACCTGTTCCCTTATACAATAGCTTTGAAGATGTGTACCGCTTTGGGGAGATAATGAAAACGTTTCTCGTTAAAAGTTGAACATTTATTGTTTGCTTTAAAGTATCGCAAAATTGCAGTTATTTATAAATTAACAACATACAAAAATGAAGGGAAGTAAAGCGAAGTGAAAAAAATAATATGAAAAAAGAAATTACAATAATTGGTGCCGGGCTTGTTGGATCTTTGCTGTCTATTTACCTTTCTAAAAGAGGATACAAAGTTTCGGTATATGAACGCCGGGCCGATATGCGTAGCGAAAAAATGGTTGCAGGCAGGTCTATCAACCTCGCCCTGAGTGACCGTGGAATAAAGGCTTTGGAAGAAGTTGGAATTATGAACGATATCCGCACCATATCCATTCCTATGCATGGCAGGCAAATGCATGCAATAGACGGCTGTAGCGCCTACCAGGCATACGGAAAAGACGGGCAATATATTAATTCTGTATCCAGGGGCGAACTGAATAAAAAATTAATGGACCTGGCAGAGGTTAATGGAGTGCAGATTTTTTTCAATCATAAATGCGAAAAAATTGATTGGGTAAAGAAAGAGATTGTTTTCGATAATAATGACCGGCTCTCAACAGTCCACTTTCAATTGCTTTTCGGTTCGGATGGTGCTTACTCTGCAGCAAGATTAAACCACCAGTTACAACATGAACGGTTTCAATACCAGCAGCATTTTATCGACTTTGGCTACAAGGAATTATTGATTCCACCTGCTGCAGACGGCAACTTCGCCATGGAAAAAAATGCCCTTCATATATGGCCAAGAGGTAATTATATGCTGATAGCATTACCCAATATGGATGGCAGTTTCACCTGCACATTATTTTTTCCATTTGATGGCGAACCTTCTTTTGCATCGCTCAACACTAAAGAAAAACTAACCGGCTTTTTTGAAAAAACATTTGCAGATGCAACAAAACTAATGCCGACCCTGGCAGATGATTTTTTTAACAATCCTACAGCTTCATTGGTAACAGTAAAATGTTTTCCGTGGACGCGGCAAGATAGTTTTGCGTTGATAGGTGATGCGGCCCACGCTATTGTTCCTTTTTTTGGACAGGGGATGAATGCGGGCTTTGAAGATTGTTCAGTCTTAAATGAGCTTATTAGAAAACATTCGGATGATTGGGAAAAAATTCTCCCGGAATTTGAACAACTGCGCAAACCGGATGCAGATGCAATTGCAGACCTGGCCCTGAATAATTTTGTTGAAATGCGGGATAGAGTGGCTGATCCAACATTTTTATTACAGAAAAAAATTGAGGGAAGATTCAGTTCAAAATACCCCGACAAATGGATACCTGCTTATGGCATGGTAACTTTTAGTCCGCACATAAGATACAGCGAAGCGTTGAAACGGGGTAATTTTCAGCAGGCAGTAATGGATGAAATAATGGCTGAACCGGGTATTGAAAATAAATGGGATAGTGAGGAGATAGAGAATAAGATATTGGCGAGAATTGAAATGGGCTAAAGCCCGGTAGCGCCTTTCTGCTTTATCCCCGGCCTGAAGGCCGGGGTAAAAAGGAAAGTGATAACAACATCAGCTAAAGTAAAGACGCCAATTTAGAAAAGGTTACACATCAATAAATTAATTGCCCTGCCCTTTAAGCCATAGATCAAAAAATAATATATACCGGGCTTTAGCCCAATAACAAACGCTATGCACCGCAATATTCTGATACAGGAAATTAAACAAAAAGGAACTTATCTCTGTGTAGGACTGGATACAGACATAACCAAAATTCCTAAACATTTACAACAGCAGCCCAATGCCATTGTTGAATTCAACAAAGCCATTATAGATGCCACCAAAGAACATTGTGTGAGTTACAAGATCAATACAGCTTTTTATGAAGCAATGGGTGTTAAAGGATGGGAAGCTATGGAAGAAACAGTAGCCTATATTCCTTCCTCACATTTAAAAATTGCAGATGCCAAACGGGGCGATATTGGCAACACTTCTTGGCAATATGCAAAAGCGTTTTTTGAAACAATTCCCTTTGATGCAATAACTGTTGCTCCTTATATGGGCGAAGACAGCATTCGCCCGTTTTTAGAATACGAAAATAAATGGACGATTGTGCTCGGCTTAACATCCAATAAGGGTGCCCGTGATTTTGAAATGCTTAAATTAGTAAATGATAATATTACCAATATTACGGAAGATGAATCAGCATCATTACGCAGTGAATATTTATATGAGAAAGTGATGCATAAGGTAGCACAATGGGGAACGCCTAATAATCTTATGTTTGTAGTTGGTGCCACACAGGCAACAGAATTTGATAACATCCGCAATATTTTACCAGATCATTTCTTTTTGGTACCGGGTGTTGGATTCCAGGGAGGAAGTTTGGAAGACATCAGCAAACATGCTATGAATAAAGATTGCGGGATATTGGTAAATGCCAGCCGGGCAATCATATATGCAGGGGTGGATGAAAATTTTGCGGTTGAGGCAGAAGTTATTGCGCAGCAATACCAGGTAGAAATGAAAAATTATTTAAAGTCCTGATGAGCAGAAAATGAAACGAATATTTTTATCTATTCTGATTGCTCAACTCAGTATTATAGCTTCTGCCCAGAACGGGCAGCCAGCTGATATGCTTTTAGACAGTGCTCTTGCAAAGGCAAAAAAAGAAAATAAGAGTGTTTTTATCATTTCTACCGCCAGCTGGTGCCCGCCATGTAACGAGTTGAAAAAAATACTGCATGACAAAGAGATTCAACCCCTTATGGATAAGCATTATGTATTCCTATACCTGTATACTGCAGAGCGAGGAAAGAAGATGAAAAATAATAATCCCGGTGCGCTGTATATCATCGAAAAATATGAAGGTTATACCAGTGGAGTTCCTTATTGGTTTGTTGTTAATGCAGCCGGTGAAAAGCTGGCGGATAGCTACAATGGCGGCGAAGTAACAGAAGCCATGTTGAAAAAATTCATTACCTATCGCGATTCCGAAGAAAAGGTAAAAGATTTCACGGGCATTTTAGAAAAGACATCCCGCCTTACAGGGAATGAAATTAAACTGATCAGCGGGCGAATTAAAACATTAGTAGGGTTATAAGTTCGTGTGAATGGCCTGTGCCAACTGCTTTGCCCATCTTGAATATTCCTTTCTGCCGGGATGTAATCCATCGGCAGCTAAAAAATCCGGGTTATTGCCATCCCTTCTTTGAGAAGTGGTAATATCAATATAATGGCACTTTAATTCATCTGCCACCAGTTTGCATTGCTCATTGTATTTGTCAATTTCCAAAGCGATGCGTTCTATGTCCCTTTCTTTTGCAAAAGGTGTAACGCCCCAGTCGGGAATACTTAACACAAATACCTGCTCATTTTTTCCTCCGGCAAAATCAACGGCTCTTTGCAAGAGGTACATAAATTCAATTTTAAATTCATACCAGTTACGCCCGCGGTATTGATTGTTTACACCGATCAACAGCGTAACAATATCATACGTTGCTGAAAATTTTGACTGGTTGATGTGATCGTTCAGTTCATCGCTTGTCCAGCCGGTTTTGGCAACAATTTCCGGTGCATGAATATTTATGCCTGCTTGTCGTAATAGCTGAAGTGCCTGGTACGGGAAACTTTCATGAAGCGGAACCCGTTCCCCTATTGTATAACTATCTCCCAGGGCTAACCAGCTTTTTGTTTTTTTAATTGTTGTATCCATCTTTTGCAAATGTATAAAGGTATGAGTCCCAAAAGCCAAAGGCGCAGTCAATAATAATATGAAACATAGGTATTTGCCTGATGGGCCCGGCAATAAAGGCCAGCGCAAAAACAGCGATACAGGCGAGCATTGCCCAATCGATGATCCATTCGTTTTTGATGGGATCCCTGTAGGGGCCAATAAATGCCAGGGCGATAACAATATGAGCAAAAGCCAGCCAGTCGAAACCATAAGCCAGCATGGGATATTTTGCATTGGTTTCTTTTAAAGCTTCGTATACAGTTTTGAGCCAGTTTGCTGCAAATGCCGGAACAAAAGAAGAATGATTCAACAACCATTCAAGTTCTGTTTCTACAGGAAAAGCAGTAATTCCGCTGAGAATGATGGCAACGATAAAGAATATGATCAATAAACGTATTTTGACAATCAGCTTCATGCCATAAAATTAACTTTAAATGCCAAATAAATCTTTAATTGGCTTTAACGGTTTGGCCTCCATCCTTATCTTTGCGGCGATATTGAGTATACAGCTTCTATACTTGTTCCATAAAGATATCATGTATCCCGAATATTTCGGGACGACGCCCATACAGTTAAAAAAGTGTGGCGTTGGTTTCATAAAAAAACAAAACCGATGGCAGCCAAAACAGACAATTTTCAAAGTCCTGATTACTTTAATGTAGATGAATTACTTACCGATGAGCAAAAGCTTGTAAGGGAAAGTGTACGCAATTATGTAAAGAAAGAAATTTCTCCCATCATTGAAGATTATGCACAGCGTGCAGAATTCCCTCAACAGATTGTAAAACAAATGGGCGAGCTGGGTGTTTTTGGCCCAACTGTTCCGCAACAATATGGTGGCGGAGGTTTGGATTATGTAAGTTATGGATTAATGATGCAGGAGCTGGAGCGTGGTGATAGCGGTGTACGTAGTACTGCAAGTGTACAGGGCAGCCTGGTAATGTTTCCTATTTATCAATATGGCAGTGAAGAACAGCGCAATAAATATTTGCCGAAACTGGCAAGCGGAGAATGGCTGGGTTGTTTTGGTTTAACAGAACCAAACCATGGCAGTGATCCCAGCAGTATGCTCACCAACATTAAAGATGCCGGTGATCATGTTGTTTTGAATGGTGCTAAAATGTGGATCAGCAATGCTCCTTTTAGCCAGGTTGCCGTGGTGTGGGCCAAAGATGAAGCCGGAGACATAAGAGGGGTAATTGTAGAAAGAGGCATGGAAGGTTTCACCACACCTACTACGCATGGCAAGTGGAGCCTGCGTGCCAGTGCCACCGGCGAACTGGTTTTTGACAATGTAAAAGTTCCTAAAGAAAATATTTTCCCAAATGTAAAAGGTTTGAAGGGCCCACTCGGTTGTTTAACCAAAGCACGTTATGGTATTGCCTGGGGTGCAATTGGTGCAGCCATGGATTGTTATCATATTGCATTGGAATATAGTAAGGAAAGGGTGCAGTTTGGAAGACCCATTGGCGGCTTCCAGCTACAACAAAAAAAATTGGCAGAAATGGTAACGGAGATCACGAAGGCGCAATTGCTAAACTGGCGCCTGGGTGTATTGATGAACGAAGGAAAAGTAACGCCGCAACAAGTGAGTATGGCTAAAAGAAATGCCTGCGAAGTAGCTACTAATATTTGCAGGGATGCCCGCCAAATGCTGGGCGGTATGGGCATTACAGGCGAGTATCCTGTTATGCGGCATATGATGAACCTGGAGAGTGTGATTACTTACGAAGGAACACATGACATTCATTTACTAATAACGGGAATGGATGTAACAGGGCTTAATGCATTTAAGTAAAAGCAGCCCCTAAATCCCCAGGGGGGGGCTTTGATTGAAGCGAAGAAAAAATTATAAAAATAAACTTAGATGGATACTCAAAATAATTTAGAAGCTACCAACTCCCCCCTTGGGGCGCGGGGGGGCTTTGTTGCTATCATTGGCGCAGGCACCATGGGTAATGGCATTGCCCATGTATTTGCACAAGCGGGCTTTAAAGTAAATATTATTGATGTGAATGCTGCGCAATTACAAAAAGCATTGACTACGATTGACAAAAATTTAGACAGGCAGGTGGCAAAAGGAACCTTAACTGCGGAACAAAAGACTGCTACGCTTGCAAACATCACTTCAGTGAATTCTATTGCTGAGGGTGTGAAACATGCAGCCTTAGTGGTAGAAGCTGCAACGGAAAATACAGACCTGAAATTGCAAATTTTTAAACAGATAGATGAACATGCGCCTGAAGGCTGCATTTTAGCAAGCAATACTTCTTCTATTTCTATTACTAAAATTGCAGCAGCTACAAAAAGGCCCGACCTGGTTATTGGTATGCACTTTATGAATCCTGTACCGGTTATGAAACTGGTAGAAATTATAAATGGTTATGCTACCAAAAAAGAAGTATCGGACACTATAGTTGAATTGAGCAAACAGTTGAACAAAGTTCCATGTGTAGTAAATGACTATCCGGGTTTTATTGCCAACCGTATTTTGATGCCAATGATAAATGAAGCTATTTATAGTTTGTACGAGGGCGTTGCGGGTGTGGAAGAAATTGATACAGTGATGAAACTGGGAATGGCTCATCCCATGGGGCCGTTACAACTGGCTGATTTTATAGGTTTAGATGTTTGCCATAGTATTTTAAAAGTGATGCAGGATGGTTTTGGAAATCCTAAATATGCCCCATGCCCCCTTCTGGCTAATATGGTATTGGCAGGAAAAGTCGGAGCGAAAAGCGGAGAAGGTTTTTATAAATATACCGCAGGAAGCAAAGACCTGGTAGTGAGCGAAAGTTTTCAATAAACAAATAAATAAATCATTTTTATGACGATACGAAGTCTGACTCTTTTCTTCATACTAGTATTTCCTACAGTTACAAAGGCGCAACAAATAACCAATGGGGATGCTGACGGAACCGAAACCAAATTTGAAAAAGTAGAAGTGGAGGCTTCGTTTGCAGGTGGCGCCCAGGGTTGGAAAAATTATCTCATAAAAAACCTCAGGGCAAATGTACCCGCTAATAACGGTGCTCCTATTGGAGCATTCCAGGTTATTGTGAGATTTATCGTAGGAAAAGATGGCAAAGTTTCCGATGTAGTTGCAGAAACAAATTTCGGTTATGGAATGGAAACCGAAGTAGTGAGGATTGTAAGTAAAGGACCGAATTGGCTTCCTGCAAAACAAAATGGTAAGGATGTAAATGCCTACCGCCGGCAGCCCGTAACTTTTGTAGTTCAGGATGATGGCATTGAAATTAATTCAAAGAATATATTGACTACGGGAGCCGACAATATTGTCTCTATATCGGTGAATAAGATAGATCCCGAAGATATAGAATTGGTAATAACGAACGATAATGGTACCGTAAAAGCATCTGCCAACGGGAAGTTTATGCTCAGGCCAACCAAGGCCGGAAAAGTATTGGCAGATATATACGTTAACAAAAATGGTAAACGCAAAAAACGCAGTTCGGTTTATTTCCATGTGAATTAAATACTGTTTGAAGCGGGTGGAACAGTAAGTGTTGTCCTGCCAATACATGCCTGCTGGACGATCAGCATATTATAAATCATAAATGAAATGCCGGTAGCTGCAACTAAATAAGCGTTACAATTCAAAGCCGGGAATAACGAAATAGAAAATGCTCCAGTAATTATCTTTTCTTCGCATGTATAATTTGAAAGGACCCTCAAACCGCTGTTCTTCCCCGCTTTCGAGCACAGCTTCAAATTTATACATCCCTTCGGAAAAACCCAGGAAGTTCCCATCCGGTTGTTCATCAGCCTGTATATGATCGATATTATAAGCGTCATTCTTAAATTCTGTATAACAATCTGAAAAGAGTTTGATTTTCTTATATACTGTTTCCCGGCTCATTTTTTCAGACTTTGCATTAATGAAATGGTCATCCATTTCCCCCGAATATTCATTGAAATTCATGGTAAGCCAATCTTTAAAAAATTCGTGGGTGTTTTCCTCAATCTCCGCTTTATTGTTTGGGTGAAATTCTTCATAAATATACCCATGCATCATTCCGGGTAATTCCATTTCGTCGGTTTGTTCCTCAAAGAATTCTTCAGTAATAAACCTGTATACTATTTCGTTACTATAGGGTCCGTGAATAAAATCCAGGCTGATACTATTTCGGTTTAATAACCGCATCAATCTTTCTATTTCCGGTTCCAGTTCAGCTGGAGAAAGTTCCCGGAAGGTTTTAAACCCGGGTTTTCCAATTTTTTCGTAGATGCTGATTGTTTTTGCATTGCCTGAATGAAACTGCTCCTCGAAGGCAAGGATATTTTTCAGGAACTGGTTTTCTATTTCGGGAGGCAGACCGGCTTCGATTTCCATCTGAAAAGTTTCGCCAAATTGTGCGTTCATTTTTATACGTATCAGCTCGTTTTCAATGCGCAGGTTTTCTTCTCTATTGTTAGAGAATTTTTCTTCATTTTGCATATAGTGTATTTTTATTGTAAGTCGTCACTTCAGTTCATTGCTACCCCCTTTTTCTCCAAAGACAATATTCACTTTATACCCCAGTGGTTCATAATATCGGTTGAGCGTATTGCGGATATTATCCTGTGCCAGTTTTATATACGCTGCATTATTTTCCAGC
Source organism: Ferruginibacter sp. (assembly GCA_014379905.1). Taxonomy (GTDB): domain Bacteria; phylum Bacteroidota; class Bacteroidia; order Chitinophagales; family Chitinophagaceae; genus Ferruginibacter. The sequence goes on along the minus strand of JACMKX010000044.1, from coordinate 123 downwards.
GTTGTATTGGCAGAAGCATACATTTCTTTCTGCGCTTTTACAAATGCATCAATGCTTACAGAACTAAAAATACCTGTCTGCTGCATACTCTCCATTTTATCTAAACGCAACTGCATGCTCAAC
>JACMKX010000043.1 GCA_014379905.1 Ferruginibacter sp. | reverse complement strand
GGTTTCTGCAATGAGCAGGTCATTTTCCCCTGCTGCAGAAAAATAATCGATCACATTATGAATAGTCGTATAAAAATGTTCTTCATTTAAAGAGAGCCTGGTGGCGCCTAATACATCATCGATTATAGCCGCTGTTACCCCCATGTAAATTGCCCACCGGGTTTAACCATTCTGCCCTAACCTTGTATTGAAATTTAAAGTGACCCTGTTCAGCCGTAACCACTATTGGATTTAGCCAAAGCATAAAGGGGGATGGAGACGCAGTGAATTCCTTCCCTATAAAAGATTGAAATTCTGAAATATGATCCATACTTTGCTTATTAGTATGCAAATATATTAATAATATACCGATCGGTATATTATTTTCTGCTAATAAAAGGGTTGTGCCTGCGTGGTTTTGTAAAAAAGTTATTTTTTTGGCTTGCATGATGGAAGCCCTGGGAATAGATTCGAAAATCTCTCATAGAGTAAAATAAAAAAAATTTTCCGCAAATGTTTGCGCACCTTATTTGCCCGACACGTTTTTAATCGAAGGCGAAGAAGACTTGAGCCCTATATTGTAAAGCAGAAGCAGTATGCGATTAGTTCATAGATCATAGTTTGCTGCTATTGGCTATCTACCATGAATAATCAACCATGAACTATGAATCATGAAACATATAATCGTATACAATGTATCCCCATGGCTCAATGCTGAATTCATGCTGGTCGCTGATCTTTTCTGTAACCCCTATAAAAATATTCATGGGTTCGCCGTTGATCAGGGTATCGGTTATTTTAAATTTCTGCGCTTGTTTAGACAGGTTCATTATTACCACTGCTTTTCTTCCATCTTTTTCTCTTACATAAGCATAGACTGCTTTGTCATTGGTAGAAGACAATTTTTTATAAGTAGCATCATAATTCAATGCAGGGTTTGTTTTGCGGAGTATTGATAATGTTTTGTAAAAAGAAGCCATTTCGTACTTTCCTGTCCAGCCAATAGTATCCTTTACAAAAAATTTAAGTCGCTTTTTATTAGGCAATTCCTGGCCACTGTAAATAAGCGGGATGCTTTGGGCATAAGTTTGAGTGAATACTGCAAAAGCTTTGGCGGCGTTGCCGAATTTTTCATACTCGGTGCCGTTCCAGCTGTTCTCATCATGGTTGGTAGTAAAAAATAATCGCCCCGCATTTGCAGGAAAATCTTTCAACCCCTGTGTTTGTACGGAATCAAATTGCGCCAGTGTGTATTTACCGGTATATAGATCTTTCATAGCATGCATAGCCTGCCAGCCATAGCTAACATCAAAACCAGCTGTATGCAGCTCTGGTTTATCTGTTTCTGCCAACATAAATATATCGGGGCGGATTGATTTTAATTGAGTGATACATTCTTTCCAAAAGTCGTTGGGTACTTCTGCTGCCACATCGCAACGAAAGCCGTCAATACCGGTTTGGGTAAGCCAGAATTTCATGGCTGCAATCATGCTATCTCTTAAACCACGATTTGTGTAATCCAGTTTGCGTACATCTGTCCAGTCGAACGGACCATACATTTTGCCTGTGGAATCTTTTGCATAAAATTCAGGATGCGATTTTACCCAGGGGTTATCCGGGGCAGAATGATTGGCTACCCAATCCGTTATAACTTTAAAGCCCATGCCCTGCGCCTGTTTTACAAAAGCTTTCCAGTCATCTATTGTTCCATAATCTTCATTGAAAGCTGTATAATTTCTGACTGCATAATAACTGCCCAGTTCCTTTTCGCTCTGCTTGCGGCCTTCTATTCCGATAGGTGTTATAGGCATGAACCACAATATTTCAACACCCATATCCCTGAGGCGTGGAAGACTTTTTGCAAATTCATTGATCGTTCCGGCTTTACTGTATTGGCGAAGATTTACTTCGTACACATTGCTGCCGGCCCACCATTTTGGCCCTTTGACCGTTGAATCCTGTACAGGCGCCGGCGAAGTTTCATCGTTTGTTTTTTTTGCTTCGTTGCAAGATGTACAAAACATGACCGCGGCTAAGGCGATCGGAAAATATTTACTGGATGGCATATAAAAAATTTGTTATGAAGTTAATGGTTTTTGTGTTTAGCGCAGCTAGAAGAAGTACGGGAGATTCGCAGAGATCATTCTGCGAATCTCTTTCCCTCTTTTTCTACTAATGTTTCAGTTTGAAAAAACTGTTAGCCTGCCTGCCCCGCAAATGCGTGGGAGCTTGTCGAAGGCAAAGTTGAAAAGTGGGTATATTCCGGTTTCGTCCCGATCGCTATCGGGACAACCTGACAACTATTTGTATTAGTCATTTCAAACTAAGACTGCTGCTCTTTATCTCTCCACTTAAATATCCTTTTATATATTTACGGCTTAAAAATAAAATATGCCAAGACTCCTGTTTTTATGCCTCCTGTTTGCAGCCAATGTTTGTAGTGCACAAAACGCTTTAGGCAGATTATCCGTAGAAAAAATAATGCGTGATCCCAAATGGATCGGCACATCTCCTTCAGGAGTAGCCTGGAGTGCTGATGGAAAACAACTTTTCTTCAACTGGAATCCTATTGCTGCTCCGGCAGATTCTATGTATTATATCAGCAAAGAAAACAAAGTGCCGGCAAAAGCGAGTTCATCTTTTGTTAGAGAAACCGTTTGGGCCTCTGCTATTATATACAACAGCAAACGCACTGCGTATGCCTACATAAAGAACACGGATATTTATTACACCGATATTAAATCCGGCAAAACAAAACGAATTGTAAATACGAGCGATTTTGAATATAGCCCGCAATTTTCATTCAGCGATACAAAACTGGTGTATATAAGAAGCCAGAATTTATATGCCTGGGATATTAACACCGGCGAGACAGAACAATTGACCCGGATACAAACAGGGCCAGGTAATAGAAGCGGGCCGCGGGACAGAACAGAGAATGACAACGAGCAGGAAAAATGGTTGAGAAAAGACCAGCTGACAAACTTTGAGGTGCTGAAACAACGCAGGGCAAAAAAAGATGCTACGGAAGCTTATAATAAAGCCACGAAAGAAAAAGAAGTGCGCAGTATTGGTATTGAAGATAAAAATATGCAATCGCTGGCGATAAGCCCGGATGGGCGATTTGTAAGTTATCGTTTGTTTAAATCGGCACCTGGCAATAAAGGAACCATTGTTCCGGATTATGTAACAGAATCAGGCTTTACCACCGACCTGCCTGCAAGAACCAAAGTAGGTGAAACACAAGGTACTTTTGAAATGTTTATCTACGACAGAACGAATGACACTTTATACAACATAAAGGCAGATACCTTGCCTGGCATTAAAGACCTGCCTGATTATGTAAAAGATTATCCTAAACAATTAGAAGAAAGAATTAAAAAGAATGCTGTTCGTGCTGTGAATTACTTTGCAGTGGGCTGGTCGCCCAAAGGCGATCGCCTGCTACTCGACATTCGCTCACAGGATAATAAAGATCGCTGGCTGGCAGTATGGGACACGGCTTCTTCAAAACTGGTTTCGGCAGATAGAGAAAGAAACGAAGCCTGGTATGGCGGACCGGGTAGTTTTAACAGGGGCTGGATCAATGATCATGTTATTTGGTTTCAATCTGAAGCAACGGGTTACAGTCATCTATATACATTGGACATAAAAAACGGTATAAAAAAACAACTCACATCCGGTAATTACGAAGTGCTGGACGTAAACCTCTCCATTGATAAAAAACTTTTCTATCTCACCACCAACGAAATACATCCCGGTGAAAGACATTTTTATCGTTTACCGGTAAGCGGTGGTAAGGCAGAAAAACTTACTACGCTTACGGGAAGCAATACTGCTATTCTTTCTCCTGATGAAAAAAACATTGCGATTGTTTATTCTTATTCCAATAAACCGGCAGAATTGTTTTGGCAGGAGAACCTGCCTGCCGGCAGGCAGCAAAAAAAACATGCAACAATGATTGCTGTTACTGATAAAGCGCAAACAGCAGCATTTAAATCTTATGCCTGGAGAGTTCCTGAAGTAATCACTATTAAGGCAAGAGATGGCACCAATATTTACGCCAGGGTATACAAACCGGCCCGTCCACATTCATCCAAACCTGCGGTGATTTTTGTACATGGTGCAGGTTATTTGCAGAATGCACATAAATGGTGGAGCAGTTATTTCAGGGAATACATGTTTCATAATATGCTGGCAGACGAAGGCTATACCGTTTTGGATATTGACTACCGTGGCAGCGCGGGTTATGGCCGGGAGTGGAGAACGGGCATTTACAGGTTCATGGGAGGAAAAGATCTGACCGATCATGTAGATGCTGCGGAGTGGCTGGTAAAAACGCAGGGTATTTCAAAAGATAGAATTGGCGTGTATGGTGGTTCCTATGGTGGCTTTATTACCTTAATGGCTATGTTTACCACACCTGGTGTTTTTGCTGCAGGTGCTGCATTAAGACCTGTGACAGATTGGGCTCAATACAATCATAGTTACACTTCCAATATTTTAAATGAACCTGCAACGGATAGCATTGCGTACCGCCGCAGTTCCCCGTTTTATTTTGCCGATGGATTGCAAGGAAATTTGCTCATGTGCCATGGTATGGTGGATGTGAATGTGCATTACCAGGATGCGGTTAAGTTATCGCAGCGGTTGATTGAGTTGGGAAAAGATAACTGGGAACTGGCATCCTATCCCATGGAAGATCATGGATTTGTAGAACCTAGCAGCTGGACGGATGAATATAAACGGATATTTAAGTTGTTTGAAAGTGTTTTGAAGAAATAGGACAGTGGATGCTGGGAGCGGTGTTCCAATTTATAAAGTGTTTGTAATAGAAGGAAATCTGCCAATATGCGGCATCTAGTATCAAGTATCAGTATCTAGTATCTAGTGACCAGCATCACCATCCGGCATCTTGTTCTCAACTTGTTAAATGATTCTTAATAACTAAACCTTGTTCATCTTTTTTTGTCTGATACATAACTATGGCATAAAATTGTATTAATCATTCACAGGAAAAAACTAAAAAACTATTTAAGATGAAAAAATTATTACTACCCCTCGCAATTGCTTCAGCAGTAATTTTTACAGCGTGTGGCGATAAGAAAGAAGAAACCAACAGGGATATGGTATTGTTAACCGATTCTTCTCACAACAACAGTTTGTCAAGCGATACAGCAACTATGCAACAAACGGCTCCCGTAGCACAGGAACCTCTTGTAACAGCTCCCCCGGTTAGATCAACTAATCAAACTCCACGTAAAACAACTAATAAATATAACCAACCCGTTCCAAAAGACAATTCAACAACACAAGCCCCGGTAGTAACACCCGACCCTCAAACGCCGGTGGTTACTCCTGCTCCTTCTACAGAAACTGCAGGCACGGGCACAACAGGTACTGAAACAGTTCCTGCTGCTGAACCTGCCAAAAAGAAAGGGATCAGTAATTCTGCAAAAGGTGCTATCATTGGTGGTGTAGGTGGTGCTGTTGCCGGTGCAGTTATTGGCAAAGGTGGTAAAGGTGCTGTTATCGGCGGTGTAATTGGGGCAGCAGGTGGATACATCCTCGGTAGGAAAAAAGATAAAAAGGCGGCAGACACTTCGGGCAATTAAGTTTACAAAATAGTATTATATAAAAAGACCGGCATAGCCGGTCTTTTTCATGGGAATAGTTGCCGGAGATTTTCATTAATTAATTACCCAACATCTCTGCTCCTTCCGTGTGCGCAAATTTTTGGAACTCTTTTACAGGTACATAAAAAAGCCCGCATCAGCGGGCTTTCAATTTTTTAATCTATTTATTAATTCCTTGAAAGCAACGGCTCTTTCATTAATGCCACAGTTGCCTGCAGTCTTTTTGAAACAGGTGTTATCCTTTTACTGCTTTGAAAAAATTGTGATGCTTCGGGATATTCCTTCAACAAACTATTCATCACGTCAGGAGTAAAAGCCATGATGTCGCCATCATCTTTTTGTATGAACAGCTGTTCTGCTGTGCCTGTGCCGTTAAAATATTTTTTGCAATAGATATTCAATTTGCCTTTAGCAATTCTTACGGCAAAACCAGGTAAAGTTTCTACTGCGGATTTACTGCGTGTATTATCTTTAAACCTATCCTGCGAAACGGCATAATGATTTGCATTTTGGTAAGCTGTTATATCAGCGGCGCTGATCTTTTCTTTTCTATCTCCCAGTAAATGCGGAGCACAAAATACGCCTGTTACCAGTTTCAGCGTTTTAAAATGACGGATGCTGCCATCTTTCATATCTACAAAACACTCCACATTGGATTCTTTGGATGGTTTTACTGCGACTTCCCTGTCAAGCTGTGATGCCGAGCTTACAGCGCAGGATTGCATAAAGGTTACTGTGCAGCCGATGGCCACTAACAATAGTAATTGTTTTTTCATTGATGGTTTATTAAGGTAGCCCTATAAACGGGCTGCGGGTATTAATATTGTATAAGTACTTAAAAAAAAAATTGCGGGAATTACGCTTTAATGAGGCTTTACACTGGTAATATCTTCTATCAAATTAAAAACCACCCCTTTAGGAGGTGGTTTTATTAAAATAATATGTAAAAGTTAAATTTCCGCTTGAATTTGACAGCAGGCCGGTTTCAAATTATTTAGTTCATACTATCTGCCTTACCGGCAACCGCTACAAATTTTGCCAGCGGCGCCATTCTTGCCCGGTTTAACTGGAGCATACCGTCTTTTACATAATAGCTGTCGGCAGTTTCAAATACTTTAAGGAATTCATTCTCCACATCCAGGCCGGGACAAGCCATTTGGGTATGCATCATGGCAGAAAATTTAATGTTGAACCCATTGGGATCTAATGTATAGGTTCCTCCATATCCATTGCAACCGGCATTGCCCTGTACACGTGTATCCTGTTTTCGGAGAATAACATATACTTCCCTGCGGCCGGCATTTGCCTCGCCAATTGCCTTGCCATTTAATTCGGTCAGTTTCCAATAGGTGTCTGTTAACCCGCCAGCTTTAGTATCAGCACCTGCGTTTTTTGTAGGGTTGCAGGCCTGTAATCCTACAAACAGTACAGCGGCCAGGTAAAATAGTTTTTTCATTGTAATTGTTTTAATGTTTACCAGCAGATGATGTAATTACTATGCTTACATAATTGCTATTGTTATAAATTTCTGAAAACCGGATGGCAATTGCAAGCAAACAGCCATAAAGTTTGCTTTATATTATAAATACCATCTTTCACCGGGAGCAAATTCCACGCCCGTTTGCTGCCCAACTGATAAGTTGTGTTGAGGTGTTTGAAGAAAAAACAATTGCCCCTTTACTAAAATATCAATAGTATAATAACTTCCCCAATACAATATTTTTTTTACTGTTCCTTTTAAAATGGCTTCGTTAGCACTAACGGTTGTTAACTGTTCGGGCCGGCAAAACATTTTTTTCTGAACTTTATCCGGCCGGGAATGCTCCATGTTTGCAGGCTGAAGAGATGGAATTAAGGAAGTGTCTATCAGGTTAAAAGCGCCCAGTAAAGCAGCACAATATTCGTCAACCGGGCGATTGTATAATTCTTCGGCAGAACCTCTTTGAATAATGGCCCCGTTTCGCATAAAAAAAACAGTGTCTGCCCATGATAAAATATCCAATGCATCATGCGACACCAATATACAACTGATCTTCATTTGCTCTCCCAATTCATGAATGACATTTTTCATTTCCTGTTTGTGCATCATGTCCAGGTTGGAAAAAGGTTCGTCCAGCAATAATAAACCGGGAGCAGTACTAAGTAACTTTGCCAGTGCAATGCGTTGTTTTTCTCCACCGGAGAGTTCATCTGTCCAGCGCCCGAGTAAATGATCTATCCTGCAAATGCTGTATATCCTTTCAGCTTCGGCGGGTGCCAGCAGGTTGGCCATATCCAGCAGCTCATGAACTCTATAATTGTTTCGCAGCTCGAAATGCTGGCTGAGGTAAGCGATTTTTTTATGACCGGCAATTAATTGTTCATCAGGCCCCTTTACCCTTTCATTGTTTAATAAGACTTCGCCGGACAAAGGTTGCATAAATCCCCCGATCATTTTCAAGAGGCTTGTTTTACCTGCGCCGGTCTCTCCTGCGATGGCAATTTTTTCGAATGATTGCTGGGTAAAAGAAACATCTTTTATGGTTGTTTTACCTTCTTCTGCTCCCGATAAATGCTTTACCTGTAATAATGCCATGCTATAAAATTATATCAGGCTTAAAGATACAACCTTGCAGTAAAGGCCCCGAAGCATTAGTGAATTACTTAGTACTTTTATACCGATGCAAGATTCTATTATCAAAAGGCTGCAGATTGTACACGTCGTTTCGGAAACAGCTGATGCAAAAACTTTTGTATTGAAGCCTATGGATGGATGGCAACCGGTTTACAAACCCGGGCAATTTATCACGCTTGTTTTTAATACAGCTACTGGCGAAAAGAGAAGATCCTTTTCAATTTCATCTGCCAACGATGAACCGCTGGCTATTACTGTAAAGAAAGTGGATAACGGAGAATTTTCCCGCTTAATGAATTACAGGGCTGCTATAGGTGATCATTTGTTTAGCTCGGGCATTAGTGGCTTCTTCGTGATGCCGGAAGAAGAAGATTATGAAACCATTTTTTTTCTTGCGGCAGGCAGTGGCATTACACCCTGTTTTGCTTTGATAAAAAATTTGTTGCAGGCTACCACTAAAAGCCTTGTACTCATTTACAGCAATCGTACGGAAGCGGATACCATTTTTTATAAAAAACTCCAATTGCTAAGGGAAAAATTCTATGGTCGCTTTAGTATTCGTTTTTTATTCAGCAGCAAACAGCAGGTTTTGGAAAGCCGGCTCAGCCATTGGCTGCTGAGTCACTTATTATTGGAATATCTCCCGGCAAAAAAAGACAAAGCCCTTTTTTTTACCTGTGGCCCGGCTGATTATATGATCATGGCAGGAATAAGCCTGCGATCCAACGGCATATTATCATCACAGATTATTAAAGAAGATTTTAGCCCTTTGCCGCGACTTATTATGCCTAAGCCACCGGATACAAATGCGCATGTTGTAACCATTCACATCAATCATAAAACACATTTTTTAAAAGTACAATATCCTAAAAGCATTATTGCCACCGCAAAAGAACTGAAAATAGCATTGCCCTATAGTTGTGAAGCAGGCAGGTGTGGAAGCTGCGCAGCCACGTGCCTGACGGGGGAAATATGGATGGCGTATAATGAGGTATTAATGGACGAAGAAATAGCAAAAGGCCGGGTATTAACCTGCCAGGGATTTCCCGTTTTTGGAGACGCTATCATTATATTTTAATATTATGTGGCAGTCAAAATTAATGTTTTGTCAATGATGTATTTATATACTGCTTAATAACTGCCATTAAATGCAAACTGCAAACTGGCACGGTTTCTGAAAAAAGAGTGCTAAACAAAAACTAAAATATGAAGAAGTTATTTTTAGCAACTGCTATTGCATTTACTGCATTTGGGGCTTTTGCACAGGAGACACCAACAGAAATTACAAGCAAAAATTCGTGGTTAAAAGCAGGTTTATCTTTGGGTGTTCCGGTAGGGGATGCTGCTGATGTGAGCAGCTTTGTTGCAGGATTGGATTTAAAAGGACAATTAATGTCGACCCCACACCTGGGGATTGGTTTAACAACGGGTTACAATCACTTTTTTGCCAAGGATAATTTTGAAGATTTTGGAAGTATTCCCGTAGGTGCGTTCATCAGGGTATATCCTAAATCGAAAGGATTTTTTGCAGGTACAGATCTTGGTTACAGCTTTTTAACCAATTCGGAAGCTGATGGTGGTTTTTATGTAAAACCTCAGATAGGCTATCATAATTATAGCTGGAATGTATTTGGTTTTTACAACGGCGTTTTTCTGAGTAAGGAAGATGGTGGAACTTTATCTCATGTAGGTATTGGTGCCACTTATAATATTCGTTTCAAATAAGAGCGCAGCATTATAAAAAAACCGGTCACTTATCAAGCGACCGGTTTTTTTATACTTTTTTTTCTAAAACGATAAATTCAAGTTCCTGTAAATGTTTACCGCTTACACCGTCTTCTTCAAAAGATTTTTTCTTTCCTGTATCAGCATACCCATGCCTTTTATACCAATCTATTAAGTCATTTCTAACAGAGATTACTGTCATGTAAATAGCGGTACAACTTTTTTGCAACGCATATTCTCCTGCTGCCGCCAATAATTTTTTGCCTACGCCGCCGCCCTGCAGTTGTGGCGCAACGGCAAACATGCCCAGGTAAATTTTATCGGCGTGTGTTTGCAGGTTCACACATCCTATTATTTCATGTGCATCATTGGTATATTTCAAGAGTACGCTCCCCGTTTCTTCCATGGCTTCTTTTACCGAAGCCTCATTTGTTCTTGTATCGCCGGCAATAAGGTGTGCTTCGGTTGTCCATCCTTTTTTTGAGTCCTCTCCGCGGTAGGCCCGATTGAGCAAGTCAACGATCAGGAGAATATCGGTAACATCAGCAAGCCTGATATTCTTATCGGTAAATAAACTCATGCTGCAAAGTTAGCAAACAAAGATTTACTATTGTAGCAATGTATGGCGGTAAATAAAAAGAACCAGCATTGTGGCCGGTTCGTAATTCTTTAAAACGCTATCTTATCCTGCATCATAAGCAGCTTTTAATTGAGCAATATCTAATTTCTTCATTTTCATCAATGCCTGCATCATGGCATTTCCTTTTTGTGGGTTGCCTGCAGTCATAAGTTTGCCCAGCTCCACAGGAACAACCTGCCAGCTTAACCCGTATTTATCTTGTAGCCATCCACACATGCTTTCCTTTCCGCCATCGGCTGTTAACGCGTTCCAATAATAGTCAAGCTCTTCCTGGCCGGCACAATCAATAACCAATGAAACGGCTTCATTGAATTGAAACATCGGCCCGCCATTTAAGCCCATAAATTTCTGCCCGTTGATTTCAAAGTTTACCACCATAGGCGTATCCACCGTTATTTTTGAATTTTTAAAAACGCTGCAATAGAATGTGGCGGCTTCTTTTGCCTTGCCATCAAACCAAAGGCAGGGATATAATTGATTTTGCATTTTTTTTATTTTAATGTCACCCCTTGGGGGTTTGTTTCTTAATTTATTTCACTTCTGTAATAATATAAAGCTTTTGGCCCGGGTATTTTCTACCCCAGTATGGATAAGAATATTAAAGGCTCTCTGTGTAATTTTTATAGGAATCCATAATTACCTGCCAGCCGCCCTGCTGCATTTCGATGGAATGGGTATCTTCTGCTTCAAAAGTTTCTACCACTTTTGTTCCATCGTTTTCTTTTGTAAAAGTGATGGTCACTTTTCTACCATCCCCTAATGTATATGCTATGTATTCATTTTCAGTAACCACATCATAAATACCACCGAATTCAAAACCCATACTTCCATCTTTTGCTTCCATGCGGGCACTGAATGCACCGCCTGCCCGCAAATCGTTTTTGCTCCACGGACTATGCCAGTCTGGGGAAGCCTGGTTCCATTTAACAATATGCTCCGGTTGCGTGAAACTACCCCAGGCTTTTTGCACTGGTACAGCGGGTATAGCCTCTACGGTTAAAACTGTTTTAGTTGTTGTACTCATTTTTTTTAGTTTAAAGTTGATCATTTGCGTTACTATGCAAACATCCAACATAAAATTATTATTATGGCTGTGTAAAAACGACAATAGAGGGGAGGTTTTGCGGCAGGGCGTAGGGTGAGATTGTTCATGGTCCATAAACGATAGTCCATAGCCGGACTAAATGGATGAAGCTGTCCTCAAAAAATTTAGATCAATAGTCAGGTTTCAACAAAGGAAATATATTTTATTATAACGAAGGCTATGGACTATGGTTTATTGACGACTATTAGTATGCACTTCCAAACCGCTTACCTTTGCGCATATGAAATTAGAAGCTATCCTTATTAAAAGAAGTAACAACGGTTGCGAATTGTGTACTTCCGCTGAAGACTTAGCTGTATACGAAATACCGCCGCAGGATAGTAAGAATGAAGAAACCTGTATCCTGCTTTGCAATAAGTGTCGTGCGCAGGCAGAGAAAAAAGAAGAATTGGATAGCAGGCACTGGCAGGCTGCTTTGCCCGCAAGCATGTGGAGTGAAATACCCGGCGTACAGGTGATAGCGTGGCGAATGCTCAACCGGTTACGCAATGAAAGCTGGGCTGCTGATAGCCTGGATATGCTGTACCTGGATGATGAAAAGCTGGCATGGGCTAAAGCTGCCGGTGATCATGAAAATGATGGAAGTGTTGATTTGCATAAAGATGCTAACGATGCTATTCTTCAAACCGGGGATACAGTTATACTTACCAAATCATTGGATGTAAAAGGTTCTACCCTCAACGCAAAAATGGGAACGGTTGTAAAAAACATCCGGCTGGTGGATGATAATACAGCACAAATAGAAGGAAAGATTGAAGGACAGTTAATAGTGATATTGACAAAATATGTGAGAAAGCAACATGCCAACCAGATGAACTGATTTTATAACCGCGGAGAATGTAATATTCACCGCGAACATTACATTCTTTCTCTGCGGGCCTCGGTTAATTCGTCTATAAACTATAACTGATGCCGAAAGAAATACCTGCCCTGTTTATCTTTCCCGGGGCCAGCATTTCTTTTAAATACAAGGTTGTGGGATTAAGCTGGAGATAAGGCGCAGCGTACAGCAGGTAATTTTTACCTACTCTCCTGCTCCATCTTATGCCGGCATTAAAACCTATACCAGTCGTTTTATTTTGTTTCGCATGATTGGCATTGGCAAACTGTGGGATTAATTCTCCGCCTATACTATTTTTATATTTACTGTGCAGGTTAATATCAATTCCAGCCTGCAGATCCATTGTCCATTGGCTGCGTTGCAATAAGCGGTAACGAAAAGAAACAGGTATACTTAATAAGGTATAACTATTTACTGCATCAATGTTTCTTACCCCCTTTGTTACTGTAGCTACCGTATCATCCACCAGGGAATTTCCATTCAATCTTTTTACAATTGTGTAGTGGGTGTTTACTTCTTCACCGTTGAGATGGATATACTCTTTAATGACCTGGTAACTTAAACCTGATCCTACGGCAGTTTTAGCTGACAATGATTTGAACAATAAAAAATTAATCGCTATAGAAGGTTGCAAACGAACCCTTACTTTATTTGCCGTAAATGTTGCTTTATGCAAGGGCTCAACAGTTGTTCTCCTGATCATCGAAATAGTGGCTTTGTTTCCTGAGGGCATAAATCCGGAAAGACTGAGATCCATATCCAGGCCTGTTTTTCTCTTCTTTTTGTCCGGGACTTTAGCTCCTGTGTTTACAGCTACCATTACATTATTTATCGTGTCACTTTTCTTTTCCTCCGCTAAAACTTTATCTTCTTCTTTTTTGCCGTCGGTTAAAATAGAATCACTGGTATAAATTGCTCCTGTTGTACTAAGTGCCAACGGCGACAGGTTGTTGGTTGTACCTGGATTTGTTACCTGCATTGCCACCTTTCCAGTGTTTGATAGTTTTATCTTTTTGGCATTTATCTCATCATCTATACCATTCTCTATATCGCCTGTTCCGTTAACAGCTATTTTCGTAAACCTATCTGCGACTTTGCTTCCTTGTTTACTATTTTGTTTTAAACGGCTGCCAGGCTTTTTACTTAAAACAGCATTTGTTTTTACAAGAGCATTGTTATTGGTGCGGGATGCTAAATTTTTATTTACCCCTGCTAAGTCTGCTGCCGCGCTACTATTATTGTTTGCGTTTACTTTTTCTGTATTTAATAATATACTATTATTTATTTTATTATTTTCTTTTGATGATGACAAAATAATGTCACTACTATTGCTGCTATTGGCCTGGCCTGTGTTTGCAGGGGCTGTTTTACCTGGTTGCAATAAAGTTGTTGGTGCGATGATCTTTTTACCTCCTGCCCCAATACTATACAGGTATATTCCACCGCTGCAAAGTACTAATGCTGCAAGTAGCCAGAAGAAGGGCCAGGGCTTTCTCATTCTTTTACCCTTTTGAATATTGGCCCAGGCATCTGCAGGCACAGGCGCCTCGTGCCCGTCCAGCTTTTCTCTTACGCTTTCATCAAAAAAATTGTTGTTCATTTGTTCTTCTTTATATTTTTCAGTTGTCAAAGATGTTCACCTGCCGGCAGACAGGGCATTCGCTTTTGACAATCATAGCCTAATATCTTCTCTTCATCGCCCATTTTCAAATCATCACCATACTAAAACATTTTGAAATGAGCCCCTGCAACATTTTACGCGCCTTGAGCAATTGTGTGCGGGAAGTAGATGAAGTGATCTTCAACAGTTCTCCTACTTCTTCATGGCTGTAACCTTCTATAACTATCAGGTTAAATACCGTTTGATAGCCATCCGGCAGTTTTCTTATCAATGCATGCAATTCGTTTTCAGAAATTTTCGCCACTGCTGATGGTGCTTCATAATGTTCTTCTATCGTTATTCCATCCATCTCCCTAAAATTCAATTTCTTTTTACTCAATTGCCTCAATGCCACCGACACAAAAACTCTTCTCATCCATCCTTCAAAATTTCCTTCTCCTTTAAACTGGTGAATACTGTCGAACACTCTTATAAATCCCAGCTGCAAAATATCTTGTGCGGTATGTGCATCTTTGGTATAGCGAAGGCACAACGACATCATCCTGCCGGCATACTTGTCAAAAAGTATGCGCTGGCAGGAATTGTCTCCTTTTACCGACCCCTTTATTATATCTTCTTCGGTCAAATGATTATTGTTACTGTAGTTTTAAAGGTTTTTTGTTATAATCGCAAAGGAAAAAAGATGCTGAGTGTTCGCTGAGTTATTTATAAAACTGCGTATCTCCTTTCTCTTTTTCCGCTGCGCTTAAAAATTAATTCAATCTTTTTATTCTAAAATTGTATGTCACGATATGAGGGGTGCCGGTTGTAAAATCGGTTACTGCCCCCGTAAAACTCCCTGTTATAAATCCGCCTGTATCGCCAAATTCGGTAATGTTTACTGCAAGGGGAGTTGATGCGAGTGCTCTTCCGCTGGTGAAACCCACCGACCAGATATCTGAAACTGTATGCGCACTGCCAATATCGGTACCGCCTCCAAACTGGAAGGTAAAATCAGGAGATCCTGAACTTCCTGTTAATCTTAAGATAGTGGTGATACCACCAGCCGGGGTGTAATAAGCTGCCAGCGTTTGTGCCGGCTCAGCCAGCGTTCTTGTTGTACCGTCAATAACATAGGTTACCGAGCCAATGGAGTTAATGCCGCAGGCAGATAAAGCACCAAGGTTATTTGCGCCTGGTACTATCGTTACCGATTGGGGCACACTTTGCTGGTGTGTTATGTTGTCACCAGCTATATAATTTACAGGCAGGTTATTGCACATGGTTCCTGAAAAACTAAAGCTGCCATTTACCACGGGGATGCGGTTGTAAAAACCATTGTCGTAGGTTTGAACATAACCATCCGTAAGTGGCTGCCCACCGCAGTTGGTTACTGTGCCTGATAATGTAACAAGGCTTTGGCCAAGATTGCCGGTAATGGATCCAAGGTCAATCCCTGTATTGGTTGTTGTAAAAAAATGATTGTAAGAACTATTGGAGCAGGTGGTGAGCACATTTAATACAAAGCTCGTGTTGGCAGGCACACTGCCACTTACAACCCCACTGGCATCGGTAAAAGCAAATTTGCCATAACCTGCATTCAATGGTTGCCCGGCGATTGTAATTACAACAGGTACGTTAGCGAGGGGCTGCAATGTAGTACTCAATACCTGGGCAGTAAAGTTGACCAATGGAAGACTGACAGCGCCGCTCCAGAAAGAAAAATGGCTTACCTGGCCGCTGTAGTTGGCCCCGGTTTTTGTTAACGTTCCTTCTTCTTTCCAAATACCTTTTTCCTCATCAAGGCTCCAGAGGGAAACCGTAGCAGGTGCTTTTGCCTGTAAGGAAGCCGCTACCGGCAAACTTATGGTTGCTTTTGCATTGGTGGCCAGCTGCAATTTTTGTCCGGCGTCACCATTAAGATCAACCACAATGGAAGCATGCGTATTCAAGGACCTTAAATGGCCTTCTGTATTTAATCCCCTGTCATCTCCCGGTATTGCGTACAGCATATCGTTGATGGCAGTAACAGGTAATAGCTTTGCACTCACCTGGACAGTACCGGAGTATGCAGCGCCGGAAAGGGCGTCTACCATGGCATTGGCGGGTAAAGTTATTGTTGCTCCATCAGCAGTGGATACACTACCACCGTTAATGGCGGATACAGTACCTGATACTGCTTTACTCAATAACATTAAGCGGGAAAAATGCCGGCCATTTTCCTTTGCAATAAAAGTTTTAAAGCCTGTGAAATAACCGGGCCTGGATATTTTTACGAGGCCGATATTTTTAGTCAGGCTGGCTGACTGAATTTTAAAGTACCCAAATTCATCTGTATTAGCAACGGCCGTTCCTGCTGAAACGGTAGCACCGGCTATGGGTTCGCTTTGTTCATCCATAACAAAGCCACTTACCGTGCAGTTCACTTTTTCAGTAAATACAGGAATGACGGGTGTTTCTGTTTCGGTGTAATCTTCATTAGACTGGTTTTTCCTGCAGGCAGTTATACACAACATAAATGCTAAGCTCATAAGAAGGACAGAGGTAATTTTTTTCATAAATAGTTGGTTGTTTACATAGAAGATACCATTGGAAGAGCCTGCGTTGCCCGGGCCAGTTTCTTTTTTTGATATATTATCATGAATTGGATGCAGGAGTATGGAAAGGTTAACTAAAAATACAGTCAT
Source organism: Ferruginibacter sp. (assembly GCA_014379905.1). GTDB lineage: Bacteria > Bacteroidota > Bacteroidia > Chitinophagales > Chitinophagaceae > Ferruginibacter. The sequence continues at coordinate 47,133 of JACMKX010000043.1, read as the reverse complement.
CCCAACTTTTTCTTACTGCCAAACCCAATGCTTCTGCATCAGCAGTAATACTTATTTCACTTATTTTATCAGGCATACCATAATATGCTCCCATCCTGCCCCCGGATATCTTATTATTCCTTGGCTCGAATCTTATAACAGCATTTGTGCGAAAAATGGCAAGGTATTTCGCATCCTTCCTGCTGGCAGCTTCAGACCTGAAGCCTGCTTTTTTAAGATAGCTTTTATAAAGTTCCCTGCTGTAGTTAGCCTCCATTTTAGAATGGCTTAAATGCAACATTACCGCTTCTGCCAATGCTGTATCCGAAATATCTGTATTAAGTATAGTTATGTCATCGGTGGAATAAAACGAATACTTGTCTATTACATTTCTCGTTTCAATAATTATTCGTTCGGGATAGTGTATTGCACCTGCGGTTTGTTCAAATTTCTTTTTAAATAACATTGGGTTGTTTTTGTTTGTTGTATTCAGGAGGCATTTTGCTTATTCCACATCCAGCGCATTGATCTGCTTTTTATAATATTTCGGCAGCAACAACGCTTTTACCAGTTTATCCATTTTTATTACCCGGCCCATTTTATAAACAGGTAAGATGAATTTTATAACGGACGGCTTGCTCATCTGAAGCATTGCGCTCACTTTTGCCGGCAATACCAGTTTCTGTGTTTCCAGCAGCAGCCAGTACCGTATAACGCCCAGGTGTTTTTTGTATTGCTTAAAAAGATCGATGGTAAATGCTCCCTTCTGCAGATCGTTTTCCATATGCGCATTGCGGCTTACCAGCCATTCAGTGTAAGTAGCGGGCAATTCTTTTAACGCCATTCTTTTACCTACCCGGTAAAATACATCAAACACTTCTTGTTTTTCTGCCAGTGTTAATTTTCTTTCCAGTACTTCAAAGGCTGCAATGGAATAATGAATGAGCATATACAATACATCCCTGTAGGCCCAGTCGGGAATAGTGGCTCCCCTGCTCTTTTCTACAGCAGCATGAATAGCGGTAATTTTATCAATGGCTGCGTTGGCCGCTTCCAGTTCGGCAAATACAATTTGCTTTGCATAGGCAACAGTAGAAAATAACCTGCCTATCGGATCGGCGGGAAGCTTGCCGGTAAAATACAACCAGTCTACGGCTTTGTTCAACGCAAACTCTGCGGCCGATCCGGCAAATATGAATAAAATGGTGTCTGATTTTCCCCAGATCTTTTTCACGATAGATTCACTGGCTGCAAAATATTCCATCCGTCAAATATCCTCTAAATTTCAGTTCAGATAGTCTAGGTAAGAATAAAAAAATCAGTGATTATTAAACTGGCCAAAATGCCAGAGAATACCGGAAGGATCATGCACGAAGCATTCGCTTCCCCAATGCAGCCTGTTGATGGGTGTCAGCCGCACGTTTTCATATTTTTCGGGTAAATTCAGCAAGGTCAGTTCATTCCAGAATTGCTCCACATCTTCCACTTCCATAAAAACCATCGTATTATCTATCCAGTCTTTTACATAAGCATCCTGCAAATAAAATCCAAAGCCCTGCTGGCTAAAATAAGAGAAGTTGGGCGCCAGTATGATCTCTTCAAAACCAAGATCATTGTAGAAGCTACGGGAAGTTGTAAAATTTTGGGCGCCAACAAATGGGCGGATGGATTTAAAAACTGATTTCATATTTTTCGTGTAATGCTAATGTGTTTCCGTTTATTTTTAATGTGTCATTTACTTTTTAGATAACCTGTCCTTTACCCATTGTTCCAACTCTCCTTTATCTTCTATTTCAACAAGCCTTTGCATTTCCTTATCCTTTTTTAAACCAACAGCTTTTTTGTAAATCTTTATAGCAGTCTGTACCCCGGCAAGATTCCCTTTTACTGTGTCGGTTGAATAATTATTTTCCAGGCAATATTTTGTCCAGCCTGCCATAAAAAATATAAGTAATTCACTATTTTTTTTGGTAAAAGTGAGGATATTACTATTTACTGCTATGGTAACGGTTGGCGAATTAGTGAGCCATGCTATCAGGATTGCATATTGGCTTTTATGTTTGCTTTCATCCTGGTCTAAGGGCGTATTTTCCAGCCAATCAATTGTTGCCAACAATTTTTTTTCACTGTCGATAAATTCTTGTTTTGTAACCGGCAAGGTTTCTAACAGGTTTCCTTCCTGCGCGAAGGAGCATGAATAAATAATAACGGAAACAACAAAAGCGATCATTTTTTTTACAGTATGCACACTTAATTTTTTTACGATTAAAATAGAAAAAGTATCACAATATTATGGGAATCTTTTCAATTAATCCTGTTGGCGAAGGTCAATTATACTCCAGCGCATTATGAAAAAATTCTTTCCTTCTTAAATGCGGACACCATCACTTCGGCAAAAGATGGATACAGTTAACCCACATAAAATTGTAACGGAGCTAGTGTTATAACATATTTGCATAACGATCAATCCCAAACTAAATTCATTTATATGAAACAGGTTAGTCTACTCATTCAATTTTTAGCACTCTCCATCATTTCATGGTCGCAGGGGGTAGCTATTAACAACACAGGCGCACAGGCTACTGCCAGCGCCATGCTGGATGTAAACAGTACCAGCAAAGGATTTTTAATTCCCCGTATGACAAGGGCACAGCGGCTGGCTGTACCTGCGCCTGCCGTGGGTTTGCAGGTTTACCAGACAGACAATCCTTTGGTTGGAGAGCCAAAGGGATTTTATTTTTTCAACAGCGAACAGCAGTGGCAGAAAATTGCAGGGAGTGGAGAAATAGCTGAACCTGCCTGGTTACAAAAAGGGAATACCGGTGTGCCTGTTCAGCATTTCCTGGGTACTACAGACGGTTCTGATTTTAGGATTGCCACCAATAGCACCACAAGAATGCTGTTTAAAGCAGATGGTAATATCGGCATTAACACAAATGCAGAAAGCGGCTTGCTAAGTATTGAACCTGCAATAGGTACATCAAATGTTCCTCTTATCCGGCTGGATGATAATCGTGAAACAACTGTGCCTACCATGCTCTTATTCAACCTGCACGATAATCCGCTTATCGCGGCCGGCACATTGGGCAAAGGACGAATTGTTGATATAAGAAGAGATGGGCAGGGATCTTCACAACCCGCCCTGGCAGTTTCTACAAAAGGATTGGGTGCCGGAATTTTTGGTCAGAATGTTTCCGGTTTTGGTGTTGGTGTGGAAGGCCAGGCGAGTGATGGATACGGTGGTGTATTTAGAAGCCCGGGAGGAGTGGGTATACTGGTAGAAGGAAACAATGCTGCAGAAATAAATGCTACAGGTTCTGCGAAAGACGCGGTACTGGTAACTATGAAAAGCAACAGTACCAACCCGGCTGCGGTAATAAGCGGTGTTCATATTATCACAGAATTAACCGGCACTGCAGGTTTTTTGGTAGGTGTTACTGCTACGCCGCAATCCGCCAACCCTAATGCAAAACTAATCGGCATTTATTCAGCCCCCCGTCCTTTGGCCGGCGGTGTGTCGTCCCTGTGTTTCCAGGGCGATGGGAATATGACGATCAGTGGTAGCTATTTTTCTTCCTCCGACCGCAAAATAAAAAAGAATATCAGGCCCATGGAAGCAGCGCTTAGCAAGATCATGCGGCTGTTGCCATCAACGTATGAATATAAAACGGATGAGTATAAAATGAACCTTCCAACAGAAAAACAAAACGGCCTGATTGCGCAGGAGGTTCAAAGCATTTTCCCGGAACTGGTAGCAGAGCAAACAAAACCAGCAGAAATTGATGCTGCAACAAAAGCTGTTATTTCTGGTGAAATGAAATTTCTCAGTATTAACTACACAGGACTTATCCCCGTACTGGTAAGTGGTATGCAGGAACAGCAACAAGCAATTGATAGTTTAAAAAAGGAGCTGGCAGAACTTAAGACAATTATACGAAGACTGGCATCAAAATAATGCTACAGGGTAAGTACAAACAATTATATAATAGTGGTTTCAGTTATAGTTTGAAGCTGCCGGTTTTTACCGGTGGCTTTTTTATAGGTGCTGGATGCTGGATGGATACCGGTTACTGCTTGTTGCAATTGACAGGTCAACTAATATTTCATATGATTTTAAAGTTTACAAACAATAAGCAATAACTATTGACACCATGACCAGAAACCAATGGCCGGTATTTCCCAAACTTTCTTCAACAAAAAGTCCCGCAATTGCAGGACAAGTATGATTGATTCCTCAACACAATGAGGCTCAAGGACGCTAATTTATTATTACTGCTCTGTTACTATGTTTAAAAAGGCAATAAGATCATTAAAATTTCCCTGTGAGGTTCATGACCAATATCAGGGTACACTTTAAATGTACTATTCACTTTATGCTGAACATAGACCGATTCGCATTTGCCAAAATCTTTAGGCATAAGCTTAATTTATATTAAATGTCTTCCGCCTGTTCAAAGTTGTGCATTGTTCCTTCTTGTTGAAAACCTCCTGCCCTGCCGGCGGATGTTCCACATATCTGCCAGCGTAAATATTTTTTCGTATTGGAAAAGATTAGTGGCCACTGTTTCCTTCGTCTGTTTTGTAAGTTCAATAACTTCCTGTTTTGTCAGCCGTTCGATGCCGGTCATTGATTGCATTTTCATTTTGATAATTTTAAAGTTAATATTGACCGCAAGTTGGTTCAATTTTTATCTCCAGGGAATTAAAAACACAGCAATTGCCTATTTTGATGCATGAAGCGTAGAAAATGATGGTTGAACCTGTTTTGCTTTGTTCAACGCCTTCGCAACTGCTATAACAAAAAAGCCGGCGCATTTCAAGGCCGCTTTTTCTACATTCCGGGCACAAAAAACGTAGGGTAAGCTTCAAATAAAATTGCCGGATAACTTTGTTCATTAACTTTAAGCTATATGAAACACACCATTGTTATCATAAGTATTTGTTTGTACTGTTTAAATACTGCGGCCCAGTTACCTGCCCAATTAACGGTTACTAATTATAATGAAACCAATGGTATTGACAATGGCAGGGTCACGGCAATGTTACAGGCTACCAACGGTTACCTGTGGTTTGGCACTACCAATGGTTTACTGCGTTTTGATGGTTACCAGTTTCGGCCTTACAACAGTCCCGTTATTATCAACTCCATTTCAAAAATGGCTGAAGACAGCAACCATTGTATCTGGATGAGTTTTTTGGGTGGCGGACTGGCCCGTTTCGATCCAGCTTCCGGTGTATTTACGCCCTATATAATTAAAAGCAGCAAAGACCCATTGCTTGCAACGGCTGAAATCAGCAAACTTTTTTTTGACAGCAAGGGCCAGCTCTGGATCGCCGTTACACAAAAAGGAATTGTAAAAGCAGATTTTACCAATGATAAATTTACGGTATACGATATCGTGCCTGCCTCCAATAATTTTTATACCCCGGAGTTCAGGAAGATCTACAATACTGTTTATAATTTTTATGAAGATGGAAGTTATATTTGGCTGGCCACTCATGATGGCTTATATAAATTTGGTCCGTCGGCAGGCAGCATGATCCCTGTAAGAGCAAAACCATTGGTAAGGAACAGCAGGCGTTTTGATCTATTCGGTCATCTTGTGCCCGACAACGATCTTATCTGGCTCTCGGCCTGGGCCGGGGGCATATCATCCTACAATAAAAAAAACGGTGAATGGAACCTGTACCTTCCTGAGCCCGCAGAGATCGACAACACATTATCGAATGGAGTAATAAACATTGAAAGAAAAAGTGACCATGAACTTTGGCTGGGTCATGGTGGCAAAGGATTGGGGATCTTTAATACTGTTACTAAAACTTTTTTCTTTTTCACCAACAATAAATTATACCCTACTGTTCCGGAGGCAGACTGGTCGGAGATCCTGGTAGATAATAACAAAAATATATGGGGGATGAACAGGAACGGGCTTTTAAAAGTACAGGTGCCTGAGCATAGGTTCAATTATAAAAGCTGGACGGTAAAAAGCAAAATGGGTGTGGTGTTTTACCTGACCGACATGCTGGAAGATGATAACAGGAGATTTACCTCCACCAGTTTTGCTGATGGGCTCTATGTACTTGATAAAAAAACGGGTAAAGAACGTACGATACCGGTAGATTTTTTTTCTAATGGGGAACAAAGTTTTGACATACGCCAGCTGATGAAGGATAGCAAAGGAAATACCTGGGTGATAACCCGGGATTACATCTGCCTGTATGATACTATTGCAGAAAAACTGGTAAAAATAAAGCAGCCTCCCACCTATTCTGCCGAAAAATTCACCAATAGTTTTACGGGCATAGCAGAAGACAAAGACGGCAATATGTGGATCACTACAAAACGAAACGGCATTTTTGTGTACAGCGTAAAAAACGAAAACTATATTCATTATGGTAATGCTGAACACGGCAATGCTTTTATCAATGCAGCCTACCTTACAGATATTGCCGTTGATGCAAAAGGAAGGGTGTGGGCAGGCGGGCCCTATGGGTTCCTGGGATACGCAGTAGCTGCAGAAAAAAAATTCACCGAGTTAAAAAAACAAACAGCTGCACACCCTATCCCTTTGAGTATTCAAACTTACAGTCTGTTTGCCGACAGCGGTGGAAATATCTGGGCAGGTACATTTGGCGGTCTTTATTTTTATGATTGTTCGGGTGATTCACCTGTGTTAAAAAAAATTCTTACTGCAAAAGATGCACTGCGTTCCAACCTGGTGACCAATATCCAGGAGGATCCGCTGGGCAACATATGGTGTATTACAGAAGCCGGCGTATGTTCTATCAACCCAAAAAATTTAAAAATTACCAGTTACCATACCATAGATGGCATCACCGGTCCCGGTGCAAATATTAAGATCACCAGGGCATGGAATGGGGAGATGCGGTTGCTTACCAGTGGCGGTTATTATAGCTTTAACTATGAGGATAAGCAAACTGTTGGAACCGCGGCTCCCCTCCGCGTAACCAACATGATGGTAAACGATAAGGATATTTATTATGAAGCCATCCTGGAAAAAGAAGGTAAGATCAGCCTGGCGCCGTCGCAAAATGTTTTCTCTTTTGAATTTGCCGCCATAAATTTTAACCGAACCGATAAACAGCAATACAGTTACATGCTTAAAGGTTTTGATAAAGACTGGATTGACGCAGGCAACAGGCGCTTTGTAAGTTATACCAACTTACCAGGCGGCAATTATGTTTTTATGGTAAGGCTCGACGCCGGAAAGGGACCAACAAAAGAAGCCGTTATTAACATTCCGATATATATCCGTACTCCTTTTTATAAAACGATCGTTTTTTTTATCTCACTTGCTGTACTCCTGCTTGGATTGGTATATTGGCTGTACAGGTACAGAATCAACCAGCACAGGCAAGTACATAGCCTGCAATCAAAAACCCAGTTGCTGGAAAAAGAAAAAGCCATGGTAATGTACGAGGGATTAAAACAGCAGCTAAATCCTCATTTCCTGTTTAATTCATTAACCTCTTTAAGTGGCCTTATTCAAACCAACCAGGTACTGGCAGGTAATTTCCTGGAGCAGATGAGCAAAATATACCGGTATATCTTAAAAAACAGGGATCGGGAAACGGTAACGCTTGCACAGGAGATAACATTCCTGGAGAGCTACGTACAATTACAACAAACAAGGTTTGGCAAAGGGCTGCAGGTATATATTGATATTGATCCGGATCATTTTGACCGGAAGATAGCCCCGGTTACCCTGCAAAATCTTATGGAGAATGCGATCAAACATAATATTATTGATACCAACTCCCCCTTGCGCATTAATATAGTTTGCGATGAGACATACCTTGTAATGGAAAATAATTTACAGAAAAAAGACTTCGTGGAAACCAGTAACCAGCAGGGACTGGCGAGCATGAAATCATTGTATAAATATCTTACTAACACATTAATCGTGATAGAAGAAACCGATCAAACATTTACCATTAAAATACCATTGATATGAAAGCGTTAATTATTGAAGACGAAGAGATCATTGCACAGGTGCTGAAAAATAAAATAAAAGCAGTGGCAGATGATGTGCAGATCCTAGAAATTCTTCCAAGCTTAAAAACAGCAAAAAAATGGTTCGTTAATAATGCGGAGCCTGACCTGATCTTTATGGATATACAATTGAGCGATGGGGTAAGTTTCGACATTTTCAATCATTACAACATCAGCTGCCCGGTTGTGTTTACAACAGCATACGACGAATATGCTATACGTGCTTTTAAAGTAAATGGTGTAGACTACCTGTTAAAGCCTATAGATGAAGGAGAACTGAAGAAAGCTATTGATAAATGCAGGGCAATAATAAACAGCGTGAGCAGGTTTCCTACAGATATGCAGCAGCTTATTAAAAGTTTATCCGGACCGCAGGAGGCTGTGAATCGTTATAAGGAAAAATTCATTGTAAACCAGCGCAACCAGTGGGTTCCGGTAAATACAAAAGATATCGCCTGTTTTGCAAAAGAAGCGCTCAATTATATATATCTTTTTTCCGGTGAAAAATATATGCTCGACTTTTCTTCGCTGGAAGAAATAGAAGAACTACTGGATGAAAAAAAGTTTTACAGGGCCAACCGGCAATACATTATCAATGTAGACGCTATTCAGAATGTAAAACCTATGGGAGATTCTAAATTAAAGATCCGGCTGGTAGAGCCACTATCGAAAATAGAAATAGATATGAGCCGCCTGAAGGCACCTGCATTTAAAAAATGGCTCGACAGGTAATTGCATAATAAAGCTGCGACTTTTGCCTGGTTATCGGTACATCTAAGAGGTGACATCTTTTTGAAAAGATGTCACCTCTTAGATCTAATTGTATTATTTGGTTACAGTTTTACAAACTCCACCCGCCTGTTATTCGCTTTTCCTGTTACTGTATTGTTATTGTCTGCCGGTTCCTTTTCTCCTTTGCCATCGGTTTCAATTCTGCCGGTATCAATGCCAGGATCTTTACACAGAGAATTTTTGACTGCCAGGGCTCTTCGTTTAGACAATTCCGTATTGCTTTGCTCATCACCGTTATTATCTGTATGACCAACGATCTTCAGCTTTGCATTACTATTCTCTTTTAAAAATGCAGCAATTTCTTTGAGTATCCCATACGATGCCGTTTTAATCTTATCACTCCCGTCATCAAACAAAATTCCATGAGTTACAAATTTACCTTCGTTTAATAATTTATGCCTTGTATCCGCAGCTCCTGCTGCAAACAGGATATTCGACAAAAAATAATGATCTTCTTTTTGATGGAGCGAATGCAGCATAAATACCAGTGAATTGAATTTAATAACGCTGTTGAAAGCCTGTGGCAGGTCCCATATCTTCTCTTCATCTAAATAAACCCTTAGCCGCTGTTGCTGGCGCCAGATGGAAACTTTAACTGTAGCGGGTCCCTTCCCGGAAAAGAAACGGGATGTATTGATCTCGTTCTTTGATTGTTCATTTCCTTTTTCAAAGATGGAAAAACCGCTATGTCCGGCTGTAGCTGCAGCGTTTTCGGGGTGCAACCAAAGATCGACTACATTTTTATTGTGGGGTTTAAATTTCTCCAGTTGCGTGTATTCTTTTTTATTGGTTAATGCCGCGAATTCAATATTTAGTTCGGGGGAATAATAACTGAATGCTTTGTTAGCCATGAGGTCAAATTGAAGCGTAAAGTTTTCCGGTAACGAATTAATTGTCCGCGGCATGAACAAACCATTTTTTCCGATCTTAAGCCATTTCGTCGCAGAGCCATCTATCGTTACTATTTCACCGGTGGAGTTGGTATTCCATTGCAAGGGGAAATCGCCCACGGCATTTCCCGTAAAATCTTCATACCATAATATTTTTTCTCCGGGGATAAAATCAAATTTTGATTTGTAACCAACGTTGTTCCCGTTAACTGAAGTTACACTGCCCTTACTGTTACCCGCTTCTACATTACTGTTGGTGCCGGAAGCCTCAGCAGTCTTACTGATCTTTCTATCTACCTTAGCTGTTGCCTTTTGAATAATGTTTTGTTTGGCCCTGTTTTTTAAACGAAGGCCTACTTCCTTTACCAGCTGGGCATTTACATTGCCAGCCTGGAGTAAAAGGGCCATTACGCTGGCCAGTATTCCTATTCTTTTATTTTTGTTCATACTATATTTTTTAGTTATTAGTTGGGTAGACCCGGTCTAGATCCTGGTCCTTCCTATGTTCATGATTGATAAAATATTTAGGTGTTGAACTACCTGCTACGGACTATCGACTATAAACCACGTTCCACCTAATACCTGGTAACCCCCGGAGTCAGCTTCGCATTCAATATCTTACCCTCGGTAATATTCAAAGATTCTCCCCCGCTGTTTTGTACCGTTCCTTCAAAAGCTGCATTCAATATATTGTTAACGGTATCAATAGTGTTGATGCTGAATATGCCATCCTTAAAACTGTAAAAATTTAAAAGATCGTTGTAGTCAGGTTTATAATCACCATAAGCCTGCCCATCAGTTTTAATGGAATAATCGCCGGCTGCTGTACCCTTTACATTGATCATGATGGTACGTTTATCTTCATGCATGTTGGTGGTAATGTTTAGTTGTGTACCTTTTCCCATATCAAACCTGCTGATATTCCAGCCGGTGGTAGTAACCAGTTGACCGTTTACTTTAAAACTGATCTGAGCATCTCTTTTATCTGTTGTATTGGCAGACTGGCCTGTGCTTTTTTTTTCTTTATCATTTGTATTACAGGCAGCCAAACAAAAACCTGCACACCCGATGGCCATAAAAATAAATCCTTTCATTGTTTGTATTTTTTTACGGTAACATATCCCGCCGGGCGGGATATGTTACCGTTGTTTAAAATAGGGTAACGCTATTAGTTAACTGATGGTTCGCTATAAATAAAGTCATCCATTACCACCAGGTCTTTTGAACCACCATTGCTTATATCTTTTACACCTTGTGCCAGTACAGCATTGCCCGATGTAATTCTTACCCGTGTTACTTTTTCGTTAGGGAAACCTACACCCAGGAAAGAAAAACTACCTGCAACGGTTCTTATGGGTGCTTTGTAAACGCCCAGGCTTTTTGTTCCGTTAAAGTATTCTATGCTGGTTGAAGCCGCATTGTCTACGTCGGTGAATATTACTCCAAAACCTTTTACAAATGCATCTGTGTTGCTGCCCGGCACTTTAAATGTTACTTCTGTAACAATAGCAGCCATGTTGGCAAACAGTCGCTTTTTGCTGAATGTTTCAAACTGGCTGCTGTAGCTGGCATCCACACCTGAAAAAGCCGTGCTGTCCACACGAAAGGTAGCACCGGCATTTTGTAATATTAATCCACGTTTACGCCCATTGGGCAATGCCGCATCTGATTCACCAAAAAAGGAGAAAGGAAAATTATTGGCATTGGTAAGATTAGCGGGAACAGCATCCCAGTTTACTTCTCTTCTGCCAGCCGTGGCTCCGGGTGCGGCATTTAAAGGATCGCCGCTCAATAATCTAAATTCATTTACTTTAACAACAATGCCTGCGCTATCGCCGGCCGCAGACCGAACTACTGCAGTTACGTTGGGTGGAGGGTCGGTCGTTACATACGCATCATTTTCTTTGTTGCAACTTGTGGAAGCTGTCATTGCAGCAATTACCAGTACGTTGAAATAGATTGTTTTTTTCATTTTAATTTTTTTATCATTATTAATTTTGCAACACAAAAATGCATCGCTTAACTATGCCTAAAAATTTAATGAAAGCAAGCTGTGGGAGTTGTTTGCCGGAGTGTGTTGTTAAGGAGAATGAAATGCTTGAGCCGCAGATTAGAAAAGAAGTGCTGATAAATAAATGATCAGTTTCATTGTGTGTTGAATTCTTCAATCGGGCTGTAATGGCATATCATGAAAGTTTATTAATTTAAACCATTGAGTTGGCGGCATTAAAATGTTGCATAAGCTTTGTTATTGAACGCCCTTTACTTTCATTTTGAGGCAGTATACAGATTTGGATGCTGTGATAAACAATGTATCTCTATCTTTTCCTCCAAATACCACATTGGCCGTCCAGGCTTCCCCCACATCAATATGTTCTATTAATATTCCCCTCGTATTATATACATAAACCCCATTACCTGTGAGATAAATATTTCCGGTAGCGTCGATGGTCATTCCATCGGAACCTTTAGGCGCTGCGAGTGTTTTATTTGCGAGTGTTCCGTTTTTAAGAATGCTGTATCTCCATGTTTTATCGGCTTTTATATCTGCCACATAAAGATATTTATTATCCCCTGTGCCTGCAATACCATTAGGTTTCATCAGATCCCCGGCAACAACGACAGGCTTTTTATTTTTGGCGAGGTAATACACACACTGCTGTGGCAATGTTCCCTTTTGCCTTGTCCGGTAATCCCGCTGGTAATAGGGATCGGTAAAATAGATGCCGCTTTTTTATCCATCCAAAGATCATTAGGCCCGTTGAAATGTAAGCCGTTAAAGTCTTTCAACAATACCGATACATTGGTATCCTTATCAATACTCCACAACTCGTTGCGTTCATCTGCACAGGTAACCAGGTTTCCTTTCCTGTCAAAATACATTCCATTGGAGCGGCCGGCATTGTGTAAAAAAACACTTAGTTTACCTTCTGTGCTGTATTTCCATATCTTATTATTGGGCTGGTCGCTGAAATAAACATTCCCGTCTTTATCAACGGCTGGCCCCTCTGTAAAGCTAAACTGGCCGGAAATTAATTGCAGGGTTGCAGCACCAGCTGTTACCGCCTTTTCCTTTATGGAAGCCGCTGAATCCGTTAAAGAATTTGTTTGTGAGCTTGCTGTTATCCCGTTAATTGACAGGATAAAAATGAAAAGCGGTTTTACCATTACAGTATTTTAAGAAAGTATGTAATTTAACTTTATTGGATGAATTGTTTAAGATGCGCATTATAGTTGATTAGTTCGGCCAGCTGTAAAAAACAACAGCCACCTCACGGCGGCTGCGTTCGATAAAGCACTATGGGCTTTTATCAGGGCTCTTAAAAAAAATTTCATTCGGGAGGGACAATCTCCCATTAATTTTTATGGCGGCAAATACTCTTTGCAGAGTATTTTATACAGCTCCTACTATTTAAGGCTACAAGGGCTATTTTTGTTACAGTGCACAGCTTACAAAAAATAGCTCTTTTTACTACCCTGCTCTTATTGCAGTTGCCGGCCCATGCTCAGTTACAGCGATTGAAACATACAGATTTCAAGGAAGCTATTGGTACACCTAACCGGGTTTTAAAATGTATTGCGGAGGACAGCAACGGCATTTTATGGACGGCGAGCGAAAATGTGCTGCAATGGTTTGATGGTACTAATTTTCACGAAGTGCCCTATGGGAATGGCCCGCATGAAATTCCCGGCCTTATTTTTAACCAGGTATATCGAAGTCCCGAAAACGAGATCTGGATCTTTTACAACAAAGGATTTTCTGTTTACCAGCCATACACCCACAGTTTTAAACATTACAAGGATATTATTCCTGCAGTGGAAAGTGAAGTATTTGTACTGGTAGCACAAACAAAAAATGAGCTGGTATTGCGTTCTTCAAAAAATCTCTACTATCTTGACCGGCTTTCAAAAAAGATTATTCGTTATCAAAGTAACCAGTATGTGGTTGACAATGTTTTGCCTTATAATGTGAGCAACAACCATATTATTAAGACAGACAACGCAGGAATTTATATTCAAAACCTTGGTACGGCAAAACATACTTTTTTTAAAAGGCCGGAACCGCTGCTTAACTTTTCTTTTCATTATTTAAACAACAACCTGGCGCTCTACGCCACGGATCATTATATTTCTTTTTATGATGGCACAACGGGCAGCCTGTTAAAAACCATCCCCTATCCCTATCATAAGTATTTGCAAACCTATGGAAGACCTTCCAACATTGTGCAAAAAGACGGTCGCACAGCACTTGTTTTACTGGATGATGAATTATGGGAGGTTGACCTATTAAAAATGGAGTTCAGCAAAAAACTGGTAACACTTACGGGCAACAATTTTATTGGCAATGGATATTTTAAGAATGCCTTGTACGATAGCAGGAGTAATTTATGGGTAACGAGTAACCTGCACGGACTTATAAAAATTTCCGGCCGCTCACAGGCTGTACAACTGATAGCGCCGGGGAATGAAGCACAGCACTTTGTAAAATGTTTTGTGGTAAATAAGGCTGCCAACCTTATTTTAACGGGCACTTATGGCAAGGGGCTGATGCTATATGATACCCTCGGCAATTTTATAAAAAACTTTCCCTTGTCTGCCCATGGCGAAGCTTCATTGGTAACCAGTATCGGACAACTGGATGATGACCGTTACCTGGTTTTTGCCCATTCCAATCCTCACCAGTACATTGTAAACTGCCGTACTATGCAGTTAGATAGTATTGGCGATAAAAGTTTTCGCCCGGGGTATTATTCCGAGCTGCAGGAGGTGAGCAAAGGGACCTTTTTTTACCTGGCTTCGGGTAAGAAAAATAAAGTTGAATGGAAAAATAACCGCCTTTTGTTTTCCTCCTTTACCGATGCAGAAATGCAGGAGGTTTATTCGAAGGGTATGGTGAAAGCAAAGCTCACAGACCTCAAACAACTTACCAATGATCCATATTTCAGCGATTGTTTAAAAAAAATCGGGCTGCAGCAGATCGGGATCCAACTATTGGCGAAAAGAAACGAAAACTGGTTATTTGGAACCATCAAGGGCATTTACGAATTTGACGCGGCAGGTAAGCTATTGCAAACCTATAATATAAAATCAGGTTTAACAGACGAATATATTTATGCAATTGTGCTGGACAATAATGGTGATATATGGTGTAGTCATAATAAAGGGCTTAGCCGCATAGATACAAAGGGTCGCATCTTTAATTTGAACAAAGAAGATGGCCTGCAATCGGATGAATTTAATTATGGTGCAGGATTGAAAACAGCAGATGGGCAGCTGTTTTTTGGTGGCATAAATGGATTGAATGCATTTTACCCGGCTCAACTGAATAGCGCACAGGATATGCCCCGCCTGTTGATTACGCATATAAGCAGCAATGAAAATATATTACCTGCGGATACCGCTTTCTGGAACGTAAAAAATTTAAAACTTCCTTTCGAAAATAACCAGATCAAAATAAATTTTTCTGCCATTGGCAATAATACGGGCACTTATTACAATTATCAGTATAGGGTGAAGGGACTGGATTATGAATGGAAAGATCTTGGCCATACGCAGGAGATCAACCTGGCACTGCCCTCCGGCAGTTATGTGCTGGAACTGGCCGCGGGTAACTCTTTTAACAGGGAACTGCCGGCACAAAAAATAATTTCAATAGAGATAGTTCCACCTTATTACCAACGATGGTGGTTTATTACAATTGCCATAATTATGCTGTTAACGGGGGCAGCATTGATAGTGCAGGCCATCAATAAAAATAAGTACCGCAAAAAGTTGGAGCTCATCAAAATGCAACAGGAACTGGAAACAGAGCGGCAGCGTATTAGTCGTGACCTGCACGATAATATGGGTGCCTACACTACAGCCCTGCTGGCCAACGTGGAGAAACTTCGTATACAAAAAGGAGAAAATGATGAGCTGGTAAAAATGAAAAACAATGCAGACAATATTTTAAACAGCCTGCGGGAAACCATCTGGGTATTGAACAATAAAGAAATAAGTGTGGCTGATTTTAGCGATGCTTTGAAAACTTACTGCATAAAAGCCCTGCAAAATTTTGAGAACATTAATTTTGAAGCAGGTGAAATTATTGATGACAATAAAATTATGTCCGCAGCAGAAGCCATTCATTTTGACAAAATTTTAAAAGAAGCCTTCCAGAATATTATTAAACACAGTGGTGCAACGCAAATACACTTTACTGTAATCAGTAATAGCAACTTAGAATTTTCATTAACTGATAATGGGAAAGGATACGACATCAATTCCCGGGCAAAAGGCAACGGTCTTGAAAATATGCGCTGGCGTGCCAGGGAAACTTCCGCTGTATTAACGATGGAATCGGTTGAGGGTAAGGGTAGTATAATTACTATAAAAAAATAAATAATCGTGTTGGGGTATTGTTTTACCTTAAGAAAAACTGAATTTTGCTCCATGCCGATTCGAATAGCCATAACCGATGACAAACAGATAAACAGGCAAACTGTAAAAGATAAGCTTTCCGCGTATGCCGAAGTTTCTATTATAATGGAAGCCCGCAATGGAAAAGATTTTTTAACACAATTAAAAACTGCCCCCTTTCTTCCCGATGTTGTTTTAATGGATCTTGAAATGCCGGAAATGGATGGTATAGAAACCATACTCTATGCAACGGCTGCCTATCCTACCATAAAATTTATTGTGCTCACCATTTTTGAAGACAATAATAAAATATTCGAAGCCATAAAGGCCGGCGCCAGTGGTTATCTTTTAAAAGAAGATAGTGCTGTAAATATAATAGATGCCATCAGCAATGTGTATGAGCACAATGGTATCCCTATGAGTCCTGCCATTGCACGAAAAGCAATGGAATTATTAAAACAGGTACCTGTACACAGTTACAAAGAAAAGGAAGAAAACGAAAAAGTAAGTGGTGACAATGCCGGGCTCAGCGATCGTGAAATGGAAATCCTAAAAGAAATGGTGAGCGGTAAAAATTATAAAGCCATTGGTGAAAAATTATTTATATCTCCCCTTACCGTGCGCAAACATGCTGCACATATTTATGAAAAGCTCCACGTTAACAGCCGGGCACAGGCGATTAACATTGCATATAAAAAAAAATGGATCTAGGGTCGACAACGCCTTTAATTCGTGTAATTCGATTTAATTTGTGAAATCAAATTAATTCGTGTAATCAAAAATATGCATCCACATATACAGCAGCTTATTCACTGCATAAACCTGGAAGAAAAGGAACAGGCAGAAAGATACCGGCTGGACCAGGCACATACATTAAAATCATTAAAAGCTGAAGGGCTGGCATTGCATCCCATAAGCGTTACCCGCAAAGCTTTTGGTTATGCTGATTATCCCGAAATAAGTTTCCGGCTCAGCTTTCCTACAGAAACAAGTATGTTTCGTGACGGCGCAGCCATTGAATGCTTTAAACAGGATGAGGAACCCATTAAAGGTATTTTGCTGAACCTGGAAGGAAAAGCAGGCGAATTCAGGCTATTTGCACCTGACTTTCCAGATTGGATGGAAGATGAAGGAGTAGGAATAAAACTGGCTCCCGATACCCGCACTACCGGTATCATGAAAAAAGTACTGACTTCATTGGAACAGGATAAAAAGCTGTTCGGGCTTTTTGAAAAATTGCATGGTGAAGAAAAATCTCTAATAAATAACTCAATTGAATTAAATAATGACCTTCCACAACTTCCCTCTTTGGCGGCGGAGGGGCCTGGTCTCAACGAAAGTCAGCAACAAGCCATTACAGCCATCATTCAAAATGAAGAAATGACAATTGTGCATGGGCCGCCGGGTACAGGCAAAACAACAACACTTATAGAAGCCATTCAACAATTGACAGCCAAGGGAGAAAAAATAATGGTGAGTGCGCCCAGCAATGCAGCAGTAGATAATATCTGCAAAGGTTTACTGAATAAGGGAGTTAAATTATTAAGGGTTGGCAATTCCGGTAAAGTAGATGAAGCCGTTTTTCCATATACCCCTGAAGGAAAACTGGTGAACAGCAAATTGCAAAAAGATATCCGCCAGTTGAAACTGAGGGCAGAAGAATTTCGCCGCATGGCTTTAAAATACAAACGTAGTTTCGGCAAGGCGGAAAGAGAACAACGTAATTTGTTGTTTAAGGAAGTAAAAAGTATTCGCACCGAAATAAAACAATTGCAGCAATACAATGAAGAAAAGTTATTGGCGGAAGCGGCTGTAATAGCGGGTACGCCCATTGGCTTGTATGATGCAGGCCTTAACAAAATACAATTTGATCATTTAATTGTTGATGAAGCGGGGCAGTGTATTGAACCATTGGCCTGGTGCCTATTTTCCTTTGCAACAAAAATCGTTTTGGCAGGTGATCACTGGCAACTGCCCCCCACTGTATTGAGCCAGGCAGCCATCCAGGCCGGTTTTAATAAATCTGTTTTAGAAATAGCTATTGAGCATTCTGCCAATATTCATTTATTAAATATTCAATACCGGATGAAGCCGGTTATTGCTGGGTTCAGCAGTGCATATTTTTACAAGGGTTTATTGCAATCTGCGGCCCACCTGGTCAACAGCAGTACGCATCTTACCTTTATTGACACAGCTGGCTCCGGCTTTAACGAAAAGCGTGGGCCTGATGGTATGAGTTTGCAAAATGAAGGGGAACTGAATATTATTCAGCAACTATTGCAGTCGGGCGGATTTATACCGGAAGAAACAGCATTCATCTCCCCCTATTCAGGCCAGGTGCTGGCTGCAAAAGAACGCTTACCTAAAGAAATGCGCATTAGTACCATCGACAGTTTCCAGGGACAGGAAAAAGAAAATATTATTTTATCCCTTGTTAGAAGTAATGATGATTGTGAAATAGGTTTCCTGAAAGATTACCGAAGGATGAATGTGGCTATTACAAGGGCAAAGGAACAGCTGATCGTTATCGGCGATAGCGCCACCATCGGCGCGGATGCATTTTACCAGGCCTTTTTAAATTATGTAGAGCAGCATGGAACTTACAGAACCGTTTGGGAATTTGAGATAGGGTAGATATAAGCGCAGAGAACCGGAGAAACAGCGATACGCAGAGATCTCTGCGTATCGCTGTTTCTTATTTTCTCTGCGCTCAATTTAGTATCTTGACAAAAAAATAAAACCCATGCCAGTAAACAGAAGATCATTCATAAAAAAATCAGGGGTAGGTTTATTACCAGCTCTTTTACCTGCTATTCCTGTTTTTACAACAGAACAAAAGGATATCCCATCGCCACCGAATGAAAAATGGGTAAAGTTTTTTTTTGAAGGAGAATGGTTCAATGAACTTGAGTTTTTAGAAGAGTTGCAGGTGGCACACAAAAAACAGCCGCTCAGGGCAGATCGCTATGGCGATGGTGGTGCAGTAGAAGAACTGGAAAAAAAAATGGCAGCACTCACAGGGAAATCAGACGCCATTTTTATGCCAACAGGTACCATGGCTAATCAATTAGCCATTGCAACGCTTTGTGGAGAAAATACGAAAATATTTTTGCAGGATACAAGTCATGTTTACAGGGATGAAGCAGACGCCGCACAATCCGTTCACAACAAAAGACTGATGCCCCTGGCCACAGACAAAACCTATTTTACAGCCGATGAATTAAAAGCAGCCATCGATAATTTACCCAATGTAGAAGTATTTAAAAGTGGTGTAGGTTGTGTATCTATAGAAAATCCTGTACGCAGAACAGATGAACGCATTGTACCCATAGAAGAAATAAAAAAGATAAGCGCCTATTGCAAAGCAAACAATATTAAAATGCACCTGGATGGTGCCAGGATCTTTATGGCTTCGGCCTGGTCGGGAGTTTCTATAAAAGAGTATGCTTCTTATTTTGATACGGTTTACATTTCTTTGTACAAATACCTGGGTGCCAATGCAGGCGCTGTTTTGTGTGGCGATAAAGCAATTATTGATAAAATGCCGCACTTAATAAAAATTCATGGAGGTGCCATGTATCAAAACTGGACCAACGCAGCCATGGCTTCTCACCGCCTGGATGGTTTTGAGGATCGCCTGAAAGAAGCCATTAAGAGAACTGGGAAATTATTTGACGGCCTTAATAAATTACCCGGGGTAAAAGTGAATGCAATGGATGGAGGCTCCAACATGCACCAGATGAAAATACCGGCAGGGTTAAACCTGCCTGCATTTAGGGAAGAGCTGGCAAAAAGTTTTATCAGGACACCCAGGCCAAACGACAATGGAGATTTTAAGATTTCTATAAATGAAACATTACTTTACCAGGAACCGGATGCTATTGTAGCGGCGTTTAAAGCTGCATTAGAAAAAGCAAAAACAACATAATGCTGTTATGGCTTGAAGTTTGATTTACCAAACAAATCAACCAATAATCTGTTGATACTTCAAACCGGCCAATGATCAGTTTTACAGACAAAGGTATATATTGCGAGCAGGGCGACTTTTACATTGATCCCTGGAAGCCCGTTGATCGTGCATTAATAACGCATGCGCACAGTGATCATGCCAGGCCAGGTAATCAATATTATCTCTCTCATCACTTAAGTATTCCTATTTTAAAAATACGGCTTGGTGCAGATATTAATGTACAGGGTTGTGAATATGGCGAAACAACTACCATCAATGGTGTAGCCATTGCTTTTTTTCCCGCCGGACATATAATCGGATCTGCACAAATACGTCTTGTGTACAAAGGAGAAACATGGGTCATTTCGGGTGATTATAAAACAACTGATGATTTAGTGAGTATGCCTTACGAGCCGGTTAAATGTGATCATTTTGTTACAGAATCTACTTTTGGTTTACCCATTTATAATTTCGATCCCGTTGAGACTATCTATGCAGATATCAATCACTGGTGGGCAGAAAATACTGCCGCCGGTGTAAATACGGTTTTGTTAGGATATGCATTGGGGAAATCGCAGGCCATATTAAATGCCCTGGATACCAGTATTGGTAAAGTATGGCTGCATGGTGCGGTAGCCAATGTAAATGATGCTTTTCGCACTGTTGGCTACAATTTTCCCGGTGAAAGAATTACTGTAGAAACAGACAGGAAACAAATTACACCGGCACTTATAATTGCGCCGCCCTCTGCATTGGGCACTCCCTGGTTAAAAAAATTAACTCCCTACAAAGTGGCTATGTGCAGTGGCTGGATGGCGCTGCGTGGCGCAAGGAGAAGATATGGAGTAGACAGGGGATTTGTATTATCCGATCACTGCGACTGGAGCCAGCTTAATGATGCCATCATTGCCACGGGGGCAGAAAATATTTACGTAACCCATGGATATGAAACACCTTTTGTTCGTTGGATAAAAGAACATCATGGGTTAAATGGGTATGAAGTAAAAACATTGTTTCATGACGGAGAAATTGAAGGAGACCTATGAAACTATTCACGCAACTTTTTTACGATATAGATCAAACCACTAAAACAAATGCTAAAGTGGCGGCATTGAGGAAGTATTTTCAACAGGCTTCTTCCAAAGATATTTTGTATGCTATTGCATTACTCACCGGCAATAAACCAAAACGGCCTGTAAAAACATCCGAACTAAAAGCCTGGGCCGCAGAACTTGCCGGCGTTCCGTCATGGTTGTTTGATGATTCCTATTATGTAGTGGGCGACCTTGCAGAAACCATTGCATTATTATTACCCCCGGCAACCTCCACAAAAGATTATGCCCTTCATGCCATCATTCTCGAACTAGGCAAACTTTATGCAGCACCCGAAGAACAAAAGAAAGAAGTTATCCTCTCTTACTGGCATAGCATGAATCAAACAGAACTTTTCATTTTTAACAAACTCATTACAGGAAATTTCAGAATAGGTTTATCCAAACAATTGGTAGTAAAAGCGCTGGCACAATATTTAGAAAAAGAAGAAACTGCTATCGCACACCAGCTCATGGGCAAATGGGATCCGAAAAAAGAAACAATTGATTCACTTTTCACACAAGATGTAACAACTAAATTTTACCAGCCCTACCCTTTTTATTTAGCGTATCCCCTGGAGGCTGAAATACAAACGCTGGGAGATATCAATGATTGGATTATAGAACCGAAGCTGGATGGCATTCGGGGTCAGTTAATAGTACGAGACAACAGTTTGTTTGTGTGGAGCCGGGGGGAAGACCTGTTGACCGATAAGTTCCCTGAATTTGAATCCCTGCAAAAGATATTACCCCAGGGCTCGGTGATAGATGGAGAGATCATTCCTTTTAAAGAAGGAATGTTTCTTGATTTCAACGCCATGCAAACCCGTATCGGGAGGAAAAATATTTCAAAGAAAAATCTAACGGAAGTGCCGTTGATAATGGTTTGCTACGACTTATTGGAATGGCAGGGAGAAGATATTCGTAACCGGCCCATAACAGAACGACGTAACCTGCTGATCAGTTTACTGGAAACACACGATGTGAAAGATAAATTACTTTTATCCAAAGCACTGCCTTTTGAAAATTGGGAACAGGTAAGCGAATTCCGCAACAATGCAAGGGAGCAAATGTGCGAAGGAGTAATGCTGAAACGAAAAGACAGCCCCTACGAAACCGGCAGGCGAAGGGGCAATTGGTGGAAATGGAAAACGGTACCCATGACCATTGATGGCGTATTGATTTATGCACAGAGTGGTAGTGGCAGAAGGGCCAACCTGTTCACTGATTATACTTTTGCCGTTTGGGATGGTGAAGGAAAACTGCTCCCCTTTGCCAAAGCCTATTCGGGTTTAACTGATAAGGAAATTTTTGCGGTAGATAACTGGGTTAAAAGAAATACGATAGAAAAATTCGGACCAGTCAGGAGCGTAACACCTTACCAGGTTTTTGAAATTGCCTTTGAAGGCATTGCTGAAAGCCCGAGACACAAATCCGGCATTGCTTTGCGCTTTCCCAGGATTTTAAGATGGCGCAAAGATAAAAAAGCGTCGGAAGCTAATACGATTGATGACCTGAAGGATTGGTTGAAGATAAATAAGCAGTAAGAGATGTTTCCCTCAGATTTGCGCTGATCTAATAACGCAGATTTTCACAGATGTTATCTGCGAAAATCTGATGGAAATAAAAATTCTTTATCAAGGTTTCATAATCCAGTTATTAATATATTCCGCAGTTATTTTATGATTGGGTAATCCAACTACAAAGTGATTGTTTTCATCAAACTGTTTAAAGTCTGTAACAGAATTACTGTTTTTACAACGATTGAAATTCCTTTTATTTAAGGTAGCTGGTATAATATGATCATTACTTCCGGCAATAAACAACAAGGGCGCATGTTCTTTGTTGAAATCAACTTTTGCAGCAAATCACAATCCGCCACGGGCATCTCGTTTAGATTCTGGAATGGTATTGTCTTCATAAGAAGATTCTTGATCTGCAATGCTCATACCATTAGTAAAAGCATACTGCCAGGTTTCAAAAGACATCATGTAGGTTTTATCAAGGTTGGTAAAAATGCCCAATGATCTCCAGCCGGCTTTCAAAAAAGAGAATTCATAAGGTATTACACCAAAGGGGGGTACCGAATGTACGGCTACTGCTGCAATGGCCAATCCCCTGTTTACCAATACTTGTGTAAGCAGTCCGCCAAAAGAGTGACCGATCACAACAGGCTTTTTGGGCAATGCCTGTATAAAAGTTGCATATTTATTTAATACATTGGTGAGGGTTGTTTTTGCCAGGGCAATATCTTAGCTTAGTTACATGAAAAAAATGTTCCTTTTCCTTTCATGCATTGTTGTGATCTATGTACAAGCCCAGGTTAAAACAGACTCCATTAGTTCCGGCAATCCTATATTTAAAGGCTGGTATGCCGATCCGGAAGCTGCCATTTTTCAAAAAAAATACTGGATCTACCCTACTTTTTCTGCTCCCTATAATAAGCAGGTTTTCTTTGATGCCTTCTCGTCTCCGGATCTTATTAACTGGACAAAACACAGCCGTATACTCGATACTACTGCCATTAAATGGGCAAAGCGGGCCATGTGGGCGCCGGCTGTGGTAGAAAAAAATGGGAAATATTATTTCTTCTTTGGTGCCAATGATATCCAAAGTAACAACGAATATGGTGGTATTGGTGTAGCTGTTTCGGATAAGCCGGAAGGGCCTTTTACAGATCATTTAAATAAACCTTTGATAGATTCCTTCTATAATGGCGCCCAACCCATAGACCAGTTTGTTTTTAAAGACAGGGATGGAAAATATTACCTCCTCTACGGTGGATGGAGGCATTGCAATATTGCACAACTCAATAACGACTTCAGTGGTTTTATTCCTTTTGCAAACGGAACTACTTTTATAGAAATAACACCGGAAGGTTTTGTAGAAGGTGCGTTCATGCTCCTGAAAAATGGCAAATATTATTTCATGTGGAGTGAAGGGGGCTGGACGGGTCCTGACTACAGTGTGGCCTACGCTATCAGTGATTCACCTTTTGGTCCTTTCAAACGCATCGGTAAAATATTACAGCAGGATTCAACTATTGCAAAGGGGGCCGGCCATCATTCTGTGGTTAATGTACCAGGTACAGATAACTGGTATATTATTTATCACCGCAGGCCATTGAACGAAAAAGATGGCAACTCCAGGGAAACCTGTATAGAAAAATTGCATTTTGACAAAGATGGCTTTATTAAACCGGTGAAAATTACCAATGAAGGGGTTCAAAAAAGAACAATACCTTAAACAGATAACTTCATTAACTTCAAAATAAAAACTTGCAGGTACAGTTTTATACGCCCCATCCATTGTTGCAGGAATTTATCAACTGCATCATGATCATTCATGCCGAAGTGGAAGCAGATGGACGGGCCAATATCTGCATTTATCCACCTACTCCTCAAACTTCCCTGTTTTTTTATATCAATGACCGGGTAAAAGTAAAAAAGGAAAATGACGAGGATTTTATATTGCAGCCCAGGTCTGCTTTAGTGGGCTTACAGGCCACCACGGTAACACTTGACATCAACAGCGATCACAAAGCTGTAAGAGTGGGTTTTCACCCTGGTGGAATGTACCGCCTGCTTGGTATCTCCATGAAGGATATGATTGATGATCACTATGATGCAGAAGATGTATTTGGAAAGGAAATGAAGATTATTAATGAGCAACTGGCAGAAAGTAAAAGCTTTGATGCCATACGAAATGTTATTGAATCGTTCCTGCTTGACAAAGTAAAGTCTTTAAAAAGCGCATTGCCTTTTGATATGGCCATGCTCGAAATGCTCCGCTACAATGGTAACATGCCTATGGAAAAAATAGCTTCGCTGGCCTGCCTTAGTTTACGTCAATTTGAAAGGGTAAGCAAAGACCGCATCGGCATCTCACCCAAACTATATGCCCGGCTTGCCCGTTTTTCAAAAGCCTACCGGCTGAGGGAAAATTTCCCTGCTATCAGCTGGACCAGCATTGCGTATGAGTGTGGTTATTTTGACCAGATGCACCTTATCCGTGATTTTAAAGAATTTGCCGGCATGCTGCCGGGCATTATCGAAAAAGAACTGGAAGGAACCCCTATCCGCCTCCAGGCAAGCATGCGCTTATAATGTCGTTTTTATACTATTTCTGCCTTTTTATTAAAAGGAAGTTTGCTGAAAATTAATTAGTATGAAACGAATATTATTTATTGCAGTACTTATGGTATTTTTCTCAGGTTTTGCAGCTTCCCAACCAATAGATTCCCTAAATCGTTTATCCGGCATTTCATTTCCGGCCTATTACAGTAAAGGCCAGGAGCAAAGTGCAGCTACGATTGCAACCCGGATAAAAAATGCCATGTCTTATCACGCTGAATTACTAGGTCTGCAACCCGAAATAATCCTGATGGTGCTGGATACAACTGACTGGAAAATATATAGCAGCAAAGGTGCGGTGTACGGCATGCCACATTATCAAAATGATAAAAAGGCATTGGTCGTTGCTGCAGAGGATAATCCCTTCTGGAAAAGTTTTTTACCGGCGGCAGATAAATTACCCGCAAGCCTGCGGGAAGCTGTTGTAGCAACTTATACCAATAAAGAAGGCAACTTAAGTTGCCAGGCTTTTTTTGACCTGCTCGCCATTCACGAACTGGGGCATGCATTTCACCACCAGGGAGGTCTTACTATGCAGCGTAGCTGGATGGCAGAATTGTTCAGTAACATCTTACTCCATACTTATATTGCAGAAAAAGAACCCGGACTTTTACCGGCACTCACTTTGTTTCCCAAAATGACGGTTAGCGGCGGCAGCAAAGGTTTCAGGTACACCAGCCTGAAAGATTTACAGGAAAATTACAACGAGATTGCCATGAAATATCCAAGGAATTATGGCTGGTATCAATGCAGGTGGCATATGGCTGCAGCTGAAATTTATGATCATTCCGGCAAAAAAATCTGCGTGTCATTGTGGAAAGTTTTTCAGCAACAAAAAGAAGAAATAAGTGACGAGGCACTCTCTGAGTTGCTAGAAAATTCCGGGAATAAAGTGATTGCAGGTATGATCGGTAATTGGGATAGCCATACCATTCACTGACCCGACTTTTTGTAGTAATGTTTGCACACAATGAATCAAGTTTTTTAAATTAAGCAAATCAATGGCCCTTAATTTTATGGTATGGTATTTGAAAATAATCATGGGTGATCAATCCTGGTCAATTTACAACCCATTAATCATCTAAAATTATTTTATGGCAACTTCTAAAAAGGCAGCTACAAAAAAGAAAGCAACCAAAGCTTCGGCAGCAACCGGGGCAAAAAAAACAGCCCTAAAAAAAGCAGCGCCCAAAAAGAAAACGGCACCTAAAAAAGCTATAGCAAAAAAGGCGGCTCCTAAAAAGTCAATGGCTAAAAAAGCAGCAGCAAAAAAAACAGTGGCAAAAAAATCTGCTGCTAAAAAGGTAGCAGTTAAGAAAGTTGCTCCAAAAAACTCCGTAGCTAAAAAAGCGGCACCAGTTAAATCAGTTGCCAAGAAAGCGGCTCCTAAAAAAGTCACCCCGGCAAAGGCAACACCTGCAAAAGTAGCTTCTAAAAAACCGGCGCCAAAGAAAGCAGTACCTCAAAAGCAAGCAAAGCCTTCTAAAAATGTTGCTGTAAAAGAAATACCGGCCGAAAAGCCAACAACCAATTTAACTACCACGCCGCCAGTGGAAGAGAAAGAAAACAATCAGCCCCCCGTAGAAGAGCAAAGTCCTGATTTAAATGTTCCGGCTCCTATTAGTGAAAGCCTGCCCGATTTAAATACGAAAGCGGTGCAAAAAGACGCTGTGCAACACGACAGGCATCATCATATGAAAGTTTCCAGTGTGAAAAAAGGCGGCCCAAAGCCTTCAGGCAAAAAGCCGCTCTGGTAAGCTCAACAATAGTTTTTTTCCTAAGAAAAGCACCTTCCATTTATTTATGGTTGGTGCTTTTTTGTTGAAGCCCTATTTAAGATTTTTCAAAAATAGAGAAGCTTATATTCTATTACACTACCGCGTAAGGGTGAAGAACAGCTTGGAGTAATGGGTACTATATTTGTAACCAACATCCATCATGGCACCGGAAGTAAAACAAAATAATAAGAGGGATAGATCTGTGGCGCAACGCATCAAACAATGGCTGGGCATAGTGGTGTTTGGAACCACTACCAGGCTGGGCAGGGCTTTCGATATTGGCCTGTTATGGGCTATCCTCATCAGCATTCTCATCATCATTGTAGAAAGTGTTCCTTCTGTAAATGAACGGTACGGTACTTACTTAAAAACAGCAGAATGGATCGTCACTATTTTATTTACACTGGAATACATAATCCGTATCTGGGTGGTTAAAAAGAAAAGTGGTTATATTTTTAGTTTCTTCGGTATCGTGGATTTTTTATCCATCGCTTCTTTTTACTTAAGCCTTGTTTTCCCGGGTTCCCGGCCTTTCATCCTACTAAGGGCCATCCGCCTTTTGCGGATCTTCCGCATATTCCAGTTAACACATTACCTTGATGAAAGCGCAATTTTAGGAAAGGCTTTGATAAAAGGCCTTAAACGCATCACCGTATTTTTATCGGTGCTCATTGTGGCAGTAACCATTTTAGGCACTATCATGTACGTGGTGGAGCACGACGAAAACAAAGGTTTTACCACCATACCACAATCAATTTACTGGGCTATTGTTACTATTACAACTGTGGGATATGGAGACATAACACCTGTTACCTATCCCGGTAAAATCATTTCCTCTGTTATCATGATGCTGGGCTATGCATTAATTGCGGTACCAACGGGCATTGTCGCGGCTGAGCTAACCAAACAAAAAGACCAGGATGTTTTTCATCACCACAAACGTGTGGGCGAATGTCCCAGCTGTGGCCTGGATGTTTATGATCCCAACGCCAATTATTGCAGGAACTGCGGCAAGCCATTGCCGGAAGAAGCGTTGACACCCGGTGATAAACAACCAACCATCAGCGGATAAGTACCAGCTTTTCAACCCCCGTTGTATTTTCTGTCGTTACATATTTTATAAAATAGGTAGATGATGGAAAGCCTGCCAGGTCAATACTGTAATCCCCTTTGCTGTTATTCATTTCTTTTCTCAACAATATTTTTCCTGCAAAATCGGTTAGGAAGATCTCTTTTATTTTCTTAGTGGTTTTTAAAGTCAGCATTCCCCTGGTAGGATTGGGAAATAACTGTACAGTTTCATCATTAGTGAAAGGGCTAAGGGGTTCTATACCCTGGGTACTGGCAGTGCAGCTATTTACAAAACACATTTGCTCAATGGTGCGTTGCATCAGGTTGTTGAGTAATTCAACTTTAAATTCATCTGTGGTAGGTTTTATATGGGCATTCCCTATGCCGCTGTCATCTGTGAGAAATAAATAAGTACCATTGGTAGCCAGCGCCATGGAGCGCATAATAAATTCAGTGGCTTTATCTGTTCCGCTACAGGCAACAGGAACAATTCGGATTCCCATATAGGCAGCCTGTTTAATAAGGTCGGCCATTTCCTTTTTAGCTTCGTCATGTGGCGGTGCATCCATCAAAAGGAAAATTATCCTGGTACGGGCTCCCTCACTCCACTTTAGTTGTTGGAGCGCCACTTTTAAACCATTGTTCAACGCCTCCGGGAAGTCGCCGCCACCTGCAGCATTTTGTTTTTTTATAAAGGAGATCACCTGGCTCACTCCCTGTTTCATACCTGATTCTACTGTTATATAATCATCTCCCTTATCCCTGTAAAACACTGCACCGGAATACAAATCCAGTGTAGGATCCTTTTTTGTGATTTTTAACAATATATCTTCCAGTTCTTCCTTGAGGTAATCAATCTCATCCTGCATGCTACCCGTAGCGTCTACTACAAAAGCTATCTCAACCCTGTTAGAAATAGTACAGTCTTTTTGAATGACGATCCTGTTGATACCCTGTGAAAAAGGGATAGCAGGAGAAGTGGAGGCTTCGCCTTCTACTCCTATCCTGAGATCGGTTACTTTCGCCTTTCCCGTAAACCCATCCCAGAGTTCGGCTTTACCTGTATTGTCAGAAACTGCTGTCCAAATCGTGTCTCCATTTTGTTTATGGATCAAATATATTTTTTGACCCGTTAAAGCATTTAAATTCTTATGTTGCAATTGAACAGCATAGCGCCGTGTAGCAAATAACCCCCATTTTTCACTGTGGTTTTTAAATTCATATTCATTGTAATCTTCCCACATTGTCCATTTTTTAAAATCGTTCACTTCCCCTGCTGTGAGCAATTTTGCTTTTACCGGCGTTGCATTTTTTATAGTAAATTTTATTGAGTCTGATGTTGTTATTGATCTCAAAGCGTCAGAAGAAAATTCTTTCACGCTGGTACTTTTATAAAATACCGCATCGCCACTGCTGACAGAAACCCCTGCTACTTTTCCTGCCAACTCACGCATAGGCTCCCCGGAAACGGAAGAAGATGTACTTCTTGAAGTTCTTTTGCTACTATATGCAGCAGTAACCACCACTTCTGCCAGGTGGCTTTCCCGGGTTTTGAGTGTTACAGCCAGGTATGCCAAAGCATCTTTAAAATCTTCGGATGTTAATTTTAGTTCCTGCTTCTCATAGCCAATAGCTTCTACAATGATTGTGACGGGTAATTTGTAAACAGCCATACTGAAGTTGCCGCCAGCATCTGCCTGTACCCCGTTAGAAGTTCCTTTGATGACAACAGAAGCAAATGGAACCGGTTTCCCTGATTCGTTTAAAATTTTACCGTTAATAACAGCATACTTTGGGCTGGCAAAAGAAAAAAGGATTAATAAACCAATGGCAGCAATAATTTGCAGGCCGGCATAGGACACATTTTTTGACTGAAGTTGAAATTTGTAAGACATGAGCAGCATTTTAATTTATAGTTTGGTATCTCCAAACCTGATGCGCCCGTTTTCACTTTTACATAACAGCGATAATATTTATAATAAAGCGGCCCGAATTTACAGGGCCGCTTTATTTATTCCAACTGCTTATTCCTTAAACCAATCTTCTGTAGTAGGCATTTTAAAAGGCTTTAAGAAGAAATCATTCATTATTGATAGAAACCTTTCCTGCTGCTCCCATGCACCCCCATGTGTTGCCCCGGGCAAAATACACAGTTGCGAATTGGGTATACTCTGGAACATTTTTACAAGGTGTTCCGGCCTTATTACATCCCTGTCGCCGCCCATTATAAGGCAAGGTGCTGTTATCATACCCAATTTTGGATAAGAGATATTAGGATAGTCACGCATCATTTCATACAACTTCACTTCTTTTTTATCTGTTGAATTTTTAATGGTACGGTTCACTGCAGTAACAGCCCAGCCAAATACGGCAGAGCTGTCCGGAACCGTATTAGGCGCAAAAGCCACTACCCTTTTTACTTTTTTAGGGTAATCCATTGCCATCACCAGGCAAAGAATGGCACCATCACTTTGTCCCCAGATAAATGCTGAATCAATCTTCAACTGGTTTAATAACTCGTTTACATCGGATGCCATTTGATCATAGGTAAGCGGCTTGTCAGTATCGCCTGAACGGCCCTGGCCACGGCTATCAATACCTATCACTTTGTATTTTTTAATAAGTTCAGGGTAATGGCCCGAAGCATTTGCTATAGATCCGCCATTGCCATGCAGCACTACCAGGGGCGGGCCCTGTCCGTAAATTTCGTAGTATAATTTAATCCCGTTTACATCCGCATATTTGCCGGTTTTTTTACTGCTGCCGTAGTTTGGAATAGCAACTCCTTCTACCAGTAACACTTTACTTTTTGTTATGGCATCTGTTTGAAGGGCTTTTTTGTATAATTTATTAATACCCGATGTTCCCATACCAATACCGTCATTCCATCCCAGCAGGTCTTTTTCAAAATCTGCATTGTATATCGTTTCCCATTTGCCTGTAGCAGTTTCTACCCACAATTTAAAATTATCGTAATAAAATTTACCATTGAGTTCTGTTAATGCACCAAAGTGAATAGTAGTAGCCGCAGGGTCAATTTTACCTTCAATTGTATATGTTTTCCAGCCGGTTTCTCTTATGGGGCGGTTACCCATATTATTAAAGAAGGCAGATCCTGTTGCCTTGTCTACCCGGGCCCATAAACGGGCAGATGCACTGTCGTCATCGGGCAAGGCTTTTACATCAGCTTCCAGTTTAAATTTTTTCCCTTCATATCCTTTTGCAGGCACTGACCTGGCGTAAGAACCCCAGCTATCCTGCGCAATACCGGTTTGCCCATGTGCAAAAATGCAGGTGAGCAGCAACAAAACCTTTGAACAGATCATTGACTTCATGTTGTTAGTTTTTAAAATTGGATAAGAAAAAATAAGGGTGATAGTTACCAGATTTTCCTGTAGGTTGGGAGCACTTAAAGATACAATAATGCAAAAGCTATTGCCAAATAATTAAAAATTACCTTTAGGTACATTTTCGGAGTTATGACATTCAACGATCTCAATTTAAACAGTCCCTTATTAAAAGCATTGGAAGAGCTGGGTTTTACCACGCCAACCACCATTCAGCACAAGGTTTTCCCGGTGGTGATGAGCGGCCGGGATGTTTGCGGTATTGCACAAACCGGCACGGGTAAAACGTTTGCGTATCTTCTTCCATGCCTTCGCCTCTGGAAGTTTTCCAAAGATGATGCCCCGCAGATACTGGTGATCGTTCCCACGCGGGAACTGGTAACACAGGTAGTAGAAGCGGTGAAAGCGTTAACAACTTACATGACTGTGAATGTTGCGGGTGTGTATGGAGGCGTAAACATCAACACACAAAAACTGGCCATGGCCGAAAAGATCGATGTACTGGTAGCAACACCCGGCAGGTTGTATGACCTGATGGTGGACGGGGCATTCAAATCAAAAATGATCAAAAGAGTGATCATTGATGAAATGGATGAAATGCTCAACCTCGGGTTTCGTACCCAAATAAAAAATATTTTAGATCTGCTTCCCGGTAAAAGACAGAACCTGTTATTTTCTGCCACCATCATTCCCGATGTGGAAACCCTGATGAATGATTATTTTAATGATCCCGAAAAAGTAGAAGCAGCCCCCACCGGCACACCCCTGGAGGGCATTGAACAGTTTAAATACGATGTGCCTAATTTTTATACCAAGGTAAACCTGCTGCATTTATTATTAGAACAAGATAAAAGTATGAGCAAGTTGCTGGTTTTTACCGCCAGTAAAGCTTTGGCAGATCAGCTCTATGAGGAGATGGCACCAAAATACCCGGAAACAGTGGGCGTGATCCATTCCAATAAGGAGCAGAATCATCGCTTCAATACTGTAAAACAATTTAAGGAAGGACAATACCGTTTTATTATTGCAACTGATATTGTGGCAAGAGGAATTGATATTGCCGAAGTAACACATGTTATCAATTTTGACGTACCGGACACGGCAGAAAATTATATTCATCGTATTGGCCGTACCGGCCGGGCAGATAAGAAAGGTATTGCCATCAGTTTTGTTACAGAAAGGGAAAAGCCTTTTTTACAAAAGATTGAAGCCCTGATGCAATACGAAGTTCCAACGATCGCTTTGCCTGAAAATTTAGACATTTCAGCTATACTCACGGAAGATGAAAAGCCAAAAGTATACATGAAAGAAATACAAATAAAAATAAAAAAGAAAGAAGAAGCAGGTCCTGCTTTCCATCCAAAATCTGCGAAGAACAGCAAAGTAAATCATGTAATCAGCCGCAAAGACAGGATGATGAAAAAGTATGGTAAAGCCAAAACAAGGGGGCAGAAAAAGAAATAGTTGTTATTTCTCTTCCGATGTTTTGGCAATAGTTAGCAATAAAAAACTGTCTTCCTGCGCACAAATACTGTGAAAGATATTTTCATGCAGCACGATCATATTTCCTTTTTTCATTTCTATCTTTTTCGTTTCCACTATAAAATCAATTGTTCCCTTCAATACCTGGAGGCTCATTATTCCTTCCGCGTTGTGAGGTTTCATCTCCGCTTTTTCGTGCAAGCCTATAAGTACTACTACATAGTTAGGTGATTTATGCAGGGTGATGGAATTCCTGTCGCTTTCTTTCCAGGTAGATTCGTCTTTTATATCATCTATAAACTGCTCCAGGTCTAATTCGGTGAGCGGTGCATCTACTAACCTATCTCCTCCAGGCCGCTGCGGCGTTGCGTCCATTGATTTTATATTTGGCATAAAAATAATTTTAGTTGGTAAAATATTTATGTTTAAACTAATGGAACAATATTTGAACCAGTTTTGCAGTATTAAAACAAAAATACCATGACTAGTTTAGATAATAAAAAAGTGGCCATACTTACGGATAATGGTTTTGAAGAAATTGAACTTACCAGTCCTAAAAAAGCATTGGAGGATGCAGGGGCAGTAGTGGAGATCGTTTCTATGCAAAAAGATATAGTGAAGGCCTGGAACCACGATCACTGGAGTATTGAGTTGCCTGTTACTGTAAACCTTTCTGAAGCCTCGCCGGAAGATTACGATGCATTGATGATCCCGGGCGGGGTTATTAATCCGGATAAAATGCGAAGTCACAAAGAATATGTGGATTTTGCACAACACTTTCTTGAAGCAGGTAAACCACTGGCAGCTATTTGTCATGGCCCGCAGTTACTGATTGAAACCGGCATGTTAGGCGGCAGGGAAATGACTTCCTACCCTTCCATACAAACCGACATTAAAAATGCGGGTGCCAGCTGGCACGATAAAGAAGTTGTGGTAGATAATGGGTTGGTTACAAGCCGCAGCCCGGCAGACCTTGACGCATTCAACACCAAAATGATTGAAGAAATTGCAGAAGGCAGGCACATGACCACCGGCGCATTCACCCATCATTCAGAAACCGAATAAATTATTTATGCCGAAATTATTCATGCTGCTCATCGGTTGCAAACCCAGCGGGCGCAATACGGAGCAACATGATGTTTTTTTTGGCATTGGTGATTCACCCAAGGAACTGGTACCTGCCATCAATAAATTCTGGCCCGCAGCTGCCAACAGGTTTCACCTGGATGGCTGGAGAGCAATAAATTATGTTGATGGGTATAAAGTGAATGTATTGCCGAAAGAAACCATTGATTCTGAAAGTGAAGCCAAACTATTTTTCCTAAACCTGGGGGGATACAAGCCCGGTGAGTTTGAGGAATTTCATTATAAAATGATTGTGGCTGCACCCGATAAAGCCGCAGCCATAAAGGCTTCCAGGCAAACTGCTTTCTACAAGCATACAGGTTATAAAACTGCCCCCTCTCATGTGGATGATAAATATGGAATTGATGTGGATGATAGTTACGAAATAAGAGATGTGCTTGGCCATAACTTTAATGAGTTATATACAGTCCATTTAACTAAAGCCACAGGTGAAGTAAAAGAAGATATTATTGAACTGGGATACTTTAAAATAAGTTCCCTAAAGTAAAATATCAATTTCTTCTGGTGTTGTTTATGCTATACGATTTTCCACCGGCTTCCAGGTATAACAAAGCCTGCTTTCGCAGGCTTTGTGAAATTAACGCAATTCATGAAACTTTATTGGTTCTACAAAAAGGATGGTTCAGTTAATTACTGGCATCTCTCATTTGTTTAATGTTATCATGGCTTGCTTTTAAAGATTCTTTTTGTGATGTGATCAATTGCCTTGTGTCCACATCAATGTCCGCATCAGATGACAATGCATTTTCGTATGCCCGCTGTGCCTGGTCTTCGCCATATTCGCAGCTGGCCAGGATACCATGCCTGTCTTTGCCTGTAACAGCAGCTTTTACATCCATCCACGCCCTGTATACTTTGCCCATTACGGTTGTGCCTGTTTCGGTATCACCACCCAGAGTGCTGATATGTGTAGTTAATTCAGACACGTTTTTACGGCTTTCGTCTGCCATTTTGTTAAACACAGCTTTTAGCGTGACATCAATATCTTTTGTTTCATCAGCTGCTCTTTCATAACCTTCTATACGATCATTATTGATCTTAATGAGGTCATTTAGTACCTCTACCAATTCTTCAGTTGTTGTAGTCATAATATTTGTTTTTTGGTGTTTCAAGCTATACTAAAAATATTATGCCAACTCGTTTTATAGGTTGATAAATATCCGGGGAGGGTCATTTTGTGTAATGGCTTCCTCAGATGCAGTAAAAAATTACCTCATTGCTGTAGCAAAAAATATAGCCCATAAATGTTGTATAAGATGGGCATCTTTTTTGAAGGAAATGATTAAACGATTTTTATGAACGACAATTTTGTAGCAGCTGCCTTTGCGCAGGAAATGAAAGATGAATACACATCAACAAAGAAATGCCTGGAAAGAATCCCGGAAGCTTTATACAAATATAAGCCGCATCCTACGAGTATGGAAATGGGTTACCTTACTTTGCTGGTGGCAGAAATTCCTTTATGGATATATGAAACGATTCATTCGGGAGAGATTGATTTTGAAACTTACAACCATTTTGAATTATCAACCAATGAAAAATTGCTTCAGCATTTTGAAGATAATTTTAATAAAGCCATCAGCATCCTGGAAAAAACTACCGCTGATGAACTGGAAGAGAATTTTTCATTAAAAGATCATGGCAAATTACTCATGAGCAGTTCCAGGAAAAAATCTGTCAGTTCCAGCATCAATCATTGGGTACATCATCGTGGGCAGCTTACTGTGTATATGCGTATGAATGAAATTGCAGTACCATCTATTTATGGTCCTTCTGCAGATGACAAAGGCTTCTAAAACAGTCATACCAAACCCGCAACTCTCAACCCGTAACTTATTAACTAATCAACTTTCTTCATCTCCTTCCAACTCTGATCCTGTAGCACAGAAGAAGGATCAAAGTTCGGGCTGTTGGTCATAATAAAACTGGTACCATCGCCCCTGCTCCAGGCATGATCATAACCCGAATTTAATTCCACTTTGCCGGTAGGGTCTCTATACGTCTCCACTTCCCGGATCGTTTTAATAAAATTGCTGTGGATCCGGTCGTCTGTAGCCTGTTTAGCTTCCCAGTTCCTGAATTCCGTGTCCATAGTTGCCAGCCTGTTATTCCCATTCTGAATGGCACGCCTTCCTATCTCTCTCGTTTGCGCATCCATCATTTGTATTTTTCCAATATTGGCTACATGTTTCTTTTCCCGGATATTTTTCCAGAAAGCATTCACTCCACTCTGCCATGCAGGGTTGGTGGTAAAACTTCCCAGTATCACCGTAAGTTGCTTCATTGCTTGTTCTTTTTCACCTGCAGGGTAACGAAATACAATTCTTTTGGCGGCCTGGCAGGTAATATTTTTATCGTAGGAGCCATTGTAGGCATTGGGCAATAATACTTCTGATATAGACACCGCACACATAATCATGCCTTCTGATTTATCGGCCCAGCGTACATCTGCATTTACAGCGCTTTGCTGAATATTTACCTGGCTTGCCCCATATTTCATCAGTTCCATTTTTATTTTATCATTGGATTGTGCAACCTCCTGGGCTACCACATTATTGGGGGTCATATTTACAATACTGGCATTGCGGAGATCTCTTGGTGCAAAAACATTTTTTACATACTGTGTTGCATCCATAGGATCGGCAAAATAGCAATTGCCCATTTGTGGGAGCGTTGAATTGAATTGGCGCATTTGTTCATTGGATGTCCATGACCATAAGACCGGCGGCAGCAATTCAATGCTGTACTTTCCATCTGCAGATCTTGCGCTAAACTGGCTATAAGTGCCATCACATCCACTGCCCGGCGCTCTCCAGCTTACCTCGCCGTTAAAGGTCCAGCCTTTGGGCAGCAGTACACTGTAGGCTTCTACGGGTACTTCAAAACCATTTTTGTCTACTACCCTCGCCCTTTCAAACAATAAATAATCTTCTCCTTCCTTGAAATTACCTGCAGCCATACTTTTGTTATTGGTCGTTTTCGGATCATTTTTCTTTGCAGCTGTCTGGCAGCTCACAGCCATGGCACAGCCTAAAAAAATGGAAAGGCAAAGGCCTTTTGTACGAAGCGGAAATAATTGCATAAAGAGTGATTTAGTATTTATGTGGCACAATAGTAAGGGATGTGGGGATGGGAAAGAATAATCCGAATGGGTAAGAAATGAAAAAATGGGAATTAATACCCGTTAGATAAATACGGAAGTTCAAATGTTCTATCTATAGAAAAGTGCGGAACGACTTTGTTCTATTTCACAAATTAAGCGATTTACTTATCTTCGGACATGGCTATAACCAGGCAAGTGCATATAATTATTGATAAGCTAACCCGCTCTATTGAAAATGCTATTTCCGGAGATAGTTTTAAGACTGAAGTTCTTACACTTACAAGTCAGGATATTAAAATAATAAAAAAAGAAGATTGGCTTTTTGATTGGAAAACAGAGGCAAAAAACAAAAGTAAAATAATTTATAAACTTGTTATTGCCGATAATCCAAAGATTATTCAAGGACTAGTAAGTATTCAGGATAAGGGAGATCATATTTATATGCACTTAATAGAAAGCAGCAAATTTAATCGTGGTCCAAAGAAGGTTTATCTTGGCGTGCCTGGGAATCTTGTAGCCTTTGCCTGTAAATTTTCGTTTGATAAGGGATATCAGGGAGTAATATCATTTGAAAGTAAAACGAAACTAATAACCCGTTACCAAAAAACACTTGGAGCAATCGTACTTTTTGGTAATGTTATGGCAATAGACAGCAAGGCTTCATGGAAACTAATTCGTCAATATTTCCTGTAAAATCAGTAACTTTAATTCATGATTAAAGAGGAAAAAAACGTAGATTTTTATACTTCTGGTAAAGAACTTTCCGAACAGGATTTTGTACGCATTAGCGAGTGGATCCGTAAAACTAAAGGTAAAGTAAACTTGAGTCTTAAAAGGCGAACTTCCCTAAAAGGACCTACGCCCAAAATATTGAGCTCAATTGGGCGGACACATCAATAAAAAGCAATTTCCCCCTATGCGTAACGTTGAATAGAATTGCTCAAATGTTAATCAATAAAGATACAAGAAGGTGAGGTTGTTGCTATAGGTACAAAACCTGGATAATGCCCTTGTACAATACATTAAAAAAGCAAATTTTGGAATTGAAATTATCAGAGTACTTGAGCCGACTAAGGACACAAATCAGCTAACAATTTATATAATGAATACTTATTTGCATGTTGCAGCACATAACCGTTTCAATTAAACGAATTCCTAAACTCCAGCGGCGACAGGTGCGTTTTACTTTTAAATAATTTATTGAAAGACTGCGGGTATTCAAAGCCAAGCTGGTAAGCAATTTCACTCACTGATAAAGACGTTGTGGATAATACTTCCTTCGCCTTTTCTATTAATTTATTATGAATATGCTGCTGCGTATTTTGGCCCGTAAGCGACCGCAACATATCGCCCAGGTAACTGGCAGAAACATTTAATTGTTCAGATAAAAACTGTACCGTGGGCAATCCGGTGTCGGCCACCCCGCCATTAAAGTGAGCCGTTAATAATTCATCCATTTTTGCCAGCAGGTCATTGGCCGCCGGTTTGCGGGTAATGAATTGCCTGTTGTAAAACCGGTTGGCATAACTGAGCAACAATTCCAGGTGCGCTACCATCACATCCTGGCTGTAATGATCAATAGAAGAATGGTATTCCTGTTCCACATTTTTTATCAGCGATTCAATCATCGCATCTTCTTTATCAGACAGGTGCAAGGCTTCATTTACTGCATAAGAGAAGAAGCCAAGATCTTTGATATTTTTCCCTAAAGCATAATGCCGGATCAGGTCGGGATGAAACATCAGCGACCAGCCAAGGCAGTCCCGGGATGCATCATCATCTACATTGATCACCTGCCCCGGCGATATAAAACCCATGGTTCCTTCATCAAAATCATAATAGTTTTTGCCATACCGCATCTTACCCTTAAAACTTTTTTTGATAGAGATGATATAAAAGTTAATCACAAAACCTTTGGTATGCTCCGGGTTGATATGTTGAATAGCCTCATGCCTGACTAAACTAATGAGCGGATGTTCAGGCTTGGGCATATTAAAAAACCGGTGCCATTCGGAAATGCTGTTGATAATATGAGGGCTATGGGCTGGCTTCTTCATTGTATTAAAATATTAAGGCGGGAGGCCACTGCAAAGTTAACGCTTCCCGCCTTGCTTATTATTGGTTGATCATACGCATTCCCGATTCATCGTATCTTTCACCTGTTGATACGCCTAATGGTACTATTTGCTCCAGCTGCTGCATTTCAGCTTCATTTAATGAAACAGCTGCCGCAGCAATATTTTCTTCAATGTATTTTATTCTTTTGGTTCCCGGTATGGATATAGCTCCTTTTGCCATCACCCAGGCCAGCGCCAGTTGTGAAGCTGTAATGCCTTTGGCACCTGCCATTGCCTGTATGGCGTTTACCAATTCCAGGTTTTTATAAAAATTTTCTCCCTGGAATCTTGGTATGGTTCTCCTGAAATCATTTTCAGGAAAATCTTCCGGTGATTTTATCTGCCCGTTTAAAAAACCCCTGCTCAATGGTGAGTAAGCAACAAAACCAATTCCCATTTCTTGTAATGCCTCCATAATGCCTGCTTCCTCTGCTCCTCTTTCAAACAAAGAATATTCTGTTTGAATGGCGGTGAGGGGGTGCACAGCATGCGCTTTTTTTATGGTGGCTGCAGATAC
Organism: Ferruginibacter sp.; assembly: GCA_014379905.1. GTDB lineage: Bacteria > Bacteroidota > Bacteroidia > Chitinophagales > Chitinophagaceae > Ferruginibacter. The sequence continues at coordinate 7,325 of JACMKX010000043.1, read as the reverse complement.
TTCCGAAAGCCCGATGTATTTTACTTTTCCTTCTTTCACCAGGTTGGCCATGGCGCCCACCGTTTCTTCTACAGGCGTATCGGGATCAAGGCGATGTAAATAATAAAGGTCAATATAATCAGTTCCCAAATTTTGTAACGAGCGCTCCACCGCTTTTTTTACATAAGAGGGCTGGCCATTGATTTTCCAGGTAAGATCCCCTTTACCATCTATTTCAAAACCAAACTTAGTGGCAATAATATAGGCATCCCTGTTGCCTTTAATTGCGCGGGCCACCAATCGTTCATTGTGCAACGGGCCATAGAGATCTGCCGTATCTAAAAAATTACCTCCAAGCTCCAGGGAACGATGAATGGTGGCGATGGAAGTTATGTCATCAGCCTTGCCATAAATATCATTGCCGGCAATCTGGCTCATACCCATGCAACCCAGTCCCTGTACGGGAACAATTAGCCCCTGGCCACCCAATGCTACTTTTTTTATTGAACTCATAATTTTTATTTTAAAGTGATAAGCAAAGTTGCAGCACAATTTATAAATGCAGCTATCCAAACCAACACTTATTGTATCCAAAATGAAGTTCCGGAGCTTTACCGATCATTTACTGGCCGGAAAATTGAGTACATTCCCTTTAAATAAAACAACAATCAATGAAAAAATTACTATCAATTGCATGTGTTGCCATCTGTATGGCAGCCTGCTCCGAAAATGCCGGCAAAGAAGAAAGTAGTACAACCACCCAGGATGCTACCACCACTACCAATTCTGAAGCGGATAAAAGAGCTAAAGAAATAGCCGATAGCACGAAGATGCTGGATAAAAAACTGGCAGATCCCAATGATCCGACAACGCCGGATAGTTTGAAATAAAAGATATAAAAAAACCGGCTATGGCCGGTTTTTTTATCAATGATAATCGATTACGTTAAGCAGCATTAATCAATACTGTTTCCGTATTTTTTTTCTTTAAAATTAAAGCTGCCACCAAACTAACCAGCAAGCCCACCGGCAATATTTCTACATAAGTGAATAATACGACCAACACCGGGTTTTTATACATTTCTTTATATTGTTCCATTTGCGCCGATTTTTCCGATAAAGCTGCTGCACTCAGTCCTTCGCTTCTCGCCTTATCCATCATATGACCAGTGTACTGATCCATAAAGTCCGGTATGAAAAAATAGTAACATAACAGCCAGACTATCACATACACAGTGGAAGTAACCAGCGTAACCAGCAACGCAGTTTTAAAAGCTTTTCCAAAACTTATGATGCCTCCATACTGTTTGTCTCTTACCTGCTTAACGGCAACAAAGATCAAAGAGAAGGCAAGTATCATGGATGCATACCCTATTACCATGCTGCCTTCAAAATTGCCCGAATTAACGCAATACAAAGTTCCGGTGAGCATTATGACTCCAACAATAAGTCCCCCGATGAGCCCATACTTTAAAACAACCTTTTTCATATGATTTTTTTTGTAAGATGATTTAATGCTGCTAAGATGCGGCAGCGGCAGGTAAAACGGCTCATACTTAAGTATGAATTATAATGATAAACGCATTATTTCATACCAAAGTAGGATGGTTAAGGAATAATCGAAAGCTTTTTTGCTTTTTCCACTGCCTGTGTCCGCCGGGTCACTTCCAGTTTGAAAAAAAGATTAGCAATATGGGTTTTGATGGTGCTGACGGATAAAAACAAGCTTCCTGCAATTTCCTGGTTACTCATTCCTTTTGCAATAAGTTCCAGCACTTCCAGTTCGCGGCTGCTGATATCTGTAGCGGAGAGTGCTTTTTCATTCAATACAAAAGGTACCGGCGCTGTGATAAATACCTGCTTCTCTACAATCTTTTCTGTTTCAATAATACTGATCTCTTTTTTTGGGGCGAAGATCCTGCGGGATAGCCAGATCCCCAGCAGTAAAAAAAGCAAGGCGATACTGCCGGCATATATTTCAAAACTATGATCAATGATAAGCAGCCGGTATTCGCCCAGTTTGAGTAACAGGAAAAGCAAGGCAAGTGAAATGCTGTAAATAATAAGGGTTTTATATTTTTTTAAAAAGATCATTTGGTTAATAAGTGAAAATTGTTTTTTGTAATGATCATTGACGAAATGTATAAAAATATAATAGGAATACACAATACCGACTTCAACAGGCTCAGCCTGACAGCATTTTTCTATTTGGTCATTTCGTTAAAAAGCAAGAAATTAGTTGTCATACTTGTCAAATGTATTACAAGGGAAAATGCCGTATAATGCGTCAATGATACTGCCTTTTTTCAAACCTGATAAACCATGTCATAAAAATATCCTTTTCTTGTGTATAAAAAAACCGTGCATGGTTTGCACGGTTTAAATTATAGCTGCTACAATTTATTTATTGTTGAACTAGTTCCCCATTCTCATCCAGGTACATGGTACTAAATAACCCTTGCTTCATTGTACGAATAATGTAAATGGTGTTCTTACCACTATAACGTACCTGTCTTATATCATACAAATTTTCTCCATACAAGGATTTAAACTTGTTTACCACCTGTTCTGAAATATAAGTCTGCCTTACAGGATATGTATTACCATTAGTGTTTGTTGCCAATACGGTTTTATCTGCAACCCTGCTAACATCTGTTCCGGTAGTGTTATTATAAATAACAGTTGTATTAACCACAGGACTTGTTGATCCGGTTGTTGCAACATTTGCAGGCGTACGCAACACAGTATCAGATGAAATGCTGGTAGCGGCTACTACTGTGGGAGCATTGGCTGTGCCTTCGGTAGCTACGTTTTTTGAAGCGGTGTTCTGTTGGGAATTATTATAAATGATCCTGTTGGCAGGAGGAACTACATTTCCTGTCAGGTCTGATTCGAGGCCCGATGGCTTGTTTAATATAGGTATACTCGCCTGTACACTCGGGTTGTTGTTTTCAACCGGGTTCTTTACCATGGGCGTTCCGTTGGTTGGCGGGGGATTGTAAGCCGGTGAAGGAGCCGGGTAATAGGGTGGCGCAGGTGTGGTTTGGGCAGATGCAGCAATAAAGCTACAAAGTAACCCTATAATTGATAAAAATTTCATGACCAGGTATTTAATTCTTGAATAGGTTGACCTCCTGTGTAAAACAAGGAGCATGCCTAAAGAAGTTAATATTTTTCCAGTTGAGTCACCGGATGGCGGTTACTCACCTAAAAAAAGGAGGCTGAAAATTCAGCCTCCTTTTATCTGTCCTTATTTTCTGATCATTTTATTTTTACCAGTCTTACTACCCTACGTTCGTTGCCTTGTGTTATATCTGCAAAATAAACGCCGGTGCTCCATTTAACATCTCCAACTTTTATCGTACTGTTGGCGGAAGTTTGTGCTGCACTCATTGTTCTGCCATTCATGTCGGTTACTTTAATAATTACCGGCCTGGTTGCATCAGGTGTTTTCACCACAAGGGTGAAATCGGTATTACTAGGGTTAGGTAACACTACTACATTCAAACCATTTACCGGTGAAATTTTTTCTTCAATTACGGTAAGTGGCTGTTTGTTTTCCAGTGATGGCACATCACTTATATCTGGTTCGCCTGTAGAATACCTGTTAGCAAAGCAACTCCAGTTGATCAGGATAACGCCACCCTTTGTTTTTCCGTAAACAGAAGAACCGTTTACTTTCAGGGTTATATTTTTTGCCGTAAAATTATCGCCGATCCCCATATTTAAAGAAGGTTGATTTGGAGGCGTTGCACCATTATAATTTAAATAGGCTCCTTTAAATATCCACAGTCTTCCAAGTATAACCTGGAAAATATTGCCCGGGTTGGCCTGTGTGGAAGCTCCCCTGTACAACAATGTAATTACCTGGTTAGAAGGCGTGGTGTAAGTAAGTTCTGCATAATGATTGCCTGCATTTCCTTCTGTTACGATAATGGCAGCAGGTACCCTGTATGTGGCGGGTGTGCAGAAATTTACTGATGCATTATTATAGCTCACCGGGTTGTATGTTTTAGCTGAAACCAGGGTTTTGGCCGGGCAGGGATTTTCCCCGGTAGTAGCTACGATTACTATAGTGGTAGTAGCCGTGCAACCTTTTGCATCAGTAACAGTAAAGCTCCAGGTTCCTGGTCCTTTTGAAAAAGTTCCTGTACCGGTGTAGGGTGCAGTGCCACCTGTGGCGGCTACTGTAACGGTTGTACTGGTGGCATTACATGCAACAGGCGCTGCAGTTGCAGAGGCCTGTAAAAGTGCTGGTTCCGCTACAGTGATCGTTGTAGTTCCGGAACAACCACGACCATCGGTAACCGTATAGGTATAAGTACCTGCTGTTACTGTAAATGTTCCGGTACCGGTATAAGGTGCAGATCCGCCACTTGCTGTTATCACTATAGAAGCTGTTCCGCCGTTACATGCCACTGGTATACTTTCGGTAGCAGTTACTGTAATAGCGACACAAGGGGCACTCACCGTAACACCGGGTGAACCAATTTCAGCAACATCATTTACTGCAATGAAAGCTTCGTTAACGCCCACTTCACTTAACAAGGAGATAGTAGTATTATTGATGGCTGCGGCATTATCAAAAGATCTGAAAGGCGCAACCGGCGAAGATGCCCCGAAGACAACCCTTGCCTGCAACTGGTTAAAGCTGTTGTATACATTTACTTCATCGCCGCCTGTACTTAATCCAATTCCACTTCCTGTATAACTTCCTACCTGCAGGCCTGCGGGAGGGTTGTTTCCAAACCATGTGCTGAGGAATAAAGGAATGGTAGTAGCGGGTGTAGCCGTTTCAAGGAAGATAACAGATTCTCCCGGCGCAATAGTGGTAATACCGTTCAACGCTACAGCAGCAGCAGCAGAACCGGAGTTGTCATCTACTTTCCAACCGGTAATAGTAACCGGGGTAGCTTTTGTATTGGTTATCTCAAACCAGTCTGCACCTACCGGGCTGTTGCCGCTTGACCATGGAGATACTTCTGAAATAAAGAGTCTTCCCAATACACCCGGTGAACCGATTTCTGCTGCATCATTCTGCGCAACAAAAGCCCCGTTCACACCTGTCACACTTAATTGGGTAACGGTGGCATTATTCAACCCTGCTTTATTATCAAATGATGGATACGGGCCGGTTGGCGAAGCTCCAAAACTGATCCTCGCTTTTTCTTTTCCTGCTGCGTCAAACAATGCTACCCCATCACCACCTGTACTTAAGCCTACTCCTGAACCGGAATAAGTTCCTACCTGTAAACCTGCGGGTACATTTGCACCAAACCAGGTATTTAGGAATAATGGAATAGTAGTAGCTGCTGCAGCACTTTCCAGGAAGATAACAGATTCGCCCGGTGCAATACTGGTGATGCCATTTAATGCAACGGATGATCCAAAGCTGAATGAATTATCATCCATTCTCCAGCCGGTGATATTTAGCGGGGCTGCACGCATGTTGGTTACTTCAAACCAGTCGGCCCCCACCGGGCTGTTCCCACTTGACCATGGGGCTATTTCCGAAATAAATATTTTTCCAATGGATCCGGGTGAACCAATCTCTGCTGCATCATTTACAGCAGCAAAAGCACCGTTGACACCCACTGCGCTCATTTTTGTAATACTAATATTATCCTGCCCTGCACCATTGTCAAATGATGGGTAAGGTCCGGCAGGCGACGTCGCAAAACTCACTTTGGCCTGCAATATACCAGCTGCATCAAAAAGACTCACGCCATCTCCGCCGGTACTTAAACCTACTCCGCCCCCGGTGTAGCTACCTACCTGCAAACCGGCAGGAGGATTGTTGCCAAACCAGGTACTAATAAACAATGGAATAGTAATTTCCGGTGTAGCCGTTTCAAGGAAGATAACAGATTCGCCCGATGCAATACTTGTAATGCCATTAAGCAATACAGAAGAAGCGAAAGAATTGGAAGCATCATCCATTTTCCACCCGCTGATATTTAATGCAGCGCCGCTGTTATTGGTTACTTCGAACCAATCAGCTGCCACGGGGCTATTACCACTCGACCAGGGAGCTACTTCAGTAATAGCAATATTTGCTACGGGTGCATCTTCCAGTAAAACATCAATAAGATTCAGGGTATAGGGAGTATTTGCATCCGGTGTGGTACCAACGGTAATATCATCTACGTTTACTATAATACTATACCCGGGCTTTGTTTCAAAATCAAGTACCATATTTGCCTTGATAAACAGCTCGCTTCCGGAAATTTCAAAGTAAGTTGCATCTGCACCGGAGAGACTAACTGTGTTGGTTCCCAACCCATCATCTGTTACTAAAATATCTGCCACTTTAACACGGGAAATAGTGGAAGTATTTTCCAATAAACTGCTCACAGCGTTTTGCAGGGTTATGGAAGATGCAGGTTGATTGGCAACAGCAGACGGCGCATACACCCAAAGTTGCGGATGATCAAAATCGCCGCCACCATTTTCACTAACAATATATAAAACCCCTTCTTCGTCCATTACCATTCCTTCGTGCTGTTGATCGGGTACTGACAAAGGATTACCCGGATCAGAAACAATAGTAAGTGTGCTGGAAATTACGCCTGCTCGACTGATGTTCACAATTTTTCCGTCCTGCTGGCTTAGCACAAGCAGGTTGCTGTAATTTGGCAGGGAAGCAAGACCCGGAATATTTGATAAGGCATAAACGTCTGCCAGGTCAGAAAACCCGGTTAAGGCCGGATCAAAAAGGTTGACAGAATTTGCTGTAGTGGGTGAGCCGTTGCTGGCCGTACCATTAGCAAAATCAACAGTTGTTTGAAAGATACCCATCGGGGATATTTCTTTTACACAAATAAATCCGCCTGTAAGCGGATCATAGGAAAGACCTTCAATACCAATATTGGGCGCAAAAGTTCCCAATTTTACCGTTTGCGTAGCTGCTCTTGTGAGCGTGGTGCCGGCAGCATAGGTAAATAAAACCAGCTGCCTGTCTCTTTCTTCCGCCATTACAAATTTGCCGTTACCCACATAAGTAATGCCTTCCGGATCGTAGAATTCCGTACCCTGCGGGCTACCGCCTGTAGCGAGGGTCATCGAGTTAATGAGTGCGCCTGTTTTTGAAACCTGCACTACCGATGTACCGCCATCAGCCACTATAAATAAACTATGTGTATCGTAATTGTACGCCACACCGGAAGCTTCCTGTGCCAGCAGGCTGCCGGCCGGGGGTGTTGTTCGGGTAGGTTCCGGCAGGTCATATCTTCCAACGCGTACATAAGTTGACAGGTCGATTGCCGGGTTTAACTGGGCCCATAAATTTTGATGAAGGCCGGAAAAAAGCAATAGTAAAAATAAGCCCATAATACATTTCCGGGCATT
>JACMKX010000001.1 GCA_014379905.1 Ferruginibacter sp. | reverse complement strand
CCTTATTAACGTCCATATAAATACTATCGGCTTCATTCATCCACCACATGGGCTGTGCCCGGTTGGTTGAAAAAGGAAATACATAATTCCATGGCTCCACTCCACCCAGCGTAGTTGTATTGAGCGACCTGATATCGGTTTGCCATTGCTCCCCGGGGTAATAACGTATTTCATCCCTGGGCACCCGCCATTCGTGTGGTTCGATTTTATCAAGTGAGGCATCATATATCACAGTCATTAACTCTGCCGCAATTTTTTCACTCCGGGTTTTAATGCTTACCGAAAATTTTTCCTTACTGCCGGGCGTTAATTTTTGCCGGTAGCGTTCTACAATTATTTCCGGCCTATCACTTGCCTCCTGTTGCAGGTAAAGATCAACGCTTTTAGCAAAAAAATCGTTGTCTTTGATGTAAAGCTGTGTAAGTATAATTTTTTCACCGGCAGCATCAGCAGGTATTTTAAAACTAAATGTATTGATACCGGTTTTACCAGGCTGCAGGCTGTATAAATATTCAGACCTCATACCCTGTTTTGTTTTCGCAAAATATTGTACATGGTAAATGGTATTAATATCATTTTTCGTGGTGCCATAATACCATTTTATTGTTTCTCCTTTTGCCACGCTGTTAAAGGGTAAATGATAAAAATCTTCTGCTCCCGCAGGTATGGTTTGGCCTTCCATATCAAATACTGAAAAATTCCTGGCCGTTTCACCGATGATCCTTCCATTTTCATTGCTGGTAATTTTAACGAGGTAATTACCTGCTGGTAACATTGCTTTCTGCAGGTCAAGCTTGCCTGAGTTAGACAATAGGGACGTTTCATATACCAGGCTTGTATCGGCATCATTACCATTCGGATAGTTGATGCGATATATCCATTTGCCATTTTCTAACAGGTAATCCATTTCTTCGGCTGCATAACCAGGGGCAGCCTTTTTATCGAGCCGGAAAATATTTACTTTTAGCTGCCTGGAAATTTCCCCTGCAAATTCATTTTTAGTGGTTACAGAAATAAGGCCGGCCGATTTTTTTTCATAGGCTGCTGCCAATGAATAATTAATGTTAACAGGCCGGTTAGATAAGGATACTTTTAAAGAAGCTTGCTGGCTTTCACCCGTAGCATCTGCGGCCGTTACCTCCAGGTAATAGCCTGCTGTTGACGATCCGTCTTTTTTAAATTCATAAGCTGGTAAAAAAGTTGCCGGTATTTTTATCAGCAGCTCTCCATTGTTATCTGTATACCCGCTGCTATCTGCGATGCTGATATCTATATAATTACTGTTATCGCCATCAACAGAATTCTTTGTCCGAAGATCAGAAGATCTTACGTCAATAGTATAGTTCAGCTTTACATTATTAAGCAGGGCGCCTGCAAATGAACGCAGCCTTGCTTTTACCACGAAAGAGTCGCCGAGCTGCAGGAAGGCTGCAGGTTTTTCCAGTTGTAATTCAAATGTGGGGCGTTTGTATTCTTCTACTTTAAAATGGCCATCGTTCCTGTCGTTCAATTCAACATAGTCTGTATCAAAATCCCAATCGCCTGTAGCTGCATCCTTGCTGATGGTATAGGACCCGGTAAAAGAGCCATATTCATTTACTGACACTTCTATTGTATCTGCATATTTTCCAAATGGGTCTGTGATAAAAACTTCCAGCTTCTCCTTTAAAAATTCTTTCACATCTGCATTGAACATTTTTTTCAAAGCCGGAAATTGTAAGTGTTTTTTATGAAAAGGGATCATTTTACCGGTAGCAGGTGCTCTTGTAAAAACCATTCCTTTAAAATGCATGGTTTGCCCGGGGCGGTATATGGATCTGTCGGTAAACAAATGAATTTGTAAATTCTCCTCGTAATATTCTGCCAGGTCTTCATAGTCATCTTTATCATACAGTTCATCAGGTGTTTCATTTTCCATTTCGTTGATGGATATAAAACTGGTATCATCGCCCCAGGTTACCCGGGCGCTGGCAATATCTTCGGTACTTACTATAACATAACCATCGGCATTTATTTTTTTAACCAGGGGTTTGGGTAAAGGCTTTTTAGCCGGGGCTGTGTATTGTAGCAACGGGCTGGCATTGTTTAATGGCAGCCCTGTTTTGCGATGAAGAATGAATAACCTTTTATCATTATTGATGGCAGCAATATTGGTTACATCCATTAAAAAATAATCAACAACATTCATGGATGCGTTGATAGCCGTGTCGCTAAAAAGTACTGCATAATAACCTTTGGGCAAACTGCCGGCATCAATTAGGGTGCTGTGCTCCTGGTAATCTCGGGCAGCGGGCATGGCAATGCTGAAATTTTTAAACGCCGGGAGATGGAGTAAAGTATCGGATGAAAAATTACTTTTTTTAAAACGTCCAACCCCAGTATTCAGCTTTACTACTTTAAAATGTATGCTGTCGGTATTCTTAAAATTTGACTGTAGTTGAATGGGTTCATCGGGCAGGTAATGACTTTGGTTAATAATAGATAATTTTTTTTGCGTAACCTGGTCTTTCAATAAAAGTAAATTTCGTTTCAGGTAAAAGAAACTGTCCAGCAGCCGGCTGTTGTTTTCCATGAGGGAAAGTGCTTTTACATAATGCCACCTCACAGCAGTGTCGAAATAAGCCGGGCTGGCAGTGAATTCCGGATTATAGTAATTATCTCGTTTAAAGGTATAGCCATCTCCTTTTTTTATCCATTCAGTACAAAGCTGGTAAATAGTATTAGCTCTTATAATACTGTGAGGCGATTGCAGTTGCTGCAATAGCCAGGTTTCATACAACCTGGTGCTGTTGGCTGTTTTAGAAGACCGCCCATAAAAATATTTTTTTGCCAGCGATTCAATAAAATAAAAGTTGGCGCTGTCGTGCCGGTTAAAGTTGACCCAGTCGCGGTAGATCCGGAACATGGGATAATTTAAATCAGTCTCCGGAATTTGCCTGCTGATAAATTCACCGGGAGCTGATAATATCCAGTTAGTATCCTTAAAATTATGAACAACGTTATAAGACGGCAAGGCCCGGGTGTGCAATTGCTCGGCAAAGATGATATCTGTATAAACCGGGGTAAATAAAAAAAGTAAAGGATCGGTGGAAAGCCACAGCAGGTCATCCACTTTTACATTGGTAAGGGTAATGCTGATGGCCCTTGCCTGTTGAAGATGCATGTCTGCGAGGCTGTCGAGTTCCGGCCCTGAAAAACGACCATAGTCAATGGAACCGGCTGGTATAGCATAAAGGTTTTTATCAGACCGGTAGCTAAACCTGTGTCGGTAGAAGCTGATCCTTTTTGCCTTTAAAACAAGCATGATGGAACGAAGGAGTGGGTCGGAAATATGTTTCCCGACAGAATCAATGCTCATGGAATTTTTAAAATAGGAACTGTCTTCCATTTTATGATCGGTTATCAGCACTAGGTTCCAGTAACACCTGGCAGCAAGTGGATAATTTTTAGTACGCAGTGCTTCCTGTTTAATGGTTTCCAGCTGCAGCGTAAGATCATAGAGGTTGCGTTTTTTGCCGATGGAATTTTCTATTTCGTTCCAGTCTGGCCGTTGTGCAAAAATAGCATTATAGGAAATGATTAATAAGGGTAATAAAATATATCTCATGTAAGGCAGTTTAATAGCCGATGCATTCCATAAGCTAATTACATAAACTTAGGTTAAATAACAACCCCCCCGAAGATTCTCCCAAACTTAATACAGCGCAGATCCGAATTTCCCATGACGGCGTTTGTATTTCATCTCTTAAAATCTGCGCTCGACTTGCGCCCATCTGCGGAAGCCTTTCGCCCATCCCCCGGAATCCCTCTCCACCACCCCCATCGATTATATCTGCTACTCATCGATCTCCCCTCCCTCCCCGATGCATTAGGAACTAATCTTGTATTGCAATGCCAACATTCAATACACGGCATTTATAACTTATACATCTAAAACAAACAATATGAAATTCTTTTTAATGATACCGCTGATGCTGATGGCCCTCATTGCCACCGCACAACCCGCTAAGGATATGAAAGTGATTAGCAAATCAAAAGTGGTGTTGCCAGACACAAAAGTAAAAGTGGCCGATAAAAAAGCAGGAACAGGTTCAGGCAAACTGGATTCGAAACAAATGTCGAAAGATTTTCGGGCAAACCCGGGGTATCCCCGTGCCCTGGGTATTTTAGGCGCTTCCACCTTTAAAAAAACACTGGGAGATGGTACCACCATGACCACTTCGCTGTTTATAAAAAACTCACAATTTGCCACAAAAACTTCCCGCACTTTGGGTGAACCAAAAACATACGTGAAACCCAGGAGTAAAAAAGCCGAAAGTGGCGGCGGTTGGGATTGCAGCGTGGAGCAGGTAAAAATATCGCTGGATGATGAGAGTTTTATGAATGCGGCCAACGAACAACAATCGAGCAATTTGTACCCCGGCGCCATTTATGCTTTTGATAATTTTTTCAACGGTGCCTTTAAGCCGGAAAAAGCTCCACGCAAACCCTTTCGTATTACCACGTCTGCAGCAGGTATACAGGGCGATGTTTTTGAAACGGTAGCAACACCAGACCCTGCGAGTATAAAAAATGCGGTAAACAAATTGTTTAACCGCATGCCCAACAGTAAAACTATTTCGGGCTACAGGAGTAAAATATACGAATACAACAGCCTGGCCGAACAAATGATAAAGCTCACCGGCGGTGGTGGTGCCTATGGCTTTAGCGCCAGCTTTGGAATGGATATGAAAAATAAAAGCCAGTACCGCCATTTTATGATCGACTGCACACAGGAAATGTACAGTGTAAGTGCTGAAATGCCGGACAGTGGCTACTTTGCAAACCCTGCAGATGGTGGAAAAGACGGGTTGATGGTAATGAGCAATGTTACTTACGGGCAAAGGGTGCTGGTATCCCTTACCACTAAAATGGTATCCAACGAATTCGGTTCCAATTTCGATGCGGCCTACTCCGGCTTTGGTGCCAGTGCAAAAATTGGCCTGGATGCATTGACGAAAGATGCGAGTGATGAAACAACGATCAAGATATACATCGTTGGTGGCACCAACCCCGGCCTTATTGAAACCAGCAAGGAACAACTGATGAACAAACTGAATGAGTATTTTAGAAATGCCAGTTTTAAAAATGCGAAGCCTATCAGCTACCAGTTTAAAAATATGAATGATGAAGTAGTGCAGTCGCAGAGTGCTACAGATTATTTCCCGGTAAGAAAATGTATTCCTTCTCCACCTCCCGGTGTTAATGCCTCAGATATAAAATGGAGAATAACTATTGAACTCAACAATATCAGCAACGAAACCGATATGCAGGAATCCATTCATTTGGGTATACACCAGAAAGCGGTGGTGAAAGGCCTACCCAAACCCATCATGTATGAAGGCTTAAATGGAAAAAATATGTTGGGTTACCTGGTTGCCTGGGGAGGGTATCCCATGACAGGTATTCCATACGAAGAACCGCGGACCTTTAAAAGAGCCACCAATCCTTCCAAAAAACTATCCTTTATTATTTCGCAACAGGATGCAGATGATGGTGCTTACCTGCAACTGTTATCCAACTACATAGCAATGGTAAGTACAAGAATTGGCGGAAAAACAAACGAAAGCACACGGGCCTACGAACAAAAATTTGCATTAAAGGAATTGCTTCAGAAGACCTACGACGATAAAACCTTCTCCATCAATTTTAATAACAGGGTATTCAAATTCGACTACATTCTGAAAGCACAAAAATTATAACCCTAATAAAGCGCATTATGAAATTGTATAAAATCATCGGCATTGCTACATTGCTTCTTTTCAGCAACCTTGCCCATGCTCAATGCACGGACAAGGTTTCCAGGCCGCAACTGGAGCCGGGCATGTTTGTATGGGGCACTATGAAAGGAGAAGTAAAAACGTACGTAGCCCAAATTATAACAGCGGGTAAAACAGATTTTATCTGCGAGTTTTTACATTCCCGCTCTGCCTATTCTTTTGATAACCTTACCGTATTGGCTTCAAATAAAAAAAATATGCAGGCCCTGGTAGAATCAAATGTTGGAGGAAAGTATAAGAAAGGCACCGCCTTCGATTTAGTAGCTTTTATTCCCTACCCCGAAGGTTGCAACTTTAAAATGAAAGAAGATTTTGGACCTGAAACCTGCATCTCAACTTTTACCGGTGGTAAATCTTTTTTGGGATTGCTGTCAAGAAAAAACGGGGTGCTTAGCGTTAACTACCTGCACTCAAACAGCACCTACACTTTTAATGAAGACTGGACTGTTAAAACAGTAAAGAACGGCACTTATAAAGTGGGCGATAAAGTGAGCACTGTGTATGCTGCCATGGTGGAACTGAATAATTAATAATAAATTTTTAAAAAAAGAGAAATGAAAAGATCAATCATATACAACAGCCTGATGTTATCAATTACTGCACTGTTGCTTTCTTTTACGGCCACGGCACAACCAAAAGCGGGGTCGGTGATAATAGGTAATTTTCATATGCAAAGCGGTAGTCCTATGGTGGCCAGCATTATTTCGGTAAATGGTAAAGAATTTACCTGCAGGTTTTCTCACTCCAATTCAACCTATGTTTTTTTGGCAGAAGATATTGATGGTACTGCAAAAGTAGTAAGCAGCAAAGGTGGCAAGTTTGCAAAAGATACCTGGTTTTATTTTGTGGAATATTTTATTGTAAATGAAACATATGAATGCATTTTAAATAAAACCGAATGGGAACCTGTAATTGTAAAGTTTGGCGACGGCAAATCATTCCTGGGAGATGTAAGCAATTTTACTGCTGATGGCGGTTATGACATCAGGTTCTGGCATTCGTGGAGCAAATACAGTTTTGATAAAAATGGCGTGGTAATCAAATCCGGCGGCGCCTACCCGGCAGGTAAGGACGCTAAAATATTTTGTGCTTCGGCAGCCTACCCTGCCCCTATGGGCCTGAAACTACCCCAGCTGAAAGAACAAAAACTGAATAAACAATAACCAGGTTAAAATACTGACGATGAAAAATATATTGATGGGTTGTTTGTTATCGCATTTCAGCATCCTGGTTACGATAAAAAATTTTACCAATTATACAACAGCAACAGGTGTTGATATAGTGGAAAGTAAAGAGACCGGCAACGACTCCACGCCGGTTCCCGGGTGTATTAAAAAATTAAGCGGACCCGGCAAAAAAGGTATTCGCTCTTACAGCGGCGGATTACAATACACAGGCATTTATAAACTAAACAACGGGAAGCACTTGTATGCATTTCGTAATGAAGCTTCTAATGGTTGCAATTTGAATGAGCCTGCTGGTAATAAATACTACAACGACTCCTGCAAACTGGTAGCAAAATTTCCGGGAAAATTTTCTATTAAACATGGCTTTAAACCCTTTATAGCTGCGGGTTATGTGCCGGCTGATTTTGTGGAAACCACCAAAGGCGATTACCCCTTGTATTTTGAAAACCTGGAAAGATCAACGACTGAAAAAAATAAAACAACTGCTGTTAAAGATCCTTTTCCAACAGAGCGTTCATTTACTATTGCAAAAGTAGAAAATGATTTGCTATATTTTAAAACAGGGGATGTAATTAAGATCCATACAAAAACAGGACTATGGCATTTTCGCAATAAGAAGCTGTTAACGCAGTACAAAATAGTTCCCCAGCTTGCAATAATTAAACAAATAGTTATTTGCAAACAGGCACCCTGCCCTACCGTTGAAACAAAGCAGCTGGTGTATTTTATGGGCGCTTCAGAAAGATTTATAGACATACGAAACAATGCCCTGGTGGTTTCTGCCACAAAACAAAAAGATGCCAACACGCCCACTACAGCCATTGATATAAGCTGGCAAAGAGCCTACCGGCTAAAACCATAACGATATATTCTCCTCACTTTAAAATAATAATAATGATGAATATTTTAATGATATTGGGTTGCTTTATATTAAGCATAAACAATATTACCATTGCTGAAGAATATGTTCAACCGGTTAACGGAACATCAGCAATACAAACTTCCCGGCCTGCTCCGGGGTTGTCTATCATCTACCCAAACCACAATCAAAAGGTAAGGGGAGAAATTAAGATCTATGGCAAAGCACGACCCGGGGCCTTTGTAAAACTGCAGGTATCCAGTACCTATTTTAAAAAAGCCTATAAAGGCGAAAAGATTTCAAAAGGAGAAGGCCCGTTAAAAAGATTGAACCGTACTTTTTCGATTACTACCGACCGCAACGGCACCTGGATCCTGAAAGAGATAAACCTGACCAATGCAGGCTGGGAAGAAAATTTTACTATTAAAGCAACATCGGAAGGGAAGGCTGTTTCGGTAAATGTGTATGACCATACGAAGCCGGTGAATATTGATTAGCTATTGCCCGCAGATTTTCGCAGATCTAATACACGCAGGTTTACGCAGATGAAATACAAAATCAAATAGCTGAATGATATCTGCGAAAATCTGCGCTACTCAGTCTGCGAAAATCTGCGGGAAACTTCTTAGCAAATCTGCTGGAAATTTTTCATCTTTACTCCATGGCATGGAACCCGGGTGTATACAACCAATTTAAATCAGAAAGAGCGGCTCCATTTTATGACCTGCTGGCGCTGGTAAATCCCGTAAAAAATATGGTGGTTATCGACCTTGGCTGCGGTACCGGCGAACTCACCAAAATGCTGGCAGACAGCTTACCCGGCGCCAATGTTACAGGCATAGATTCCTCTGCCGAAATGCTCAGCAATGCAGTTGCACTTGAAAATGATCAGCTACATTTTGCAGTCAGTAATATTGAAGCGCAGCTCAATCAAAATGAAAAATGGGACCTGGTATTTTCCAATGCGGCGGTTCAGTGGGTAGATGACCATGAGAGATTATTTCCAGCAATGATAGCAACGCTCAACAAGGGCGGGCAGCTGGCCATTCAAATGCCGGCACAGCATCATAACATCAGCAATATTATTCTAAATGATCTGGCAGAAGAAATTCCTTACAAACAGGCTTTGAAAAATTTTAAAAGAATATCCCCTGTATTGGATATCGACCGCTACACAGCCATCCTCTTCGAAAATGGTGCCCTTTCCATGATGGTATTTGAAAAAATATACCCGCTTGTATTACCCGACACGAATGCGCTCTACAACTGGGTTTCGGGCACAGCGCTCATTCCCTATATTGAAAAAATGGAAGAGGGTATAAAAGAGGATTTTATACATGCCTACCAACAAAGGCTGCAGCAACAGTTTAGTAAAACACCTGTATTTTATCCTTTTAAAAGAATACTGATGCAGGCGCAGTTTTAAATCTGGTTAAAATGCTAAACGAAATATTTTACCTCTTTAAAAACTTCCCTTTCAATAGTTTCTCCATCACTTCCTCTTTAAAATTACGGCTGATGGGTACATGATAATTCCCGATACTAATATCATTGCCATCAATGCTATCAATTTTATTGGCAGCCACCAGGAAAGATTTATGCGTTTTAATAAAACAGGCTGCCGGTAAATATTCTTCCACTGCTTTAAAAGTAAGATAGCTGATGTATTTTTTTTGTTTGGTTTGAATAGCCACATAATTCTGAAGGGCTTCTGCATACAAAATATCATCATGGGCTATTTTTATGAGTTTGTTATCTGCCTTTATAAAAAAATATTCCTCACCTGCGGCAGCCACCTGTTGTGCTTTATTTTGCTGGCGGAGTTCATAATATTCCCTGGCCTTCATGGCGGCTTTTAAAAACCGGTTGAAGGAAACGGGTTTAACCAGGTAATCGAGTGCATTTACTTCAAATCCGGCCAGTGCATATTGTGGATACGCTGTTATAAAAATAACAGGTGGGGCATGAGACAGGCTTTTAAAAAAATCAATGCCGGTTATCTTTGGCATTTCAATATCCATCAACAAAAGATCCGTTTCACCGGTGCTGATGAGCGAAGCTGCTTTTAACGGGCTATCAAATTCGCCGGTACATTCAAGGAACTCCACATCCTCCACATATTCCCTCAGTCCCTTGCGGGCTACAGGTTCATCTTCAATAATAACGCAGCGTATGTTTGCAGATCCGTTATCCATGATAGTTGATTTTTAATTGCAATTGTACTAAATATTTATTGTCTCTCTTTTCAATTTGCAGGGTACGCCTGCCGGGATAGAGTAATTCCAATCTTCTTTTTACATTCGCCAGCCCTATACCGGTTCCTTGTTTATCGCTGATGCTTTCTTCTGCAGTATTTTCGGCACTAAAATAAAACACTCCGTTCTCACAGGTAATCTCAACCTTTATATAATTCTCCTGGTCAGCATAATGAGAAATATGTTTAAAACAATTTTCCACGAATGGGATCAATAAGAATGGTTCAATAAAAAAACCTTTCACATTTTCGGCAATAGATAAATTCACTTTATACTGATCGTCTTTTCTTAGCTTTTGCAGGCTTATATATTCTTCCAGGTATTTTATTTCTTTTTCTATAGGGATAGCTGCACCCCCGGTTTCATACAACTGGTAGCGTAGCATTTCACTGAACTGGTGAAGGGTTTCGCGGGCCACGGTATTGCTTTTATCTATCTGGAAATAAACGGTATTTAATGAGTTAAACAAAAAATGAGGGTTGATCTGCTGCTTTAAAAACTCCAGCTCTGCTTCTGCTTTTTCCCTGGCCAGGTCCAGCATTCTTTTTTGCATTACGGTATAGTCTATCATAAGTTTGATAGCCGCGCCTGCAATTACCAGGAAAACATGCGGGATAATATTATCGTAGATTTTTATTTTCCATCCATGGCTCCAGTCCAGCAAAAAAGCATTGTTCATTATACGCCCCAGTATATTCATTTTTGCAAGACTGCTAAGTACCACTAAGAACATAAAAAAACAAACAAATAATACATACTTTTTTTTATAAAAAAATTTTGGAATCAAAACATAGTTGCAAATGCAAACCATCAATGCAAGGTCTGCGATTTTAATTACAGTAACATAAAAAGCTGTCGAAGAACTGGCATATCCATCCGCACGCAAAAAATACCAGGTAGCAAAAAGCAGCAACCAGGCGATGCCGAAATATATTTTATTCTGTTTAAAAACTGATGAGCGCATCATATAGCAAAATAAAGGAACAGCTACCTGTTACATAAAACCCTTACAGCAAATGAGGGTATTCCTTGATGAAATGGGCAACATTCCTTACATCAAGTTAATGAATCTGTGCGTTTAATCAAATATGGAACTATCCAACAACGATAGCAGAAGGAAATAACGAAAGGAAGCAGGGGTATGGTGACAGAAAAAATATCGGGTATGAATGATGAATCGAGAGGCCCAGGATGACAGTGAAAATAAATACCAGGCCTTAATTCTCTTCCAGCAAACAAAACTGTTGTTCAAGCCCAAGAGAATTTTGATACAACAGGTCAATAAATGATTTGCCATGTTTTGCATACCATGGCAACAGGTTGTCGATCCTCTCCTGTAAAACTCCATTGGGATAAAGCGTAGATTTTATTTTTTCAATCTGTCGCTGCTGTGCTTCAAACTTTTTCTTTTCTGCACGATACATTTTTTTTTCCAGCTGGGTGATCTTTTTAATAGCAAGCGTATGCAGCGCATCTGCATGCTGCTGCAGGCTGGCATCGGTCTTACCTGCTATCGCCTGCATTTTTTTATACAATGCTGTCAATTGATTTTTTTCTTCTGTAAGATTTAGCTGATTATCGCTGTTGGTTTGAACAACCCGTTGTAGCAGGCTGGCTGCAGATTGAAAAAAATCAACAGCTGTCAATTCAAGCGAAGCTATTTTAACGGCTGCCTTTTTAGGAATAATCCCGAAAGAATTCCGTAATATCAATACCGGGTAAGGTGTACCTGCCGCTACAAATACTTTTTTTAATTCAAGCCAGTAAGCCAGCTCTCCGCCTCCGCCAATAAAAGCGATATTGGGTAGTATCCATTCCTGGAATACCGGCCGTAAAATTACATTTGGACTAATCCGTTCAGGATGCGCTTCCACTTCTTTTATAAACTGCTCTTCCTCAAACCTTACTCCTTCCACCTTAAACCTTACCCCTTCTCTTTCTATCCGTTCCCTGCTTCCCTGTTGCAGCCAAAACAAATTGATCTCTCTTCCGGCTGCCTGCACTTTATATTGCGCAGGAAAATCCTTCATGGTTTCTTGTACGGCTTTATTGGAAAATTGTTCGTTGAGTTCTTTATTTATAATGGGAAGAAAAGATCGTTTTAGGGCAGCTGCATCAGGCAGTAAAATCACTAATCCATAATCTGCAAAAAGGCGGTGCACAAATTCAAAAGTTGCCTGCTCAATCGTTTTATCCAGTGTGTAAACAAACCTTACTGCATCCATTATTTCCTTACCATGCACTTCCACCAATAACTGGCCCTCAATAGCATTAATGAGTTGGATAAATGCGCTATCAATTTTCATCCTGCCCACAGCACCTGTTTGATTGGTTTGCCAACGGTAATGCTGGCCGTTAATAAACACTTCGCCCAGTTCTTCCAGGTCGGCATCTTCGCTGCCCATGTAATATACGGGTACAAAATTGTTACCGGGTAATTCCCGTTGTAGGGCTTCTGCCATTTTAATGGCATGTAATATTTTATAAATAAAATATAAATGACCTGTAAAAATGTTAGGTTGGTGGGCTGTGGTAATGGTAAAAGTATTTTGCTGCAACAGGCTGTCGATATTGTGTTGCAGCTTTGCGTCAACAGCTATGCCTTTGTATTGTTCGTTCAAATGATGAACCAGCAATTTTCTATCTGTAGGAAATTGTTTTCGTTGTTCAATCGCATTTTTAATGCCGTCAATATCAGCATTGTGATTATAAAAAGATTTCAGCGAATTGTTGTTATCAGTGTAATCCAATGCAATGGCTGAAAAACTGTTAGTCTGGCGGTAAGATAAATATGTAGCGCTAAATGGCATGCAGTTAATTATTCATTTAAATTTTCTATTGCTTCTCAAATTCAACAGTAGGGCCATCATCTTCACTCTTTGATACAAATACCAGTCTTTCAGCTTTGAAGTAATAAGGTATTTTTTCTTCTTTTATGGTTAGTTCACCTGTTGCTTTACTTTTTCTTTCTCTTTTGATAATGATGATCTTATTCACCTCATCTACGATATAAGCTCCTTTCCGTACTCCCTGTATACCAGAACCTTCTTCGTATTCCATATTCGCTTTCAATTCAATATAGGCACCCATATAAAGTTCTTTCATCATGGCCCTTGCCTGGTTATATATTGAAGCCGGCTGCTTTTTGGTTTTGGGATCATTCTTTAGATACAACGAATCTTTCTTAACATCAAAATGCATATTTGAATCATACATAACAATTATTTTCCATTTACCCACAAGCTTTTCCTTATCCTGTGCTGTAACAACAAAACAAGTCAACAACATTCCTGCAACTAATAAAAAAAATTTCATCTTGAAAATTTAACCTGCTTCATTCTTCGCTTCAATAAAAGTCCCCCCTGGGGGATTTAGGAGGCTACTTCCCCCTCCAGGTCATAATCATATGCCTTCGTTATCTTCACATTCACAAACTGGCCAATGGGTAATTTTTTTGTACTGTTAATGATCACTTCATTGTCTACTTCCACGCTGTCAAATTCTGTGCGGCCCAGGTAGCGCCCCGATTCTTTTTTATCAATGATGACCTTAAATGTCTGCCCTATTTTCTCTTCATTTTTTTCCAGGGAAATTTCCTGCTGCACTTCCATAATTTCCTGTGCCCGTTCTTCTTTTTCTTCTGGTGAAATATTGTCAACCAGGTCATGTGCGCTGGTATCTTCTTCATGACTGTAAGTAAATGTTCCGACCCTGTCGAAACGCATTTTTTGCAGGAAGGTTTTTAGCTCCTCCACATCATCCCTCGTTTCACCCGGGAAGCCGGCGATCAATGTAGTACGCAAACAAATACCGGGTATGCGTTCCCTGATATTGACTACCAGCTCTTCCATATCTTCCCTGGTTATCTGGCGTTTCATGGCTTTAAGCATATTGTTGCTTGCGTGCTGCAAAGGCATATCCAGGTAATTGCAAATATTATCCCGCTCTTTCATCACATCAATGATATCCAATGGAAATTTGGAAGGGTAAGCATAATGCAATCTTATCCATTCCAGGCCTTTTACATCCGCAAGGGCGTTCATCAGTTTAGGCAGTTCTCTTTTTTTGTAAATATCCAAACCGTAATAAGTGAGCTCCTGGGCAATCAACATTACTTCTTTTACACCACGGTCAACGAGCCGCCTGGCTTCATCTACCAGGGATTCTATGGGCCGGCTCACATGGTTGCCCCGCATTAATGGAATGGCGCAAAAAGAACAGGTGCGGTTGCAGCCTTCGCTTATTTTCATGTAGGCGTAATGCTGTGGGGTGGCGAGTAATCGTTCGCCCATGAGGTCGGCTTTGTAATCGGCTTCAAATTGTTTGAGGATCATGGGTAATTCCATAGTACCGAAAAATGCATCCACTTCAGGAATCTCTTCTTCTAAATTATTGCGGTAACGTTCGCTCAGGCATCCGGTTACGTATACTTTATCCAGTTTGCCCCGTTTTTTTAGTTCCACATGATCGAGGATCGTATTGATACTTTCTTCTTTCGCCTTTTCAATAAATCCACATGTATTAATGATAACAATATTATGATCTCTTTTGCCGCTTTCATGCACAGTATCGATATCATTGGCCAGTAATTGCCCGCTCAACACCTCGCTATCTACCATATTTTTACTGCAACCCAGTGTAATGATGTTAACCTTGTCTTTTTTAATGGTTTTTGTCTTCATAATTTGTGGCGGCAAAGGTAGTGAATAAAGGCAGTTCATGGTTCATAGCAAATAGTTCATAGCAAGGCCTAAATGTTAAAATGGTTTCATTTTAGAAACAATTCATCTATTTAATGTCCCTATCAGCTATGAACCATGAACTATAAACCATCCGGCGCAACTATTTATCCCCTGCACGTGGAAACATTGTGATAACTTCGGCTGTTACTGTTTTAAAAAATTGTTATTTTTGAGGCATGATTTGGAATGAAAAACCGATGTTAAGGGTAGCAATTTTAGATTTGTATGAAGGGTTCGATAACCAGGGCATGCGATGCATCCGTGAATTGCTGAACCAGTTTGCAGATCTTAATAATATTGAACTGCATAAAGATGAGTTTGAAGTAAGGTTAAAAAAGCAGGTTCCCGATCTTAATTATGATGTATACATCAGTACCGGCGGCCCGGGTAGCCCCCTGGAAAGTGAAGGCAGCGAGTGGGAAGCGGCCTATTTTGGCTGGCTGAAAACAGTAGAATCTTATAATAACAACGATTCCAATGTTATTAAAAAACAGGTATTGTTTATATGCCATTCCTTTCAATTGGTGTGCAGGCATTATAAAGTGGCCGAAGTAACCAAAAGGCGCAGCACTTCTTTCGGCGTTTTCCCGGTTCATTATTTACAGAATGCTATAAACGAACCCATTTTTGCAGGGTTGCACGATCCGTTTTATGCAGTTGACAGCAGGGATTTCCAGGTTACGCAACCGGATCATAACAAACTAAGATCAATGGGTGCTTCTATTTTAGCCATAGAAAAAAACCGCCCGCATATTCCCCTGGAAAGAGCCATTATGGCTATCCGTTTCAATGAAAATATGATCGGCACACAGTTTCATCCGGAAGCAGATGCCATCGGCATGAGTATGCACCTGCAAACTCCTGACAGGAAAAAGACGGTAATAGAAAATCATGGCGAAGAAAAATGGGCTTCCATGATCGAGCAATTAAACGACCCTGATAAAATTCTTCACACCTACGCCCACATCATTCCCAATTTTTTGCAACAGGCGGTGAATAATATGCAACTGGTGGAGGTATAAGGTTCAAAAGTTCCAGATGTTTTAATGCTTCCCATCGTCTTTGCGCCTTTGCGGTTAAAGACATTTAAATTATGCTTATTTTTAAGGAAACATCCTTAAAACGAATCATTTATGCAAAAAGACCTGAGGCAAGCATTCAACCAGAATTTTACTAAAGAGAAATATGATCAATACATGGAAGAAATTGAAGCCCTGGAACCTGGTGCGCTTGATTTTCGTAATGCAGAAACCCCTGTATTTGTTCCAAAAGAGTTCATCAAAAAAATGCTCGGTGCCTGTGAGGATATTATCGATGTAATTGTTGCAGAAAATTTTAAAGAACTAACATACAGGAGTATTCCTGCCGAACTAAATGTTCCCGGTGAAGATGCACATCCGCAATGCCTTGTATTCGATTTTGGTGTTTGCGAAAACAAATCGGGCGAACTGGAACCACAGCTGATAGAAATGCAGGGCTTCCCTACCCTTTTTGCTTTCCAGGCATATCATAGCGAAATAACAGCAAAGTATGCTAACCTGCCGGATAATTATTCTGCTTACCTGAATGGCTACAATAAAGAATCCTACATACAATTACTGAAAGATATTTTTGTGGGAAATCACCATCCGGAGAATGTGATATTACTGGAGATATACCCGGAAAAACAAAAAACGAGGATCGATTTTTACTGTACTAAAAAATTACTCGGCATCAATATGGTTTGCCTCACCAAACTGATTGCCGAAGGAGAAAAATTATTTTACATGAACGATGGCGTAAAAACGCCCGTGCACCGAATTTATAACCGGGTAATATTTGATGACCTGCAGCAACAGGAAGACCTGGGAGATATTGTTGACCTGTCTAAACCATATGATGTGGAATGGGTGCCGCATCCAAACTGGTTCTACCGCATCAGCAAATTCACTTTGCCCTTTATTGACAATCCTTATGTGCCGGAAACTTTTTTCCTCAATGAAATAACACAGCCGGTAAAACTGGATGAATTTGTATTGAAGCCTTTATTCTCTTTTGCCGGTATGGGGGTAGTGATTGATTTAAAGCAGGAAGATATTGATAAAATTAAGGACCCTGAAAACTGGATACTGCAAAGGAAAGTATACTATGCGCCTGTAATTCTTACACCGGATGAACCTGCAAAAGCGGAGATACGTTTATTCTATTTCTGGAAAGAGGGCTGGAAAAGGCCTGTGGGTGTACACAACCTGGCAAGGCTGAGTAAAGGAAAAATGATTGGCACCCGCTATAATAAAGACAAGGAATGGGTTGGAGGCGGAGTTGCTTTTTTTGAACAATAATTTTGACACAGGGATACCGGGCTCCTGGCATATCAACACTGATTATTTGATTAGCCATGAGATCATTGGTGTCTTCACACATCTTTAATTAAAATTTTACGATACAACGAATCATCCGATTAATACAGATTTTGTAAATAAAATCAGGTTTATCTGTATCATCCGTGAATCTATAAATACAATAAAATGAAAAGAGGACCGGCCAGGTTTGAATATTATCTCGTTAAACTGGAATTGCTGATGCAGGAAGCAGCCAAAGACCACAACCCTGCTTTGTACCTTTATAAAAATGATGCCCGCACGCCGCTCTTTATGTTGGAAGCGCTCTCCCGTATGTACCGGGATATCCACAATAGCAAAAAGTTCAACAGCCTGAGGGAACAGTTTAAACTATTGGAAGATGGCCTTGGAACCATTGATTATTATGATGCATATGCCAACAGCTTTTCAAAGCACCCGATGGTGCCTGCTCATATAAGAGAATACATGCAGGCGCAGGCCCGCGAAAAAATACAAAGCTGTAATGAATTATTAACGGAAGGCAAATGGCTTGCAAAAGATAGTTTTTCAGCGATCAGAAAAAAACTGAAAGAAGCAGATTGGTTGCAGCCAAAAGAAGAACTTAAAGCGATTAAAGCGGTGTATGAGGAGGCCATAAAAAACACCAACAAATTTGTAAAAGATTCAGGTGGCAATTTTACCGAAATGGAAAACCAGGTGCATGAATTCAGGAGAGCTATACGCTGGTTAAGCATCTATGCCCAGGCATTACAGGGCTGCATACAAATTATGGATAGCGACGAAAGTGAGCAGGCTACAAAGGAATACCTGTTACCCGAAATAGTAAACTCCAGGTTTAATATAATGCCGGATGCAGGCGATAACAACTGGTTCTTATTATTAGAAAAAAATTATTTCTACGCTTTGAGCTGGGTCATATCAGCATTAGGAAAAATAAAAGACGAAGGGCTCCAATATTTTGCCGTTGCGGAAGCACTGCAGCAAACTGCTGGTTTCAATCACGATGATGCATTGATAAAATCATTTGAAATATTTGGCGTTGAGAGAGCTTTGTATGACGACCTGCTGGCCCGTGCAAGTAACATAACAAAAAAATTTACAGATCAGCAATGCCTCAATAATATGGTAATGGGATTGGCGAGAACAGAGAAAAGCAAGAGTTAGTTGTTAATTATTGATTATTAATAATTGATTATTTAATATTCTTTGTTGGGAGCAGGCTTTAAACAGCGCTGTTTAGTTTAGGCCCTAAAGGCTGACATTATTACGGAAAGCACTTAATTCCCTCCTTTTGGGATTATAAAAATTTGCAGCAATTCCTTTTAACGAAAAGTGCCCGGAATAGTTTAGCAAAGAACTTACCGATTGCTTTTACTACCATATTATTTTTTTAATCGTATTTGCGAGGGGGCGCTGATGATTTATGACTTACATAATCCAATCATCCTTTAATCCCTGAATCCCAATCTAGAAGGCATTAAAAATATTGTACTCCATTCTTACCAATGCTCCATCTTCACTTGTTCTTTGCAACTTCCTTATCAACCCGAAACGATACCCCAAATCTACCCGCATGCGGCTATGAATAATGAATTGTACAGATGGTGCAATATCCACAAAGGTTCTGCCGGAAGCTATATTTGTTTGACCCAACAACTCTGTCATCAAATTTACATTCGTTTGGTTATAGCTGGTATATTCCCCTGGCAACATTAAACGGCCCGCCGACAATGTGTAAGCTATTGCGTGTCGATTATCCTCTCCGTAATAAAATTTATTTCCTTTGCTGTTATCAAGTGCATACAAATGTGAAAGCCCGGCAGATATAGCTACTTTGTTTTGGAGTTTGGTAGCAATGATACCAGTTTCCACACCGCTATTCATACCCTGCATATCAATAGCAGGCTGATGGATATGGGTGTTATTGTAAGAACCCCGCATATAAGCCGCCATGCGGAAATGGCTGTGCACTTCATCCCGGCTAAAAAAACGATACTTCAAATAAAGGCTTCCACCGTCTACTTTAAATCCATCATTACGGTTACTTAAAAAAGTTTCTGCATGCAGCATGAATGATTTTGAAAGCCCCAACATTATTTCGGGAGCAGCCACGTATTTATATTGCTGTGTGCCGGCTGTTCGCATAAAATTATTGGTCAGCCTGAAACCAATAGTTTTAGCTGCCATGTTGCTGGCGGGTTCTGTGTACACGTATAATTCCTGGCTGGCTCCTCTTATGCCTGTCAGTAAAAGCAAGGCAAGGAAAAATAATCTCATAAAATATAAAATTGGGCCGCCCAGGGGCGGCCCTGTGATCAAATAGTTACATGAAAAATTCTTGCACCTGTACCCAGCCCTGCTTTGGAACAACAGCTGCCGGCCACACCGGTTTTGTAACATTCCATTTGAGTATACAATTGATTTTTCTTAAAAGCTTTGGCAGATACATACCCTTTATCAACCACCTGTATCGCCTGTTCGCCGTTGAGCACCTGCCCCTTGCCATTAAGAAAATGGATGTTCATACCAGCAACATTGTAGTGTTCATCTTTTTCAATCATAAGATTATTAAAATTCACAGTAGCGATAAGAGTAGCTACAAAAAACCCTGCATCTTCTACTTTCTTTTTGAGTTGATCAAAATTTACAGCAGTGCCAGGCTTAAACGTAATATCAAACGTTGATGTTTTAATATTGGCCATTACCTTCTCCACATAATCCAAAGACTTAAGTGACTTGTTGATTGCGTTGCTGCACATGCTACAGGTGAGGCCGCTGGCCTGCAGGCTTACTTTGCTCACCTGTGCCTGTGATAACAGGCTAAACAGCAGGGCTGCTATTATAAATAACTGTTTCATTTGATTACGATTTAATAATTAAGAGATGAATGACAGATACTGTCTGTATTAATTAACGGCAGCATCTTTCCTGTCGTACTTACAGCAGCCATGCAAAGCATTATAGGCTTTGTCGGATGCGATAAAATCTTTGGTATCGTAACCCGATTTGGCTATCTTTTTCTGGATCTTTTCAGAAGATGTTTTTTTAACCGGATAGCTAACTTTTAGTTCCTTGCTTTCCTCGTTCCAATCTGCAGTACTGGCGCCTGCTTTTTTTGCAGCGCCCTCTATGGTTTCCTTGCACATACCGCAGTTACCCCATACTTTAATGGTTTCATATTTAATGGCTGAAGGGGCTGTTGTTTGTGCAAATGTTGAAGATGTAGTAAAAAGGCCGAAAAATAATACGGCTATAAATGAAGCTAATTTCATTGTATATAATTTGATATGTAAAAAATGATTTGGTTGGATGCGAAGCACCTGCAGCAACAATGATCATTGTGGCTGTCAAAAACATTTCTGACAATCAGATTCTGAAAACACCGTGAAGTATGCGGGCGGGAGGTTCGATATAGCCCGGCGGAGAATTATCATGAGGTATGGCGGTTGCCCTGTCAACCGGGATGCCCGAGTTATAAACAACTACGGGAGCTGGTAAAGCAATTTCGCCGATATTAAAAGAGAGATCGTTAACAGCTTTTTTATGGCTGTCTTCTAATTTATAAAACTGGTGATCATCGTGGCAGCAACCTTTTTTATTTTGTTCCTTCATTCCGCAGCGGCCACATTTTTCGGATGATGTTCCGTAAAGGTCTGCTCCAGCCCTTTCTCCCATACAGTAATGAATTTCCATAGCAATGCCCGAAGACACCGTCATATACACTATACTTAATATGGAAAGGAAGATTTTTTTCACCGGGCCAAAGGTAGCGAAAGTTTTTTTGGAAGAAAAAGGCAAAAAGTTAAAACTGGGATAAGAAATCGTAGAAGCTGACGCTATAAGGTTAAACGATTTTTTATATGCCATGAAGACACAAAGGCACGAAGATGCACTAAGTTAGAAGTGTAAATAAAATTCGTGTAATTCGCACAATTCGAATAATTCGTGAAATTTAATTCACGAACCACCACCTCACCCCAAAACGAATGATCATCCCCGGGGAAGGAATATAAGGTGTAGCGTAATTATTATTTACAAAACCAAACCCGTTTTTAAAATTTACCGTGTTCAGGTTCTCTGCCCTTAAAAAGCCAGTGAAACTTTTAATACGGAAATGCATGAAGGCGTGTACATCCGGCAGGTTTTTTAATGTTATTGTATCCTGCGGTACAAACTTTCCATTAAGTGGTGAATAATTATAAGCTTTGTAGGGTGTAAAATATCTTACTTCCAAGCCTGTGCTCAGGAAAAGATTTTTGAAGAAGTTACCTTCAAATGCCAGGCGGCTTCTCGTAAATAACAAGGGAACTTTTATGGGCGCTGCCGCATCCGTTTGTTGCAGCGTTGCATCAATATAATAGTTCCACCTTTTACTTAGTTTTATTTTTTTTGATGCTGATACCTGCAACACATTAATGATCTTATTGCTTTGTGCAGACTGGTAATAGCTGTTAAAATAAGCGTAGTTGGTAATAAGGTGGTTGGCAAAACCGAGTTGTACAAAAGGGTTGTTGGCAGTAGCACCAAATGAAATAATATTTTCTTTGGCTGAGCTATTGCTATTTTCGATATTAAAAGAAGAGCGGCTGTCAAAAATAAAAGACGGCGTTCGGTTGGTATTGATAAAAAACAGCTGCACATCCCCGAGTTTTTTGTTCAGGAACCGGCTTAGGCTGGCGGTAACATTGTAATCACCCGTATTAAATCCATTGAGGTAAAATTCACCTTTTAATAAGATATCCCATTTTTTATTGCGGGTACGGTTGCGGTATTCGCCATGCAGTTTGAGGTTGTAAAAATCTTCTGTTCCATTTTTCAATACTCCTTTTATATTCTGTAGCGTTGCTCCTGCTAATAAAAACTGTCCCGGGTTTTTTGCATCAGGAAATTGGATCAATGAAAAATCGTTCTCTAAAATAGTCCACTTATCAGTTATCTGCAGCGTATCTGGTGGAAGCGGCATCAATATATTGTACCATTTCTGGTAAATTGCGGGATCAGGTACTGCATCCACGAAAGTATATTTATTGGTATTGTAGGAAAAACTATGTTGAAGCCTTAACCTCGGATAAAACAAATAGTCGGTAGTAGAATCATTAATGGCTATCGAATCTTTTTGACCGATATCATAACTCTGCCTCAGGAAAAAAGTAAAGTCCTTATAAATATTTCCTGTCCTTATAGTAGTGGAAAAAGGATTCTGGTTAAATTTATTATCGTTCCCAATATTTACATCTACACCAAACCTATCTTTATAATTTGGGCTCAATAAAAAAGAGTCATTTCTTATGCCCCCGTTTTCCGACGCACGAATAGTATTGTTGAGCAGTACCAGGAAGGAATTATATCGCTTTCTTTTTCCCTGGTAGTTGGCAAAAAAGCGAACGTTATTATGGTTGTTATTCTGGTTTACAAAAAAGCCCGGGGCATTAATAAGCCTGTAATCAAACCCTGCATTAAAGTTTGGTTTGATGTTTTGGGTATGCTGGGCCATCACCATTTGTTCTTTACCGGCAGCCAACTGGTAGCCAATTAGTGAAAAGGGCCGGGTGGTTTTATAAAACTTTGACTGTTCCAGTGTAAAACGGTAAATATCGAATGCATGAAACCCTGCATCCCAGCCTGCTTTTGTAAATGGGGTAAATATGAGGGAGGTTGCAGCGGCACCATTATTACCCAGGTACATATAATCTGTTGGTACAGGAAAATAATTATCAATATCATTTACAGAAGAATCAAGAGTATACCTCCGCAATTGATCCATGTAGCGGTAGCTGATGGTGATACTGTCTGCAAGATCATCTCTTTGCTCAAATCCTTTTTTGGTGGTATCCTGCGATGCAGCATTATTTTTTATATTCCCTATCTTGTTGCGTATACCGCCGGGGAATTGCTGCCCATAGGATTGCAGCGCTGCGATTATAAATATAAATGTGAAGACTATTTTATTCATGCTGCTATTATAATGCCGCAATCATTTCTTTAAAAATATGTGTGAGTTTGGGTTCAGCTGCGTGGGCTGCTTCCAATACCTCTTCATGCGTAATAACATTGTCGTCTTCTCTTATTCCAAGGTCGGTAATTACACTTACTGCAAAAACCGGAAGCCCCATATGAACTGCAGCAATTGTTTCCTGAACCGTGCTCATACCAACAGCGTCGGCTCCAAGTGTATGCACGAGCCTGTATTCTGCCTTTGTTTCAAAAGTCGGACCCGTTACAGAAATATACACGCCTTCTTTCACATCAATGCCTGCATCTGCTGCAATTTTCTTTGCTTTACCGATCAGGTCTTTGCTGTAAGGCTCTGTCATATCCGGGAAACGGGTTCCCAGTTCTTTGTCGTTTTTGCCTACCAGGGGATTAGGGGTAAAAAAACTGATATGATCTTTAATGATCATCAGGTCTCCCACTTTAAAAGAGGTATTTGTTCCGCCGGCAGCATTGCTTAAAAATAGGGTTTTAATTCCAAGGTATCTCATTACCCTTATCGGGAACACAACATCATGCGGATGATAACCTTCATAATAATGAAACCTTCCACTCATGGCAATGACCTTCTTTCCGCTTAGTTCTCCAAATAACAATTTACCGCTATGCCCCTCTACTGTACTTACCGGAAAATTTGGAATATCCCCGTAAGCAATTTCCTTCTCTACTTCTATTTGCCGGCCAAAATTGCCCAGGCCACTGCCAAGTACGATGCCTGCTACAGGTTCTTCCTTTATTAAAGTCTTTATATATGCTGTTGCTTCTTTAATTTTTGTGAGCATAGGTTATTTGTTTTGAAATTGGCCCACAAATGTAAGATGTTTTGATTAGTTCATGGCGTATAGTTCATTGCTCATAGTGGAGGAGTTTAGCAGAGGAAATCGCTGCATTTAATTTAATTATTAACCTGACTTTTGCAAAAAACTTAAGAAATTGATAGCAGTGCAATGAACTATGAACCGTGAGCGATGAACTCTTAACTTTCCTTATCTTCGCCAAAATTTTTAAGTATATGAATCTTCACGAATACCAGGCTAAAGAGCTGTTAAAAAAATACAATGTTCCGGTACAGGAAGGTATTGCATGTAATACTCCCGGCGAAGCAGAGGAAGCCTACAGGCAAATACATACTCAATACGGTAGCAAGTTTGCGGTTGTAAAAGCGCAGATCCATGCTGGCGGGCGTGGTAAAGGCACCATAGTTGGCAAAGATCAGCGTGGTGTGGCAGTAGGAAAAAGCAGCGAAGACGTAGTGAATATTGCAAAAAATTTGTTAGGTGGCACACTTGTTACCATTCAAACCGGAGAAGCGGGTAAAGTGGTTAACAAAATATTGGTAGCGCAGGATGTTTACTATGAAGGTCCTAATCCCGTAAAAGAATTTTACCTCTCTATTTTACTGGACAGAACAAAAGGTCAGAATGTGATCATGTACAGCACCGAAGGCGGTATGAACATTGAAGACGTAGCTCACGATACCCCTGAAAAAATATTCAGGGAATGGGTTCACCCCGGTGGAAGTTTACAGGGTTTCCAGGCACGTAAAATTGCCTTTAACCTCGGCCTCACTGGTGAAGCCATGAAAAATTGCGTAAAATTTGTTACGAGTTTATACAATGCCTATTCAGGTTTGGATTGCGGTATGCTGGAGATCAACCCGCTTTTTAAAACCAGTGATGAAAAGATCATTGCGGTAGATTGTAAAATGAATATTGATGACAACGCATTAATGCGCCACCCTGATGTAGCAGCACTGCGTGATGTAAGCGAAGAAGATCCTACAGAAGTAGAAGCAGGTAAATTTAACCTCAACTTTGTAAAACTAGATGGCAACGTTGGTTGCATGGTGAATGGTGCAGGCCTGGCCATGGCTACCATGGATATGATAAAATTAAGTGGTGGCGAACCTGCTAACTTCCTGGATGTAGGAGGTACTGCGAATGCACAAACGGTGGAAGCAGGCTTCCGCATTATAATGAAAGATCCAAAAGTAAAAGCGATCCTGATCAATATTTTTGGCGGTATCGTTCGCTGCGACCGCGTGGCGCAGGGAGTTATCGATGCTTACCAAAGTATCGGCAATATCAGCATTCCTATTATTGTTCGTTTGCAGGGAACCAATGCAGATGTTGCTAAAAAGCTCATCGACGAAAGCGGCCTTCAGGTGCAAAGTGCCATTCTGCTAAGCGAAGCTGCAGCGCTGGTAAATAAAGCGGTAGCTTAATAATGGATAATTAAAAGATTTATAATTGATAAAAAAATCTCATGGCTGGCCATGAGATTTTTTTATTTTATGTACCCGGCGATATACCAATATTAATCTTCATAGGCGTCGCACTCTTGTACTTTACCTGTTTATTGAGCAAACTTCGCAATTCTACAAATAATCAGATACTTCTTTCAAGTCGAAACGCCAGGTGGTTACTTCCCTAAGGGTAATGTATTTAAAATTAAAGCTAACCCTTTATTTTACAGCCAGGCCCGCTCTTTCCAAAACGAAACGACATTAAAAGGTCGCCCCTACCGGGCTTTAAGAGTTCGCCCTATTGTATTTCTACCAAAACATCGTGCCGCTGACACTATCATTTCATTCAGTGATTCGCGAAACCCAAATCCTTGCAGGGCGTCATTATGGTATTATTACAATTAAGATTATCAAGCCCGGCAAGACTACCCTGTGGCATTATTATTATTTAATATTATTCCAGCCCCGGCGGAGCAACCTTGGTAGCATTATCATTAATTTAAGATTATTCAAGCCCCGGCGGGGCGACCTCTTAAAAGGGTAACCCCAAGGGACGATATCCCTACCGGCAGGCAAGATTAGTAGAAAAAAATCAAGCTATTAATGCGGTGGAATGATAGAAAGCCTAATTGTTCTGCCTTGCCTACGGCTTACCATAAATAAAAAAACTGCAGGAAAAATCCTGCAGCTTTTTTCTATCAAAAATCGAAGTCGAATATTTTACAATTTAGTTACGATCATATTTTCAACTGTTTGGCTAAGATTCTTAATCTTGTAAACAGTAGTAACGTTGGTAGTGATATTGGTTACTTCAAAAGTAGTACCCTGTATCCTGTCTGTATCATCAGAATCCAGCTGGTAAGTTCTGCTAACCTGGCCAGATACTTTTTCTGAGTACAAAATATCACCATTGTCTTCTTTAATCGTTATAGTGTATGCTGTTGCATTTTTATCATTAATAGCCAGGCGAAATTGCGGTCTTTGATTGCTTTTGCCTGCGTATTTTAATTCAACCAGGCTATTGGTGTTTTTTTCTTCGGTTCCTGCAACGGCCATGTTGTTAAATAATAGGGTAAATGCACCTGCTAAAACGATTACAGCTGTTTTGAAATTGATGTTCATTGTTTTCATAATTTTTAATTTTAAGGTTAGTTAACTGTTTTTAATTCCGTCAAAAAAATTGATACAGCTGCAACGAAATTACAATGGGCAATAACCGGGGAAATATGAACAAAAATCGAAATCTTAGAGGACCTAAGTGCCAGGCAACTGGTGTCCTGTTTTATTTGATAATGTAAAAGTAGGGCGGAATATTTTGAGTTTAAAACCAATTTATTTTAAAAAATGGCTTACCCAAATATTATATTAAATGTTAAAACCCTTTGTGGCAGGGCTTTTCACAAATTTTTTTTGTGATGCCCAAGGGTTTTTAATTGCGGGAAAAGCTTAAAAAATATGGCTTTCTTAATGTTTAGATAACATGATGGCAGGTGTAAAAAAAATGTCAGCGTACCGGAGACGCAGGTTGCTTCATATTTCTTCTATTACAGATTCTCCTTCGGAAAAGTCCCCGGAAGTCCATTTCCATTTCTCCTTCAACCGTAATTTTCCATTGGCCATTATTTCGGGTGCAGAAAGGCAAATGCCGGTCATCAATTCTCCCTTATCATTTACCTGCTGGTAGCGCAGGGTGAGTTTTCCGTCCGCATCGGCAAGTCCTATCAGCTGACCTTTAAGGATCCTGCCGCCTGCATAAACCGCTGTAATAATATTATCTTCCTGCATATAATGAAATATTGTAGCTGCGGAGGTTTCCCCATTAGCCGTATTATTAACAGGCCTGAAATACTTATTGTTGTAACTGATCATACCTTTTATTTACATTACCTGTTTTGGTGATATTGTACTGCTATAATTTATTTAAATTGCAATATCGTAATTAATATGATTTACCGCAACGCAACATTAAACGACCTGCCCGGCATTGTAGCAATTTACAACAGTACAGTGGCTTCCCGTATGGTAACAGCTGACACAGAACCAGTGACCGTAGCCGAAAGGTTGAACTGGTTTCACAATCACCCACCTGCCACACGACCGTTATGGGTTATAGAAGCCGGCGAAAAAATGTTGGGTTGGGTAAGCTTCAATAATTTTTATGGGCGCCCTGCTTACAACGGAACTACCGAACTGAGTATTTACCTGCATCCCGATTCGAGAGGAAAAGGTTTGGGAAAAGAGGTATTGCAATATTGTATTCAGCAGGCGCCTTCCTTAAATATACATACTATACTCGGTTATATTTTTAGTCATAATATAGCAAGTATTGGCTTGTTTGAGCAGGCTGGATTTACCCAATGGGGATTATTAAAAGATGTAGCAGTAATGGACAAAATCAAATACAGCCTTGGTATTTATGGATTAACAATGTAAATAATGCTTGAATTAACTTTTCAACCCTTCCCGGTATTAACAACAGAACGATTGTTGTTCAGGGAACTATTGCCAACAGATTCAGACCAGGTGTATAAGCTCAGAAGCAATCCTACGGCCATGCAGTTTTTAGACAAGGCGCCGCTAACCAGTAAAGAAGAAGCCCTTGACCTGATTAGCAAAATAAAAAATGGTGTGGAAACCAACGATTGCATTACCTGGGCTATTGCTTTAAAAGAGGAGCCGGATATTTTAATAGGCACTATTGGTTACTGGCGTATTGTGAAAGAACATTACAGGGCCGAGATAGGCTATATGTTACTGCCTCAATATTTTAACAAAGGCTATATGACAGAAGCCATCAATAAATTAAATGATTATGCATTTAATGAAATGAACCTGCACAGCATTGAAGCCAATATCAACCCGGCAAATGCAGCTTCTGAGGCAATTTTACTTAAGACCGGTTTTATTAAAGAAGCCTATTTTAAAGAGAATTATTATTACAACGGCGCATTTATTGATTCTGTTATATTTTCCCTGGTAAAAAAATAATATGACGCTTATTGTAACCGAACATATCTCGCTGCAGTTAACTGCCCCATCACATGCACCCGGCTTATTTGATGCTGTAGACAATAACAGGGAGCACCTTTCCCGTTTTCTTCCCTGGGTTAATAATATGCAATCTGTAGATGATTTTAAAAAATATATACAACATTGTGAATTACAATACCGGCAAAATACAGATGTAAGTTTTGTTATAATCGTAAATGGGATGGTAGCCGGCAGGATAGGTCTTCACTACATTCACCCTCATAATAAATTGGCAGCTATCGGTTATTGGCTAAGCGCAGCATTTGTAGGCCGGGGAATAATTATTAAATCCTGCAAAACCATACTCCACTATGGATTTGAAGAACTGGGCCTGAACCGTATTGAGATAAAAGCAGCAGTAAAAAATATAAGAAGCCAGGCAGTTCCAGAAAAACTTGGTTTCGCCAAAGAGGGAATATTGCGGCAGGCAGAGTTGGTAAACGATGAATATCTTGACCTGGTGCTGTATTCCCTGTTAAAAGAAGAATGGTTGCCGGGGATTTAAGTTTCTAAAAGTTTGCACTTTGTACCAGCCGTCGAAGTAAAATATTTCATACATAATAATACTTCACAAGCAAACATTTGGCACGAATTGGCACAGTATTCTATACTTTATATAGAAACCGTTTATATGAAAACAGCAGAACAAAATACGGATTTGCTATACATTGAGGATAATGAGGATTATATAAACTTTGTAGGCCTGGCTCTTAAAGATGTAGACAACAGTATTAGTTATGGCTATGTGACAGATGGCCTGGAGGCAAAGGCATTATTGGAAGCTAATGATGTAAAGGGCTCTTACAGCAATACCAAACTCATACTGTTAGATTATAACCTCCCCGGAATGAACGGCATTCAACTGTTGCAGAGAATTCGCAAGCAGCGTACTTTGATGCATACCCCGGTAGTCATCTTTTCATCGTCGAATGATCCCATGGATATAAAAAAGGCTTATGACAACGGTGCCAACGCATATATCATAAAACCTATTGGATTAAAAAACCTTACCAATACTATAAAAACAATGTGCGAGTTCTGGATACATAAAAACCAGTTTTGTTAAGTAATGACACAGGTTTAAGTATGGCCTCATGATATACTGTAGAAGAATTGCGTCAATTAATGCGCATAAAATTAATCAATTGTAAAAACCAATTGAAATAATTTCAAAAGATATCCACAAAGTTATTGCTTCTTATCGTGCACTTCTATGCTTACGCTATTAGCTATAAATCGAGATTTCAAAACACGTAATTAAATAAAAAAAGTCTTACAGAAACCTGCAAGACTTTTTCATTGTAAACAACCAACTTATGCTTACATCTTTGGCATTAATACATGATCGATAACATGGATCACGCCATTACTTTGATTTACATCGCTAATAGTTACATGAGCTTGATTACCAGCTTCATCTTTGATAACAACTTTTTTGCCATCCATCATTGCCAATAATTTACCACCTGCCACGGTTTTAATTTCTGCAGTACCATTGCCATCTTTTATCATTTTGGCAATATCTTTTGCATTCCATTTTCCTTCTACAACATGGTAGGTAAGTATACCGGTAAGAGCAGCTTTGTTTTCTGGTTTTACCAGGTTATCAACCGTGCCGGCAGGCAACATATTAAAAGCTGCATCGGTAGGAGCAAATACTGTGAAGGGACCTGCGCTTTGTAAAGTTTCCACCAGTCCTGCTGCTTTTACCGCAGCTACTAAAGTTGTATGATCTTTACTATTTACTGCATTCTCTACAATATTTTTTGTTGGATACATAGCTGCACCACCAACCATTACTGTTTTTCCCTGGGCAAAAGATGCATTTGCGAAAACCATTAATGCGATAGCCAGCAAAGAAGTTTTGATTTTTTTCATGATGTATGTTTTGTAAATTTTAAAATTGTTCATAAGCATGTACGTGCTGTTGAAAAGGATGGATTGTATTTTCTAAAATAAATACATACATAAAAAAAGCAGCAATTAAAATTGCTGCTTCCTCATTAATAATCGTTATCGGCCCTGGGTTTTGGTTTGGGCTGATTTTTTTTATCATCCACCGCTTTCATTTGTACCTTAGGTATATCTTTTTTGTCGTCCGGCTTTTTATTTTTTGGCGTGTCCATTATTACCGGTGCAATATCTTCTTCGGGAGCATCGGGGAAATAATCGTTGCCATCCTCGTTGCCGGAATCTCCGTTTAAACTATCTCCCTGGTTATAGGCTGCTTCCATGTTTGCATCTGCATAAATAAGATCATTCTTCAATTCTACAGGCGCGTCAAATTCTTTTTGCCTGTTGAACATTATTTTATTGTCTGCATACACTTTACTCATAAAGATCCCCCATTTGGGAGCGCCCATTTCAGATCCACCCGCACTGGAAGAATAAACAGGAATAAAAGGATCACCGCAACCTACCCATGTTCCAGCCAATAGGTCTGGCGTATAGCCGATAAACCAACCGTCAGTATTACCATTGGTAGTTCCTGTTTTGCCAGCTTTTTCTACAGGAATATTGTAACTGTTCACCCTGCGTGCAGTACCTATTTTAATTACGCCCTGCATTATCTTTACCATAGTATAAGCATCTGTTTCGCCAATAACCTGTTTACTTTGTGCAACAGGAAATTCATGCAACAGGTTACCATTTTTATCCTCAATGCGTGTTACATAAACAGGCTCCGTATTATACCCTTTGTTAGGAAACATAGTATATGCCTGCAGCATTTCCATCATAGGAATATCTGCAGAGCCAAGCGCAATAGACGGGTAAGGAGGAAGCTTTGCTTTAATGCCACATTGCTTTGAAAATTCAATAGTACGGCTCACTCCTACCAGCGCCATTAAATGCCAGGCCGCAGCATTCCGGGAAAAGGCCAGGCAATTAGCCATGGTACCGCCGCCCCCACTGCTGATGGTTTTACCACCCAATGTTAAAGGCGCCCCGCTTATAGGTGTTTCAGGAGTATAACCAGCGTCCGTAACTGCTAAAGTATACAATAGTGGCTTAAAAGTAGAACCTACCTGCCTTGATGCTGAAACGTGATCGTACTTAAACCATTTGTAATTGATACCACCCACCCAGGCTTTTACTTCGCCGGTTTTCGGATCCATGGCTACAAAGGATGTCTGTAATAATTGTTTATGATACTTGATAGAATCATATGGCGTCATGGTAGTATCCTTCTCGTGTTTTTCATTTCCCTTCCACGAAAAAATCTTCATTCTTGTTGGAACCAGGAAGGTCTTTTTAATATCATCTTCAGGCATTTCATCTTCTTTCAACGATTTCCACCGATCGGAATGTTTCATGGCAGCTTCTACAATATTGTCTTTGCCCTTCCAGAGGTCTTTTCTTATCTTGAAATATGCATCCGCTTTTCTTTGTAGTTCCGGCATGTGTTGTTCCACTGCTTCTTCCGCATATTTTTGCATCCTGGAATCTATCGTGGTATAAATTTTTAACCCGTCCTTGTTAAGATTATAAGGCTCATTGGTACGTGGATTGGTATTTTTATTACACCATTCTTTCAACACATTTAATAAAGCCCTGCGGTAATAAGGTGCAATACCAACGACTTCATCAATGGGTTTGTAATTGGTGACTAATGGTTTGGCTTTTAATTTTTCGCCGTCTGCTGCAGATAAAAAACCTTGTTTCGCCACCACCATCTGGTTGATCACGGTATTGCGCCTGTCGATAGAGTTTTTAGGATGGCGGATAGGCTCATATAAACTTGGCCCTTTGAGCATACCTACTAAAACGGCTGCCTCTTCAATTTTAAGATCTATCGGTTCTTTTTGAAAATAGGTAAGAGAAGCATTTCTTATTCCATAAATATTTCCCCAGGGTGCCCTGTTTAAATATAATGTAATGATCTCTTCTTTTGTAAAATTGCGTTCGAGTTTTACGGCAACGATCCACTCTTTCATTTTATCAATGCTTCGCATAAGAATGTTTCCTTTGCCCTGGTTAAGCATCATTTTAGCTACCTGCTGTGTAATGGTACTGCCACCACCCTGCGACCCTACTGTAGCCACTGCCCTTGCTACCGCCTGTGCATCAATACCGGAGTGTTCTTCAAAGCGTTCATCTTCGGTTGCAATAAGTGCATTGATCACGTTCTTTGATATCTCCTGGTATTTTACTTCGCTCCTGTTCTCGGTGTAATATTTTCCCATTAGCTTTCCATCAGCGCTAATGATCTCGCTTGCCAGGTCGGCCTCCGGGTTTTCCAGCTCTGATACGGAAGGCATTTTTCCAAATACACCAAAGTTGGCGCAAACGAAAAGAAGGATCACAAGAATAAATCCGCCCAGAAACAGGCGCCATAAAATTTTTACTGAACGTTTCATGTAATGATTGGGTTATGTATTTAAAGCAGGATCCCTTTATCAAAATCTGTTCCCGAAATTATCATTCAGGATCTTTTTGTAGCCATCCAGGTCCTTATTTGCTTTAAGTTCCTGCAGATTTTCCGGCGAAATGATGATGAATGAGTATTTGTTGGCAGGTAACCAGGATACCTGTGTGGGCGCTGCTTTTTTAACTTTATCGAAATATTTTAATGCCGATTCTGCGTCATCAAATTTTGAAAACAACAGCAAAGCCCTGTCTGCATCTAAGGCATCTTTTACTACTTCCACATTTTGCAACAGGTAATTTCCTTTATTAAAACGGGTAAATGCAGTTCTGGCTTCATTCACATACACGTAATCTACTTTGGTAAGTATCATCATTACGTAATGTGGCGTTTCAGGTCTTAATACAAAGCCGGCTATTGTGGCTATTGGTTTTACTGCAGCCGATGAATCGCTTTTAAGCGGTTTAATAATGCTGGTCTGAACTGGTTTTGTTATCACAGCCTCAGGCACAACGGGCGTGTTTATAACAGCAGGTTTATCATCTGCTACAACGATCCTTTCTTCCTCTGCCCTTGTTACTTCCAGCTTTGTGAGGTATTCTTCAATTTGTGCTCTTCGGCCCAATACTTCGATCAAAGTGGCTGCTTTTTCTTTTAAGGGAGATTCAGGATACAGTTCTGACAATTGCTGCAAAACCCCTATTGCCATGCTGTCGTTCTTTTCACGAATATGATACACAGCTTCTATGTACAATAATTGCGGCGTCCAGTAATTGGAACCATATACACTATCGGCTTTTTTCTTTGCATCTATTGCTTCTACAAACTTTCCTTCTATGAACATATCATAAATACCCTGGTAACGATTGGTGGCTTCCGGGGATTTAATATTTGGATTGAGCAAAGAAGGATTCGTAACCAGTTTAGCCGCATCTGTATCAGCATGCATTTTAGTGAGCATATCTTTATACTGTGCTGCCTGGGCCACATTGCCGAGTTTGGAATGGCAATAATACAGGCCAAGCAATGCATCCGCTTCACCGGGAGCATTTGGAAATTTTTCCAGGTAATCATCATATGCATTAATGGCCATCTGGTATTCCTGCATATCATTCTGGAACACTTTGGCTTTGTCCAGCATGTTGGAAGCTATTATTTTATTGCTGCTGTCTAGTTTTTCCGCAGTTAGCGGAAGATTTAATAGTAAGGATGCTACAGAAAGTTCGCCGATAACTGCCGCTTCCTCACCTGGCTTTGTTGAAGGGGCATCCGGGTTGCCCAGATCTACACCGGGATTTTTTACTGTACCTGTATTGACTGCTTTTAAACGCCTCCAGTTATCAGCATTGGGTCTTTTACCCCACCTGGTGATAAATTCTCCGTACCCTTTTCCACGGGCATTGTTGTTATAAAAATACCATTCTCCTTTGCCCGGCTGAAACAGGTCAACAGGCTCCTGCTTATTATTTGCGAAAGTGATGGGGGCGGTTCCGGCAGATGCATCTTCTTCTTTAAGCCCCTGCTCTTTTCTTAAGTTTCTCAATATTTTTTTTACATAAGCCTCCCGCTCTGCTTCCGGCATAGCCGCAATTCTTTGTAAACTATCCTGCAGTTCTACCGCATCAATATGCTGTACCAGTTTTGCCAGGGATTGTTTTCTTTCATTCAGCGCTATTCTTGCAATGCTGTCTTTCAATTCATCCACCTGCAGGCTATCGTAAAAAGAATACGCATCCTTAAAACGTTGTTGGTTGTAGGCGATATTGGCCAGGTCTAAAAAACTATTGCTGCGGTATTCGGCATTAACAGTATTGTACTTTAATGATTTTGTAAGAAATCCAATGCTGCTAATGGTGTCAGGTTTTTGAAGACTGATCTGCGCAGCAGAATAATAAATGATATCACGGTAGGCATCATACTTATCTTTTTTTGCCATGCGAAGCAGGTTGGCAATACTGGCATCGAGTTGTTTCGGATCACCTTTGTCGCGCATCATTTTTGCATCATTTAGATTGGCAAAAATTTCCATCACCGGGTCTACTGTATGTTTGGCAGCTTTTGCATAATAAGCTGAAGCTGCATCATAATTACCTGTCTTTTCATTCATCTGTGCCAGTAAAAATTCCCAGCGGCTCTGGTCCTGATTACTGCTAGCGGCCGTCAGCCCTCTATCGAGGTGGAACGCGGCACTGTCGTAATTATTTTGTGCAAAAAACCAGTAGGCGGTTACTTCGGAAAGATCATTTTGAAGCCTTACCGGCAGGTTAGGATCATTGCGTAAAATATTGATCAACCCGGCAGCATCGCCGTATTCTTCCTGGGCGGTAAAGGTGCGGGCCAGCCATACCAAGGCGTCATTGCGGCTGGGCGGACGCGACATCAGTTTATTTACAAAATTTCTTTTTTCGGCATTGGCGATAGAAAGCCCACCCGTACCCGGCGCATTATTTGTTCCTACTATCCGGCTGTCATCCTCATTTTTTTTGCGTGGAAATAAATTATAGTTAATGAACTGGAAGGTCATAGCTGCAGAATCCATTTCATTGCGCAGGTAATAGGCTTTGCCGATAAGCAGGTACATATTATCTACCCAATCACTGCGCAAATCGTGCAGGAGTATTCCTCCTGTAGCTTTAAAAATTACAGAATCGAGTTCTGTTTTTTGTGCGGCGGTATTTTCGAGCGTGTAAGGGTAAAAACTTAGCAGGCGGGTAAAGTCATCTTTATGCGACATTTTAGCCCTTTCTATTACCGCATTGATCTTATTATTAGCGTTGAAAAAATAATTATAATGCGTGGTAGTATTTTGGGTAAACCTGCGGAGTTTTGTAAAC
This sequence comes from Ferruginibacter sp., assembly GCA_014379905.1. Taxonomy (GTDB): domain Bacteria; phylum Bacteroidota; class Bacteroidia; order Chitinophagales; family Chitinophagaceae; genus Ferruginibacter. The sequence goes on along the minus strand of JACMKX010000001.1, from coordinate 22,080 downwards.
TTCTTTTCCCCCGTTTTTTCAGAAGCAAGCTTTTTCTCCTCATATTGCTCCGGTTTTTTCTCTTTGCCAAACGGATCCATGGTCCATGTTGGCTGGGCAATCACAGTATTGGAAATAATGCAACCGGTTATCAATTGCAGCACAAAAAGAAATCTCGTTTTCAACATGTAGATGGCGGTGATTTAAATACGGTTAAATATCGGTGTTTTTTGGCAATATCAACCTCAAATTTAGCTGGCTTTATATTAAGATATTAATTTCAATGTCCGGGATGATTTTATTATGTTAAAAATCTATATCTTACTCCAACATATTAGTTAGGTTTATATGCATTACATTGGTTGCTCTTTGCTAATTTTAAGCTTTAAAATTCAAAAATGGCCAAAGAAGAATCGGTAAACACGCTTAAAAGGCTTCGCAATCATTACCGGCTGGTAATAATGAATGAGGATACTTATGAAGAAGTTGTAAAGTTTAAGCTAAACAGGCTGAGTGTTTACATTGCATTTAGTTCTCTTTTTATAATAATGATAGCTTTAACGACTTCGCTTATTATTTTTACCCCCTTAAAATACTACCTTCCGGGTGTTGGTTTTGGGGATGCGAAACAGGTTAAGGAATACCGCATCCTTAAAATACGGACAGATTCAATGGAGCAGGCACTTAAATATCACCAGCAATATTTTGATAATATACAGAAGGTTTTAACCGGAACAGTGCCTAAATTAGACACGGTGGCTTTAAATATCCCAAAACCGGAAGAATCCGATGATTGAAAATAAAATGTAGTAATTTTCGTTGTATATCTTTATGCTGACCTATATCTATAACCAAAACACCTCGAAAAACCATGTTCAAACCAAAACAACACAACAAAAAATTGCATGCAGAATCATTTTCTGCAAGCATTATCGGTGCAGGAAATGTTATAACAGGTAATATTGAAGCCGAAGCCGATATCCGCATTGACGGCACAGTAAAAGGCAATGTTTACAGCAAGGCCAAAATTTTAATAGGTGCCGATGGCCTAGTGGAAGGCGATATTCATTGCCGGGAAGCCGATATAAACGGGCAGGTAAATGGAAACATTAATACCCTGGAATTATTACATTTAAAAGGCAATGCAGCGGTGAGTGGTGACATTCATACAGCAAAACTATTTATTGAGCCTACGGTAAGCTTTAACGGCCAGTGCCATATGGGAGCAAATATTGTTGAACTTAAACCAGAAATGGGTATAGTTGTAAATGAATAAGAGCGATAACAGGTTTTTATTAAGATATGCAGGAATGGCCACTCAGTTTTTAGTGGCCATTGCTATTGCAGTATATGGCGGTATGCAAATAGATAAATGGCTGAAGTTTGAAACGCCATTAGCCGTATGGTTGTTACCTTTGCTGATCATTACAGGTATTATTATTAAGATCATTAAAGACACTTCCACCAAAAAATGAATGCTTCCAACCGTTTTATTTTGCCCCTGTTTTCTATTTTTGCCATCTTATCAGGTATCATCGTCGTTTTTTCATCCTCCCTCGAAAAAAAGAATGTTGATACAACTGTATTATTGGCTGCCAACGGGATATTCTTCCTGCTGAACCTGGTTGTTTTTTTTACCCAGAAAAAAGCCCTTGGTCACAGCAATGCAAATGTTTTTGTAAGAACGGTTATTGCAGGTATGATGATAAAAATGTTTGTTTGTGCCATAGCCGTGATTGCTTATGTAACCCTTACAGGGCCCGAATACAATAAGAAAGCAGTTTTTATAAGTTTATTTATTTACCTTATTTACCTTGCTGTAGAAGCAGGTACTATTATGAGGTTGAATAACCGCAGCAATGCCTAAAGAAAAAGTCCCTTTTCATCAGCTTAAACAATACATACCCGAAGAAAGTTTTGAAGGGGTGATGTATTATATCCGGCACTACAAAGTTCAGCTAACGGTTACCCGTGCACGCCAATCAATACTAGGCGATTACCGTCATGCGCATGCAGGTAAAAATCATCGCATCAGCGTAAATGGTAATCTCAATAAATATTCTTTCCTGATTACATTGCTCCACGAGCTGGCACACCTGTTTACCTATGAACGTTTTGGACACCGGGTGCAGGCACATGGTACAGAATGGAAAGCGGCATTTGGAAATATACTTGCCCGGTTCCTGAAACAAAAAGTTTTTCCGGCAGATATTGCCGCCACCCTCGCCCATTCCCTGCAAAATCCTGCCGCCAGCAGCTGCGCCGATGAAAAGTTGCTGCGGGTTTTAAAAAATTATGACCCGGTAAAAGAAGGTTATTTTTTACTGGAACAATTGCCTGCCGGAAGTTTATTTGAAATAAAAGGGAAGAGAATTTTTAGCAAAGGAGATAAAATCAGGAAAAGATTTAAATGCCAGGAGCTGGCAACGGGCAAATGGTATTTGTTTAGTCCCGTGTATGACGTAGTAAAAATTCCCTAAACAAAAAGAGCCAATAAAAATTTACCTTAATTTCATTTGTAAAAAAACCATCATTATTGTGTTCTCGTAAGTGATATGTATTCCAAATTGATGGAAATCGCATATATTTAGAAAAACATTTGAACAACCAACTTGCCCGAGTTTCAAAAATATAGCGAAGAGGAACTGGTGTACCAGCTGCAGATGCAGGACCAATCAGCGTTTTCGTACCTGTACGATAACTACGCTGCTGCGCTCAACGGTGTAATTCACCGTATGGTGGACGACACACAACTCTCAGAAGATATTTTACAGGAAGCGTTCATTCGCATCTGGAATAATTTTAAGCAATATGATTCCGGTAAAGGGAGATTATTTACCTGGATGGTAAACATTACCCGGAATCTTACAATAGATACGTTAAGAAGCAAAGGTTATAAGAAACAACAGAAGATCTCGCAAAATGAATCTTCGGTTACCAACTATCAAACCAAAGACGCGGTTACTAAATTTGACGGGATAGGATTAAATAAACAGTTGGCTGCTTTGAAACCTGAATATAAAAGCCTGATTGACCTGGCTTATTTCGCCGGCTACACACAGGAAGAAATTTCGAAAGAAATGGGCATTCCGTTGGGTACTGTAAAAACAAGAATGCGCACAGCAATTATGGAACTAAGAAAAATGATGACTTAAATAGTGGAAAGACAAGATATCATATCATCCGGAATTCTGGAAATGCACGCACTGGGCCTCACCAGCGCACAGGAAGCTACACAGGTAGCAGAATGGGCTGCACAGTTTCCGGAAGTAAAAGCAGAACTGGAGGCTATTGAAAAGGGCCTGGAAGTTTATGCTATGGATCATGCTATTCAGCCTTCTGCCAATACAAGAAAAATTATTTTTAATAAGTTGTTAAACAAAGAAGAAGTCAAAAAGGTTGCGCTGGTTAGAAGTATTTCTCCGGCCTGGAAATATGCAGCTGCCGCTTCTATATTATTATTATTGGGTAGTGTTTACTTCAATATGAGTTATTACAATAAATTTAAAGAAGCCGATACTGCTTTGCAAAACAGCCGGCAGGAGCTAATTACTGCCAGGGATGAGTTGAAAGTAATGAGCAGTGATATGGATGTTGTTAAAAATAAATACAGCCAGGCAGTTTCTTTGAATGGCCAAGAGGCTGCGCCGGAAGCTGCTGCCAAAATATTCTGGATGAAAAATACCGGTGAGGTATATATTGATCCGAGTAATTTACCGGAAGCACCTGCAGGAAAACAGTACCAGTTGTGGGCATTTGTAGATGGCAAACCAGTTGATGGCGGTATGATCATTACTACCAAAGAAAATAAAGACTATCATATACAAAAAATGAAAAGTTTTGGTCGGGCAGAAGCTTTCGCCGTTACTTTGGAAACTGCCGGGGGAAATCCGCAGCCTAAAGGAGATTTGTATGTGATGGGGAAATTGTAAATTAAGACAACATAATTAAAAAGAGGTTCACTATGTGAACCTCTTTTTTGTGCGGCAAAGCGGATTCGAACCGCCACACCCTTTCAGGCGCTACCACCTCAAGGTAGTGCGTCTACCAATTTCGCCATCGCCGCATTTTTGAGGAATTGCAAATGTAAAAACTTCACAGGGCATAAAAAAATTGAAATAATAGCGATCCTATTTTTTTAATATGATTCTGAAGGTTGTCCCCTTTCCCGGTTCGCTGTTCTTCACAAATAATTCCCCCTTGTGGTATTGGTTAATAATACGTTTGCTAAGGGAAAGCCCCAGTCCCCAGCCTCTTTTCTTTGTAGTGAAGCCGGGTTTAAATACATTGGCTATATTTTTTGAACTGATGCCCTTACCCGTATCCGTTACATCAATCACTACCTGGGCGGTTTCATTTTTTATGTTTACATCAATGCTGCCTTTACCTTCCATAGCATCCAATGCATTTTTTAAAAGATTTTCAATCACCCAATCAAATAAAGGAGCATTCATTAAGGCGGTAATGTCATCTTCTCCATTTGTTGTCAAACTGAATTTTACTTTTTCAGGTGATCGTCTTTTTATATAAGCCACCATTTGTTTCACCTGTTGTACTACATTGGCTTCCTCCAGTTGAGGCGTGCTGCCGATCTTTCCAAAACGATCGCTTACCAGCTTAAGCCTGTCTACATCTTTACTCATTTCACTCGCTATCTTTTGATTCCCTTCTTCCTCCTTCAACATTTCTACCCAACCCTGCAAACTTGATAATGGTGTACCCAACTGGTGAGCCGTTTCTTTGGCCATCCCTGCCCATACCTGGTTCTGAGTACTTTTATTCCTCGTAGAGACCGTTATCAATGTGATGATAATAAATAACGCCGCAACCAATAATTGGATCAGGGGGAAATACCTTATTTGTTTTAGCAAAGCAGATTCACCGTAATAAAGCATATTCGTTTGAGTGCTGTCAAAGGGATTTTTCCATACAATAGGCTGAACATGGGTTTTGAATTCGGTCAGTTGTTGTTGCAGAAAATCACCGGTATTGCCGGCATTGGAAGTATCTATATTGTAATGTTCATATATTTCCCCCTTTTCAGTAATAGCAATCATCGGAATATCTTTGCTATTCTCTATCAATATTTTGCTGGTAAGGTTATTTTGAGCGCTTGCCGGGTTGCTTACATCTTTCACCGCTTCTACCCATTGCTCCACTTTTTGTTTCTCTTCTGCGGCAATTTTTTTTGCCAGAAAATCAGAATAGAAAATAGTTCCTGAAACTATGATAATAGCTATCAGCGCCAGGAGTGTACGCCAGTTGAATAATTGAGAATACATCATTAAAAATAAGCAATAAAGAAATAGGATACCAAAACACCTGGATGCCCCGTTTTACTGTGATTGGTAAATAAACTATGTTTGTATAAATGAAGAAAGTACTGAATACATGAATAATCATCAGCAGAATAATACCGGCAAATTGCCCGAGGTAGCAGTGGTGATATTAAACTGGAATGGCAAAAAATTCCTGGAGCAATTCCTACCCTCTGTTACCGGAAGTTCATATGCCAACAAAAGAATTATTGTTGCAGACAATGCATCTGCTGACGATTCTGTTCCATTTGTGAGAGCTAACTATCCGCAGGTAGAGATATTACAAAATAATAATAATGACGGTTTTGCAAAAGGTTACAATGTTGCATTAAAGCAGGTACGAAGTGATTACTATGTTTTGTTGAACAGCGATGTGGAAGTTACACAGGGGTGGATAGAGCCTGTAATCGACCTGATGGAAAGCGATCAAAGCATTGCAGTATGCCAGCCTAAATTACTGGCGTTTGATAATAAAACCCAATTTGAATATGCCGGCGCAAGTGGTGGCTGGATCGATAACCTTGGATACCCTTTTGCAAGAGGACGCGTATTTGAAAATTGCGAAAAAGACAAGGGGCAGTATAATGAAGCACAGGAATGTTTTTGGGCAAGTGGTGCTGCGTTGTTTATCAAAGCAAAAGTATACCATGATCTAGGCGGATTAGATGAATATTTTTTTGCACACCAGGAGGAAATAGACCTTTGCTGGCGTATAAAATTATCAGGATATAAGATTTATGTACAGCCTGCTTCTGTTGTTTATCATGTAGGGGGTGGCACGCTGCCAAAAGGGAACAGTCGTAAGACCTATCTCAACTTCCGCAATAATCTTATTATGTTACATAAGAATCTTTCTACTGCAGAACGTATCAAAAAAATTCCTCTTCGTTTTTTGCTGGATGGAATAGCTGCATGGAAGGCATTATTCAGTGGTGATGGCGGATATTTTATTGCCATACTAAAAGCCCACTTTCACGTGATAAAATGGATACTGTTCCATCAAAAGGAATCACTATTTGTTGCGGATAAAAAAATAATTCAATCGGGAATATATAATGGTAGTATTGTATGGGACCACTTTATTAAAAAGAAAAAGACCTTTTTTGAAATTGTTGGAAACAAATAATTGTTTTTTGAAAGAAGCCCTTATTTTTGCAGCATAAATTAAACAAATGGAACAGGAAATCATAGATAATACGCATAAGGATTTTTCTCATAACTGGGTCTCCTCTTCACGTTTCATCTGGTTTTGCCAGGTATTTTTAGTACTGGCTTTGGTATTGGGAGGATGTTACAATTTATATACGCACAGGTATAAAGGAAAACCCGAAGTAAATGTTCCTGAAAACACATTATACAATCCCAAGTACAAATAATTACAAAAAGCTGCAAATTAAATTTTGTAGTTAGCATACAAACCTTATTTTTGCAGTCCTAAAAAAAACAGTTTATCGTTGATTTAGGAAGCATAAGTTCTTTTTTTTCAAGCGGAAGTAGCTCATTTGGTAGAGCACGACCTTGCCAAGGTCGGGGTGGCCGGTTCGAGCCCGGTCTTCCGCTCAAAAAATTGTCCCCCGAAAAAATCGGGGGATTTTTTTTCGGTATTTTAAAATAGTGTCGCCCCGGTGGTGGAATTGGTAGACACGCAGGACTTAAAATCCTGTTGGCAGCAATGCCAGTAACGGTTCAATTCCGTTCCGGGGCACAATTTAAGCGACACATCTCGCTTTTCTTATTCGCATACTTCATCCCCAAACCTTTATTGTTTTTCTTTAACTTGTAAAAAATACGAGCAGATGGCTAGTGAAATTAAGTGCCCCAACTGTGGCCACCAATTCGAACCCAATGAAGCAATAAGAGAAGAAGTGCAAAATAAACTTCGTCACCAAATGCGGGAGTGGCAGGAAAAAAAAGACGAAGAATTTGCGCAAAAACTCGAGAAAGAAAAAATTCAATACAAAACTGCCATGGAAGAAACCATGCGTAAGTCTATTACAGCAGATTTTGAGAACCAGTTGCAAATACTAAAATCTTCCAACAGCGATAATGAAGAAAAATTAAAAGAAGGCAGGAAAAAGGAACTGGAGTTTCTGCAAAAAGAACAACAATTAAAAAACCGCGAAGCAGAAATGGAAATAACCCTGCAGAAAAAATTGCAGCAAGAAAGAAGCCAGTTGTCTGAACAGATCCAAAAACAGGAGTCTGAAAAATCAGCCTTGAAAGAAAATGAATTGTTGCTTAAATTAAAAGAGAAAGAAGTGCAACTGGAGGAGCAAAAAAAACTGGCTGAAGAAATGCGTCGCAGGGCAGAACAAAGTTCCATGCAACGCCAGGGCGAAGCACAGGAGTTGTTGCTGGAATCTATGTTAAAAGAAAACTTTCCTTTTGATGTGATCGACGAAGTAGGTAAAGGTGTAGAAGGTGCTGACTGTATTCAAACCGTGCGCAATGCTTCCGGCAAAGAATGCGGAAAAATCATTTATGAAAGCAAGCGTACCAAAGGCTGGAGCAGCAACTGGATAGACAAATTAAAAACAGATATGCGCAGCCGTGGTGCCGATGTGGCTATTTTGGTTACACAAACTTTTCCAAAAGACATGGAACGCTTTGGCGAAAAGGATGGCATATGGATCTGTAATTTTTTCGAAGTGGCCAGCGTAGCAACCATTCTCCGCAACAGTGTTTTAAAAGTGTATGAGATACAACGAAGCGAAGAAAATAAAGGCGACAAAATGCAGTTATTATATAATTATTTAACAGGCGTAGAATTCAAAGGACAGGTAGAAGCGATAGCAGAAGGATTTATTGCCATGAGGAACAGCATCACCAAAGAACGGATGCAAATGGAAAAAATGTGGAAGGAAAGAGAAAAGCAACTCGAAAAAGTGTTAATCAATACAAGCGGGTTGTATGGATCAGTAAAAGGAATTGCCGGTGCATCTGTAGGAGATATTCCTTTACTGGATGGTGGCGACATGATTAATGAAATAGAATATTAAGTACAAAGCCAGGTAAGACAATTTTCATTAAAAAAAATGCCATTCACTTTTAAGATAATGGATTCCCCTTTACTAAAAGTACAGGAAGCAGAGAACTGGTTGTCAGTTAACCGGCATTCATTGATCTGCATATGTTCCCGGAAATCAACCTTGCCCGCAGCATACCATTTAAACATAGATTCCTTTACACTCCAGGCCATCGTTAAAGCTTTAAGGGGTTCGGTTTGCAATGCATTCAATAACTGTTGCTCGCTCTCTTCTAAAAACTTGTGTTTTATTCTTTCAATTTTTTCCTGCGGGATTTCAATATCTACCCCTACCCTGTTTACTTTACTTACGATGGCAGCAGCATAATCACCACAGTGCGATATGGAAAAATGAAAAGCCTCGCCTGGCAAATAGGGTTTACGTGTGTCTGCGATGCGGATAAGCCGTATGGGGAAATCTTCATATAATTCGCTCAGCAACAACCGGCCGGCCAGGTGTTGCAGGCGTTTGTGAGGATGCGTAATTTCGTTGTGTAAGGGAACCCTTTCTAAAAAATAATTTTCGTCCTCTGCAATATGCCAAACGCCCAGGCGGGTATGTGCGTTGATATTTTGTTGATAAACCAGCGGCATGGTGATTTAAAAATTTGGAGATTTATTTCAATAAATATAAAAAATCAACAACCGGAAAAAACAAACTAACACGTAAGTTACATAATTCGGGTAACTCGGAAAATTCGTGTAATTTAAAAATATTACTTTTACAAAATAACGAAATAACCAACAAAGATGATCCTGAGTGATTTGCGCATATTGGAAGAAATAAATAAAGGAACGATCAAAATAGTTCCATACGACAGGGAATGCCTGGGTAGTAACAGTTACGATGTACACCTCGGTGCCCATTTAGCCACTTACGAACATGCAGAACTGGATGCAAAAAAACACAATACCATCAAACATTTTGATATACCGGATGAAGGCATTCTTTTACTGCCTCATATGTTTTATTTGGGTGTAACAGAAGAATACACAGAAACGCATGCCCATGTACCTTTCCTGGAGGGTAAATCCTCCACAGGCCGTTTGGGAATTGATATCCATGCCACTGCAGGTAAAGGAGATGTTGGTTTTTGTGGTAACTGGACCCTGGAAATTTCTGTAAAACAGCCGGTACGTGTTTACAAAGGCATGCCAATTGGCCAGTTAATTTATTTCCCGGTGGAAGGAGAGATCGAAGTAAAATACAACCAAAAGAAAAATGCAAAATACAGTGGGCAGCCTAATAAGCCGGTGGAGAGTATGATGTGGAAGAACCAGTTTTAAAAAATAAAGAATAAGAAATAAGGAATAAGAAAGGGAGGGTCGTGGCTACAAACTATGATCCATCACCAATTCGTGAAATTCGTGTCTAAAATTCGTGTTATAAAAATGCTGCCTTAAATCTTCTTAAATTTTTTATAATAAGCAATCAAAAATCCTGTTACCTCATCATAACTACTGATACCATTGGGTTGCTGGTTGCTTTGTAAATATTTTCCATAAGCCCATCTTACCAGGGGTTCTAATTTTCCCTGGTGTTGAAGGTTGAATTTTCGCCATTCAAGGATATCTTTTTTTACAGCGCTATCTAGTTCTTTTGCATAAATTCTTGCAGACAAAGAATCGTTTATGAACAGGTTCCTGTTGGCATACATAAACAAATCAAGGTATACTGAATAATGTAGCAAAGTATCGGGTGAGGCCTTCGCTGCCAGGTATCCTACAAAATTTGCTTCCATTTCTTTGGCGTACCCTACCTGGTGCGCTACTTCATGACAGGCGGTAAAAGGTTGTAAAAATTTAGGAATAGTAGTATTTAATTGTGCTTCGCCGGTTAAAGGATTGTAATACCCTGTAAAACCGGCATAATTTCCAAACCAGCCCCACATAGAAGTTTTAATGGACGAAGGCTGGTAAGATAAAAATGGATATTCTGCTGTCAGTTTTTGATAAGCCAGCTCAACTTTTTCAAATAATTGTTTATTGGTCGGATAAACAATTGGTTGTTTTACCAGTGTACGCTTACTGCTGTTTACTTTTTCGAGGAGCAGGCAATTCATTTCCCTCAGTTCGGCAGTAGTATATTTTTGCCCGGGCAAACCAAGTTGCCAGGCAATTCCTTTCCTGTTATAATTTATGCCCCAAAACAGGTTGAAAACAATATAAATGATGCCGGGCGTTAATAGTATGCTGTATCCAAGCTTTTTAAAACGCTGCAAATAGGCTGATCTTTTGGGTTTGCGGTATACGAACCGGAAGAACCTGGCCAGTTTCCAGGCAAGAAAACCAATCACAAAAGTATAAATAAGGTCTCCTACGCTGAAAGGGATACTGCCAAATAAATAACGCATTCCTTTACCAAACAAAGGGAAAAAACCGTTTGCATAACCGTTTTCCACCCTTGCCTCAGACGAACTGTAAATCTTAATTATTAAACAAATAACTAATACTATAGCAAGCAAAATGCCTCTCCTGGAGTATTTCATTGCCTTAAAATTACAAAATAGCGGCTGTTTAAAGCCAGGCTGACTATAAAAACTGCAAAATCATGCGCTACAAGTAATTATTTTGCCTTACCTTTGCCGTCCTTTAAACTGAACGCAATGGCTAACAGACGGGCATTTGAGATAGCATTTGTGGGATTAAAGCCCGGGGCACATGAGTTTAGTTATGGGTTAAACGATAAGTTCTTTATAGAAAAAGGTGCGGAAGATTTTACAAATGCAACTGCAAATGTAAAGCTCACTTTGGAAAAAAACACCGGCTTTATGCGCCTTAAATTTGAAATAGATGGAAAGGCAGGTGTAACATGTGACCGTTGTGGAAACCCTTTGCAGATAGACCTTTGGGATGAATTCAAAATGCTGGTAAAGCTGGTGGATGATCCGGAAGTAATGAATGAGCAGGAAGAAGACCCTGATGTGCAGTATATCTCCAGGAATGAAAGCCATTTGGATGTAAGCGACTGGTTGTACGAATTTTCCATGTTGAGCGTACCGATGCAAAAAAGTTGTGGCGAAGATGAGGCGGGTGAATCAAAGTGTAATAAGGAAGTGCTGGCTAAATTGAGAGAGATGGAGGAAAGAACAATCCAAAACGACAATAGCTCCAATACGCTCTGGAAAGGGCTGGATCAATTTAAAAAGAACTGATAACGCAGGGAATAAATATTTATAGTAAATTAAAAAAATAAAAAAGTCATGCCAAATCCAAAAAGGCGTCATAGTCAGCAACGCAGTGCAAAAAGAAGAACACATTACAAAGCACAGGAGACAACTTTAAGCACAGATGCTACAACAGGCTTAATGCATGTGCGTCATCGTGCACATGTGAGCGAAGGAAAGCTGTTCTACAAAGGCAAACTGGTAGCAGAGAAAGCTCCGTTGAAAGCTTAATTATTTTTTGCACATAAGAAATTGATTCCAGGGTCAAGATTGAGTAACTTCAATCCTGATTTTGGAATTTTTAATTTTATAATTATCCGTTATGATTAAAATAGGGCTGGACATGATGGGCGGCGATTTTGCTCCACTGGAAGCAGTAAAAGGTGTGGATGCATTTTTTAAAGAAAATAAAAATGATGTTCATCTTATTTTAATTGGCGATGAAGAAAAAATTAAATCAATAGCTGACATCGGTAATATTCCCGTTGAAAAATACAGCATTGTACATGCGCCGGAAGTTATTGAAATGCATGAACATCCTACCAAAGCATTAAAGGAAAAACAGCAATCTTCTATCGCCATCGGTTTTCATTTATTGGCTGGCGGTAAAACAGATGCTTTTATAAGCGCAGGCAATACCGGAGCTATGATGGTAGGGGCCTTGTTTAGCATCAAAGCCATTGAAGGGGTACTACGCCCTACCATCGGCGCATACATGCCAAGAGAAAATGGGTCATTGGGATTGTTATTGGATGTTGGTTTAAATGCAGACTGCAAACCGGAAAACCTGAACCAATTTGCTATACTTGGCGCTCTGTATGCGGAGCATATTTTAAAGATCCCCAGGCCAAAAGTAGGTTTGGTAAACCTGGGCGAAGAAGAAGGGAAAGGCAATTTACTGGCACAGGCTGCCTATCCTTTTTTAAAAGAGAACAGCCACATTAATTTTGTTGGCAATATTGAAGGGCGTGATATATTATTGGATAAAACAGATGTAATGGTTTGCGAAGGTTTTACAGGCAATGTAGTTTTGAAAATGGCGGAGAGCATCTACGACATTACCCAGCGCAGAAATATTAAGGATGAACATTTTGATCGCTTCAATTTTGAATCTTATGGCGGCGTACCGGTGTTAGGCGTTGCCAAACCTGTTATTATTGGTCATGGTATCTCTCATTCCACTGCCTTTAAAAACATGATCCATATTGCCTGCCGTATGATGGAAACAGATCTTACCGGCAAGATCAAAGAAAAATTTTCTGCACAGGAAATATAATAACCTTTATTTTAACTGCCTGCTGCTGCATTCCGGGGTTCTTTCACGGTATGCTCAACCTCCCGATCCTGCACCTGGCACAGATTTTTTTGCAGCCTCCCTATTACAATAATAATTTCGGGAAAACTTTTAACAATGAACAATCAACAGGCATACAACCAATGGGCACTCACCTATAATGAGGTTGCCAATAAAACCCGTGACGTAGAATTAAAGGCCAAAAAAGATGTATTACGGGATATTCATTATTCTACCGTGCTGGAATTAGGTTGTGGTACAGGTAAAAACACTGAATGGTTATTACAAAAGGCTGCTGCAATAACCGCCGTTGACTTTTCTGAAAGCATGATGGCCAAAGCAAAAGAGCGGGTGAATAATAATAAAGTAGATTTTATACAGGCAGATATCAATGAAGAATGGAGTTTTGTAAAACAGCCCGCTGACCTCGTTACCTGCAGCCTCGTATTGGAACATATTGAACATTTAAACCCGGTTTTCGAAAAAGCATTTGCGGCTTTAAATAAAGGTGGCCATTTTTATATTGGAGAATTACATCCGTTCAAGCAGTACGCCGGCAGCAAAGCACGTTTTGATAAAGAGCAGGAGACCTTGGTATTGGATTGTTATACGCACCATACTTCTGAGTTCACATCATTGGCCGCCGCCAATGGATTTTCCTTAATCAATCTAAATGAGTGGTTTGATAATGACAACAAGCAACTGCCCCGCATTCTTACCTTACTTTTCCGTAAAAATTAAAAGCCACCGCTTTGTGCAATGGCTTTTAATTATAAATTTTTATTTAGTAAATAAGATGCTTGCGCTGGGTTACGTAGAGCAGTATAAATAATAAAGTGAGGCCGATTCCGATACCAAAACCAACTCCGGCAAAAACAAACATACCAATAAACAGGGCCTGGGTAATGAATGGTAAAATTTGTCCAACTATATACAGCATAAATCCCTGTTTCTTTAGTTTTCTCATTTGTAAAGCTCCATAAAAACATAAGCCTACAGCAATGAGGCCAAGCAAGAGAAGTGGTAATCTATTTTCGTAAGTTTTGGTAACCATCTCTTCATAGTGGGCAGGATCAGGCATCATAGATTTTGCCCATGCCGGCATTTCGCCGGAAGATATTTGTGAGAGCATTTTATCTCTTTCATCAAAATTCTTTTTGGCACCAAAGAAACTAAACAAAACGCCCACTAATTGTAAGGCACAACCAATAAAGGTTAAAATGGTTAAAATGTTTAAACCGGTAGGTAGTTTAGGTTTGTCAAATTCATTTATATTCAATGAATCGGCAGTAGTGTTTTGATCACTCATAATATATTAGTTTTTCCCAAATTACACTATCTCTCAAAACATACCAAACCATTTATAAAAACAAGGATTAAATTTGCGCTATGAATCATTATGTCCTGCATGAATTATCAGGAAACCATTTTTTATTGTCGGCAGACAGAACCATTTTCTGGGAAGAAGAAAAAGCATTGATACTAAGCGACCTGCACCTGGGAAAAAGCGGGCATTTCCGCAAGCATGGCATTGGTATTCCGCAGGATCTATTTAAAGAAGATCTGCAAAGACTGGTAGCTTCTATACAATTGCATAAACCTCAAAAAGTAATTATCGTGGGCGATATGTTTCATAGCCACGCCAATAAAGAACATCAGTTATTTTTAAAATGGAGAAATGATCTCCCGCATATTGAATTTCACCTCGTAGTTGGCAACCATGATATTCTATCTTTAAAATGGTACCAGGAAGCAGGTTTACAATTACATTACAATGAATGGTGGCTGGGCGATTTTATTTTTACGCATGATATAAATGACGCCTCGGTTACAGGTGGCAAATATTATTTTAGCGGGCATATACATCCCTGTATCCGCTTAAAAGGTTTAGGGAGACAATCCATACAGGTACCCTGTTTTTATTTCAGCGAAACTTTTGCAGTGCTACCGGCCTTCGGGAAATTTACCGGTACGTTTGCTTTAAAAATAAAAGAAGAAGACCATGTATTTGCGTTGGCGGGTGATAAAGTGTTGAAGGTGCACTGAAGAAGTCAATAGTCCATGGTCAATAGTCAATAGACCAGCGTGAAATTTGTTGGCACTTTTTAGATACGAAACTGCATTAACCATTTTATTCATTAGTAATGATAGGAGAAATAGGCCTGGAAAAATTTGAAAAGTTTGACTAACAAGAATAGTGTTCCTTACATTATAATCGGCTATGGACTATGGTCTATCGACCCTGGACTATCCCTTCCTCCTCTCCAGCTCTTTCTTTATCAACCCCAGTTCACGGCCTGTTTGCCCCGATACAGAACTGTTTTCCTGTGCACGGCGCATGAGGTAAGGCACTACATCTTTTATTGGCCCAAAGGGTAAATACTTGCTCACACTACAGCCGCTTTTGGCGAGGTTAAAAGTGATGTTATCACTCATACCATACAATTGAGAAAAATGTACATGGGGATGATTGTGTGCAAGATTTTTTTGATCAAGCAATTGTGTGGCCAGCAAATTACTTTGCTCATTGTGCGAGGCTACAATGACTGCAATATTATCCAGGTGAGTTATGCAAAATTCCACGGCTGCATTGTAATCCCTGTCACTGCTTTCCTTATTAGGTTGTATGGGTGAAGGATAATTTTTTTCTGCAGCACGTTTTCTTTCTTTTTCCATGTAAGCACCTCTGACAATTTTTGCCCCCAGCAAAAAATTTCTTTCGATAGCTGCTTCGTAACTGGCTTTTAAAAATTGCAACCTGTCATGCCTGTATAGTTGAATAGTATTGTATACCACTATACTATTCTTATTGTAAATATCCATCATTAACATGGTAATGGCGTCCACCGGATCCTGTATCCATGTCTCTTCTGCATCTACCAATACCGCTATTTTTTTTGTAGCTGCTGTTTCACATATTTTTTTGAGGCGGTCTGCCACACGCTGCCACTCATCCCTTTCATTTGAAGGTAAATCTTCCAGGGCCTGCACATAACGTTTCATTAAAGTTCCGGCTGCACTGTTCATACCTTCATCCATTTTTTCCAACAATTCAAAACGGCTGAAGCCGGTTACCTTAATGCTCATGAAGGGTATATTGTGTTGGGTGGCGGCGTAATCAATTACACGGATAAATTCCTGGGTAGCATGATCAAACCCCTGCTCCCCATCTCCGCCGCCTTCTACTCCATAATCTAAAATTACCTGTACATTGTATTGCTCCAGTTTATCGGCTACTATCGCAGTTTCGGGCAGTGTTTCACCTCCTACAAATTGCTGGAAAATAGTTTTGCGAAGCAGTTGTTTTGTAAAAGGCAAATTCCACTTAATGGCCAGTGGCATAACCGACAGGCCCATTTTTAACAACAAGGGGCTGCCCATAGAAGAAAAAAGAAAACGAGCTTTTTTTAATGCCGCGGTGGTTTTGTAAGCAAAAGCGTATTCTGTATTTTCGAATGATATCATTATGGAGCAATTTGGAGCAGCGAAATTCCTACATCGTTACCGAACTACCAAATAATAGAAATACAGTTATTTATATCGCCTGGTGATTGAATGGCTGAAGCACCATTTCGCTCACTACTGCGCTGCGGGGTTGCTGGCAAAGAAACCAAATTGCTTTGGCTGCTTCTTCTGCCTGTACCATTTTATCTTTTTGCACCCGGAGATCGATGCTGTCCCAGAAAGGAGTATCCACTCCTCCCAAAAATAAATTAGTGATTCTTATCTCCGTTCTTTTCAATTCTTCTCTTATGCTTTGCATCATACCTACCAGCCCATATTTACCGGCGCTATAAGCAGCAGCTCCCGCCATCGGCACTTTGCCTAATACGCCGGGAATATTTATAATAAGCCCCGTTTTATTGTCCTTCATGCCGGGTAAAAAAGCTTTTACCAACAAAAAAGCCCCGTACAAATTATTGTGAATGCATTGCATAAAATCTTCCGGGGTCAATGTATCCATTGGCTTAATAATTCCTGTGCCGGCGGCATTTACTAAAATATCTATGCGGTCAAATTGTGTAAAATATTTTTCTTTTAATATTTCCACTTCAGCTTGTTGCGAAATATCTGCAATGCAGGTTTGCTCCACAGGTATGCCACAGTTGGCTGCTACCGCTGCAAGTTTAGCTTCGTTTCTTCCCGACAAAAAAACATTGGCCCCGCCGGAAGCCAGTAACTTTGCAGTTTTAGCCCCTATACCCCCGGTGGCGCCGATTAATAAAATATTTTTTCCTTTTATATTTTCCATGCAGTTAGTTTATATGGTTTAAACAAAATGACGGGCATTTTGTTTACGTCTTTTGTATGGATGCCACAATTATTTTCCCTCACCAGCTTTTTAAAGAACATCCCGCCATACAAAAGGGCCGAATTTGTTATTTGGTAGAAGAGTTTCTTTTCTTCAGACAGTATCATTTTCATAAACAAAAAATATTGTTGCACCGGGCAAGCATGAAGGCTTACTGCGATTTTTTAATGAGCCAACAAATAACTATTGAATATGTGGAAGCATGGGAAGACAAGGCTGATATTAGAATATTATTGACAGCGTTATCCTCAAAAAGAATAACACAGATCCATTTTGCAGACCCGGTTGATGAATGGCTGACTAAACGAATTGACAGCTCCTGTAAAAAGCTTGCTATTACAAAAACCGTTTACCCTACTCCCCAATTTTTAAACAACATGGCAGAAGCCAATACTTATTTCGAAAATAAAACAACTTATTTTCAAACTGCATTTTACATTGACCAACGCAAGCGCAGGAAATTATTAACAACAGGCGCCAACGAACCCGTTGGCGGCCGGTGGAGTTATGATGCTGACAACAGGTTGAAGTTTCCCAAAGGCCAGGCCGCGCCTGTGATACAGTTTCCTGCAAACAACAAATTTGTAGAAGAAGCTGCAGGCTACGTTACTGAACATTTTTCTCATCATTACGGAATAATATCCGCTTTTAATTACCCTGTTAATTTTGTTGATGCCGAGAAATGGCTGGATGAATTCATTGAAACAAGATTTGAAAAATTTGGTATTTATGAAGATGCTATTGTAGCCAAAGAAAACTACCTCCATCACGCTGTATTAAGCCCGCTTCTGAACATTGGTTTGTTAACGCCGCAACAGGTAATCCACCGGGTAATGGCTTCAGCAGTTAAATACAAAGTTCCGCTGAATTCACTGGAAGGATTTATAAGACAAGTAACAGGGTGGCGGGAGTTTATCCGCATCATTTATGAACGGGAAGGAAACAGGCAACGAACAAAAAACTTCTGGGGATTCAGCAGAAAAATTCCCGCTTCTTTCTGGCAAGGTAATACGGGCATTACACCTATTGACAATACGATAAAAAAAATACTGAAAACCGGCTACTGCCACCACATTGAGCGATTAATGTTGCTGGGAAATTTTATGCTGCTGTGTGAATTTGATCCGGACGAAGTATACCGTTGGTTCATGGAATTATTTATAGACAGTTATGATTGGGTGATGGTACCCAATGTATATGGCATGACCCAGTTTGCAGATGGCGGATTGATGACAACCAAACCGTATATTAGCGGCAGCAATTATATTTTAAAAATGAGCGATTATAAAAAAGGAGCATGGTGTGGTGTGTGGGACGGTCTGTTCTGGCGGTTTATGCAGTTGAACAGGGATTTTTTTGCCGGCAACCCGCGGCTTGGAATGTTATTAAAAACACTGGACAAAATGAGTGATGAAAAAAGAAACGATCATTTCAAAATTGCAGAGGACTTTTTACAATCCTTGTAATCAATATGCCAAAAGCTACCAAAGCAAAAAAAATAACATTGCCGCCGAAAGTATGTGTGGTATGTAACCGGCCTTTTACCTGGCGAAAAAAATGGGAAAAAGTTTGGAGCGGGGTAAAATATTGCAGCGATCAATGCAGAGCAAAAAAAGATAAAAAGAATGGCTGACCTAAACTTAGTTGAAACAGACCGCATTATAGAAATGGCCTGGGAAGACAGAACAACTTTCGAGTCTATTGAAAAGCAGTTTGGTTTAACGGAAAAGGATGTTATAAAACTGATGCGAAAAAATTTAAAGCAATCAAGTTTTAAAATGTGGAGAATGCGTACCAATGGGAGGGCTACCAAACATGAGCAATTAAGAACCGAAAAAGTATCCCGCTTTAAATGCAGCAGGCAAAGAACCATTTCGCTCAATAAGATAAACAGGCGTTAAGATCAGGGTGGTTTTAAGGAAAACATTTATCGGCCGCAAGCATCACTTATCTTTGCCTAAATTACATGTATGGAAAAAAAAGCAAGTGAATCGCTGGTGGTAATGACAGAACTGGTTTTGCCCAATGATACCAATAACTTTGGTAACCTGATGGGTGGCCGCCTGATGTATTGGATGGATATTGCTGCAGCCCTGGCAGCTATGAAACATTGTGCCGCCCCGGTGGTGACAGCTTCGGTTGATAATATATCTTTTGAAACGCCTATTAAAATAGGCAACGTGGTGCATATTGAGGCAAAAGTAACGCGGGCTTTCAGCAGTAGCATGGAAGTGCACATGAAAGTATATGGCGAAGATGCTATACAACAATATAAATACAAAAGCAATGAGGCGTATTATACTTTTGTAGCGCTCGATCCAAATGGAAAACCGAGGCCTGTAAATAAACTGGTACCCGAAACAGAAGAAGAAATAAAATTATTTGATGGCGCTTTAAGAAGACGCCAGCTGCGATTAATATTGGGAGGAAAAATGAAACCCGATGAAGCAAAGGAATTAAAGGCGTTGTTTTTTTCAGAGTAATTATTTATCCATTTGTGTCATTAAGTGGTGCCGGCCTTTGAGCATAAATGTTTTGCTTTGTTCAATAGCATCCATCACCTGGTTGATAATATTTTCAGAACTATCCTCATAGTTAATTTGCAAAGGTTCTTTAAACGTCACCGACAGTTGAGAACCTTTCTTTTTAAACTTCAAACCCTTTTTATTGAAAGCTCTCCAGTAACCACCAATAACAACAGGTATTACAATAGGCCTGGTTTGTTTAATGATGTACGCTGTTCCTTTTCTGCCTGGTGCAAAGGGCTTAGTTGTTCCCTGCGGAAAAGTAATAACCCAGTTATTCATCAGGGCTTCCGTGATTTTTCTTGTGTCCGACGGATCTAATCCACGCCTTACTTCTGATCCTTCCGATCTCCATGTACGCTTTACCGTTAGTGCGCCGGCCAATGTAAATAATTTTGTAAGCCAATTGGCCTTCATCGTTTCTTCAGCCGCCACATATTTTATCCTGGTGAAGGGCCAAAGGAGATAATAAGGAACGCCCAGTTTGTTTTTCTTACCCCAATAGTTAGCGCAAAAAATATGAATGAAAGTGATCACATCTGCAAAATAAGTTTGATGATTGCTTACAAAGAGCACATTTCCTTTGGGAAGATCTTTTAAATGCTCCATTCCCCTTATAGTAAGTTTATTAAAAACATTGATACCTGGGTAAGTGAAGATACCCACGATGGCATAAACCATCCCTTTAACAAAACGTGATTCCTTAAATTTCTTAATGATAGCTGGCATAAAAAGTTCCGGGTGAGTATAATGGCACCGACTCATGAATACTTTAAAAAAAAATACAATCAAACAGCTGTTTATCACAGTATTAGATATAAAAATACGAGATTTTACCAGTGTTAACATTTTTTTCTCATTTTCTTCATATAAATGTATATTTGGTCATTATTCATTTTCACAAACTTATTTATTATGAAAAAAATCTTACTCACGCTCATTTGTGGTTTTGGTTTAACAGCTGCCTTTGCGCAGGAACCTGCCAAAGTTGCGAAAAAGAAAGCTTCGAAAGTTCGGCTGGCTGGTACTACCGAAGCTGCTAAACCTCGGTTACAGGAAAAATTAGCTATAGAGGCTGGAAAAGCTGCCCCTGCTGCATCTGCAAAAGGTTCCAAATCTTCTGCTGCTGCTGAAAAAGCTAATTAATATTTCTATTTTTCCAAAAACTTTCAAAAGTAAACAAGGCAAATTACCTAAGTATGACCTTGTCTTTTTTTGCTTAAGGTTACTACATCTTATAGATGTAAATCTATTTTTAAACAAAACTTAATTATGCAATCTAAAACTACTTTCAACACATTAAGGAGAGTATTTCAAAAAGCAGCCATAGCGCTCGGGTTTGTAGCCCTTTGTGCCGGTGTTGCCAATGCTCAAACTTATTCAAACGGCCCTTTAAGTACGGGTACTGTTTCCAGTACCTCAGTTAATGCGCCGGCAGGGTATACCTGGAGTGAAATCCAGGGAACCAATATCAATTTCGGGTACGGTGCCAACATTGATGCAGGGTTAACCCTGATTGATAACTTTTCTGTAACGGGTTCATGGGCTGTTACCAGCATGTCATTCTTTGCGTATAGCACGGGTGCTGCCGGAGCAACTTCGCCATTTAACCGTGTTTTTGTTAGAATTTATAATACAGATCCATCTGTAGGCAATCCTACTCCTGTATTTGGTGATCTTACTACCAATAGATTCTCCGGAAGTTCTGAGGCTTTAATGTATCGTATCCAGGGTAGTGGTACAACCAGAAAAATATGGGAGATTAATGCTACTGTTAATACTTCACTCCCCGCAGGCAACTACTGGGTAGAGTGGCAGGTTGGTACAGTAACACCAGGTGCGTCTAACTTTTCTCCTGCTGTTACTATTGTAGGACAGGTTACACAGCCGGGCTGGAATGCCAGGCAGAGAACTGTTGCAAGCAACGCAATCGTGCCTGTATTAGATGGTACCGCTCCGCAAGATTTTCCTTTCGTAGTAAACTATTCAACTACACCGTGTGCAGGTACTCCAACTCCAGGAAATACGATTAGCTCTGCCACTGCAGTATGTGCAGGAATACCATTCACTTTATCATTGCAAAATGGTACTGCTGGTTCCGGCGTAACTTACCAATGGTTCTCCGGACCTTCTGCTACTGGTACGTTTACACCTATTGCAGGTGCAACCAATAATACTTATTCAGTTGCCAACTTAGCGGCCAATACTTTCTACCAGGCAACAGTTACCTGTAGTGGCAATGTTGGAACTTCTACCCCGGTGCAGGTTACTTTAAATCCTGCTTCTGCATGTTATTGTGTTCCTCCCGTTACGGATTGCACAGATGATGATGTAATTGAAAATGTGAGACTGGGTAATCTTAATAAAACTTCCGCTTGTTCTCCAAACGGGTATGCAAACTATACCGGTACAGATACCGCTACTTTAATTAGTGGAGCCAACAACCCAATCGTTGTTACT